>DHIM01000010.1:12496-39576 GCA_002403785.1 Clostridium sp. UBA4746
TATATAATATATCATACCCGCAATAACAAGCAATGTAACTAAAGCTAGCAATATTAGTTTGTTTTGTAATATTCCAAAAGCTGCTCCTCTATTCTCTAAATATTCTAATTTAAAAATGTCTTTAATTAATACAACCCCATTTGTTTCCTTCAAAGAATTCAGCGCCCAAACTTTAGTTAATCTGTCCAGTATAAGGCCCAAGAATACAATTAAAACTTCCATACCTTTCCCCCTGTTTGAAACACATTAAAAAACTAACAAGTCAATATGCTAGCTTTTTATATTACTAATGAAAAAAGTATATATTGCTCAGTTTATTTTTGAATTTAAAACCTTATGCAATATATACCTTTCTTAACTAACTTAATTAAATCATCACCTTCGAAGCTGTTCCTAACCTGCGGTGTTACATGATTAATCTGGCAACTGATTTTTATATTGCTGATTGCTTATTTTCTCTATAGGTTCTACGTAACCGCCATTATCGTCATCATCATAAAATTCAACTATGTCATCTAATTTATTAAACCGTTCTACGACCTGATAAGTATCTTCTTCATCAATACCAGCATTGCTATCATTACTATACTTAAAGAATGTACCAAGTACATCTTCTGAAGCTGATCTGTTGTTTTGCTCTGCTGGCATACTATTATCTATAGATTTTTGACATTGTATACAGTTTTCTGCATAAGGTATGAATTCTAATCTTTCCTCGTTAATACTTTTACCACAACTCTTACATTTTCCATAATTATGATTTTCAACGCTCTTCAAAGCATCTTCAATTTTATTTAAAATTAACTTCTCATTACCTTTTAATGCAATTCCCTTTTCCTTATCAAATAATTCAGTAGCAATATCAGATGGATGATTATCATAAAAAGATAATTCGCTTGCCATTTCACTGTTAGAATCTATAACTCCATTTTGTTTCATTTGATTAATAAGATTACGGACTCATATCTGTTCATTTATCAATTTTTCTTTATAATATTGTAATTTTTTCTTTTCCATGAGAACAACTCCTCCATTTTTAATATAGTAGTGATATTAAACAAATAAGACTTCTATATGATTATGTTTTCTCATGGAAAGAATATTATTACACTTATTTAATAATATTTAAAAATATATTTTAAATATTTTGTTTAACTTTTAACTAAGTAGTTTTATAGTTATGCATATCTGCCATTATATTAGTTTCAACATATTATTTAATATATTTGTAGAATTTTCCACAGCTATATCCTTAAATTTTTCATACTCCATTTCAGCCCCATTATTTGCATTGTCAGATATTGACCTAATAACAATAAATGGTATTTCGTTCAAATAACATACTTGAGCAATACTTGCTCCTTCCATTTCGCAAGCTAAACACTCGAACTCATCATTAAGGCATTTTATTTTATCTATATTGGCAATAAATTGGTCACCCGACACAATTCTACCTGTAAAATAATTATGTCCCTTTATATCCTTACATGCTTCTTTTGCATATTCAATTAGTTTTTTATCACATTTAAATTCAAATGTTTCTAATCTTGGAATCTGACCTAATCTATCACCAAATACAGAAGTATCTATATCATGTTGCACTAAATTATCACCTATTACAATATCTCCTGGATAAACATTTTCTTTAGTTCCACCTGCAATACCTACATTTATAATATAATCCACATTAAAATCGTCAATTAATATTTGAGCACAAACTGCTGCATTAACTTTACCAATACCACTAGTAACCACAACTACATTTTTATTATGTATAACTCCAAGACTAAATTCCATTTTAGCCTTAATTTCTTTTCTTTCAAAAGCCATATTTTTAATTAGAAATTCTACTTCCTCTTCCATTGCTCCAATAATCCCTATATTCATTTCCTTATTCCTCCTTGTTACTCTATAAAGTGGTTAATAAATGTTAATTTTATTTTTTTTATGTTTGTAGCATAAAAAATCTCACCCAATGAGTGAGATTTCTATGTTTCTACCCTTTTGCAAAAAAACTTTTTATTTCTTCTAACTCATTGTTCTGAAATTCTTTTTCATCAATGTTTTTGAGTGTTAAATCAGATTGTTCTAAATTAATAGCTGTTTCAGCATCTACTGTGTTTTCAATAATTTCATTGCCAACATTGTTATTCTTAAGATAATCATTTTCTAGTCCATCAAACATTTCAATCTGACAATTCATAAAATTTCTGAATTTTGTTCTGAATTTTGCAAATTCCTGCTTAGTTTTATCATATTCATCATTTACTTTAAGTACATCATTGTGAGACTTATCTAATAATTTCTGAGAAGAATCATTTGCATTTTTAATAATAAGTTCTGATTCCTTTTGAGCACTACATTTCGCTTGTTCTGCTGCATTTTGAGCAAGTACTAATGTGCTTTGAATTGTAGATTCAATTTTAACATGATGTTCTAATTTTTCTTCCAAAAAGCTTGTTTTTTCTTTTAACGTTGAATTTTCTTTGTATATGATTTCATATTCTTCAGCTACCTTATCTAAAAACTCATCAACCTCTTCAGAATTATAACCTCTTAAACCTTTTTTAAATTCTTTATTATTAATATCCATAGATGTTATTCTCATTTTGTTCCCACCCTTTTACCTAAATGTATTGCTTTATTATTACTTTTAGTCGGCCCTTTTGAGTGCTTCCTAAAATATCTGCAACCATAAATTTCCCATATCCCCTAATTGTTAATGTATCATTATTTTTAATGACTTTATCTTTTTTTTCACATTGAAAATAATTTACTAATATTTTGCCTGTTGATATTAGCTCAACAGAATTGCTTCTTGAAACATTACAAACAGCTGAAACCATACTATCAAGTCTAAATGATGTAGATATAATAATTTTTTCTAAAAATTTTCGTTCTGGAAGATCATTTAATACATAATCATATACACTTATTTCGCATGGACAATTCTTTATTTTATTTAAATTATTAATTATGTAATTGCTAATATCACTACAAACCGGTGCATAACATGTTGCACCTTGTATTATTAAATCTCCTAATTTCTCTCTTTTAATTCCAAGAGACATTATAGCTCCTAAGTAATCCTTATGATCTGCCTTGCTAAATTTAGATTTATTACTAATTTTTAACAAAACAATAGGATATATTATGGGCTCACTATAGGAAGAAAAAGATAACATTCTTCTATCCGCATCTTTGAAAACACCGTTTGTAAATAATTTAACTTCATAATTTTCGCATATAGCTGATATTTGATTCCATATAGCGGGAGGTAAAAAATCATTAGTAAATATGATTTTATCAGTTTTTTCCGCTATTTGCATTTTATTAAATATGTTAGAAATCAAATTCTTATCTTCCATATTTACACTATTTAAAAAATAATTTTTATTCATTTGATTCCTACCTTAATTAAGTATTTACAATATAATAAACACAATTTTTCTTAATATCATTATAATAAGAAGTGCGATTATTGGTGAAAAATCTACCATTGTATTATTAAAATATCTATCTTGGATCTTTCTACCAGGTTGAAGAAGTGGATTAGTAACCTTATGTAGTAATTCTATATATTGATTTGTACGGTTAGCATAAACCCAAGATAAAATCACTTCAATAATTATTGCATACTCAAGCACATTAAAAATCATGTTAATTAAACTAATCAATTTTTATACCCTCCCAAATTCAAGTAATCTAGATAACAATTAATAATTGTTACCTACTAATAATTTTATTCTTATAAAACACAAAGATTTTATTTGTTCCAGTTAAAAATTCCTTTTGAACTAAGTTCATTTTTCAATTCATTATTAACTTCTATATTAGATGGAGATATTATATATACCCCTTTTTCTATTTGCTGAAGGTCACCGCTTAATGCGTAACATACTCCTCCAACAAAATCTAATAATCTTTGCCCAGTTCTAGGATCAAGTCCTGTAGTGTTAACTACTACTATTTTTCTAGATTTTAAGTTATCGCTAATTGTAGTTGCCTCATCAAAATCGTCTGGCTTTATAATTACCACTTTTGTGGATGCTGATGTATGTATATTTACTACTTTACTTTGTTTTTTATTTGCACTCATTAATGATTCTATATCCATGTTTTCATCTTCATTCTCCATTTCTTTAATTTCATCCTCACTTTCCTCTGCCATACCTAAAAAACCCATTACCTTATTAATTACTTTACTTGCCATTTTATTACCTCCTATTTTTTATAATCCCGAATGCCAAATATTCTCTCACCAAGTCTTATCATATTAGCTCCGGTTTCTAAAGCAACTTCAAAATCTTTGCTCATACCTAATGATAAAAATTCCATAGAAACATTTTTATATTCAAAAGTTTTTAGATTATCAAATATAGATTTCATCTTGGTAAAGTATTTTCTACAACTTTCTTCATTACCGATTGGGATTGTAGCCATTAGCCCTTTAATTTTTACATTATTACATTCTTCGCAAGCTTCTATTAGCGAACTTATTTCTTCAACAGCTATACCAGTCTTTGCAACTTCTTTACCTATATTAATTTGAATTAATACACTTGCGATTTCACCTTTAGCAACATAACGCTTTTCAATTTCTTTCAATAAATGGATACTATCTAATGAATGAATAAGATGAACTTTACCAACTATATATTTCACCTTATTGGTCTGTAAATGTCCTATAAAGTGCCATCTTATGTCTCCACTTAAATTTTCGTATTTTTCCATTAATTCTTGCACCTTGTTCTCTCCAAAATCTCTTGCTCCAGATGCATATGCTTCCTTTATTTCATGTATTTGTCTAGTCTTAGAAACGCATATTAGTGTTACGTTTTCTGGAATTTTACTTTTTATATTATTATAAACTTCACCGATCGCCAACTATCCGTTCCTCCTTGATGTACTCTTTAGTATAAATTAATTATTAATTGATATATCTCATTTATGTTTTAATTCTTCATTAAGCATAAAATTCCTTCAATTTTTTAAAACTTTTATATATTTTTAATTAAGTTAACCTATTTATCAGTTAAAGTAAGGTACTTATAAATAAACTCACCATTATATGCCAATATTTTCAATTTATTTTCTTTAACAACCTTAACGTGAACATCTCTGCTCTTTAGTTGCGTTATATATGTTTGTTCATGTGTTAAATAATTATACAATACATCTTCATTCCCTATGGCAGTTATGTAAAATGGGGTTACTATCTTAACACCATTTAAATCAATATTAGACCCAGCACATAATCCATAATTGTTATAAACAACCCTTTGACCATTTACAGAAATTGCTTCTGCTCCTGCATTTCGTAGATCATTTATTACTTGAACAATATCATTGTCATGAATTAACTTATCCATAGTAGGATAATCATCAAAATTGTCTGTGCCATCTTCTAATGTTATTTTAACACCAGGTCCATCGACATCACTTTTCCCTAATAGTAGATTATTTCCACTAATCTCTTTTTTAATTTCTTTTGCCACTTGTATCTTTTCTTCATCCCCACTATTATATTTAGCTAATTTTGCATTAGTAGTATAATATTGCTCTTTTAAGCTGTTTAATTCAGAATATAATTTAATTCTCTCATTATAGGCTTCATCATACTGTTTTACATCTAAAAAATTATTTTTCCCTTGAAATCCAATATTCATAGATATAAGAAGTCCTATGATTATCGAAGCTATAAAAACAAATATGGTGGCTTCATTATTTTTCATTTAATCACCTCATTAATGAGATTTGGTTTTATCTATTAATAGTCGTCTAATAATTGCAAAATTGTTAAATATTCTTCCGCCAAAAACAATAACAGCAGCTAAATAAATTGGGATTCCTAATTTATCGCCTAAATAAACCATTGCTACAGCCAAAGCCGCATTTCCAAAAAAACCTGATATAAAAATATCTGCGCGGAAATTATGAGATATTGAACCTCTTAATGCACCAAAAACAGAATCTAGACACGCAAAAATTGCAACAGAAATATATGGAGAAAATTTAACTGGAATATTAACATTCCATACAATTCCTAGTATAACTCCTATTAGCAATCCTACAAAAGCAACCATTTAATCACCTCTATTTCTTTTCTATTGGTTTAGCAAACTCAAATTTATACGTTTTGTTATATTTAGGAATTATAACTTTGTTCGATTTTTCCATAGTTATATCGCAAGTCTGAGTGAGATTTTGTGCGATTGCTCCTGGAAAATTAATAGCGCTTTCCAATATATCACTTTTCCCAATTGCTTTAATGGTAATTCTTTTGTTATATGAAACTCTTTCATCATTTATAATAATTGCATTTCCAGCGTTTCTTATACCACTACGGGAAGTTAGCCTAATATCATTGATAGAAATTGCTTCAGCGTCTGCCGCATTCAATTCGTTTACTATATGTACTAAATCCGTATCATTTATAAGTTGCTCTTCAGAACTACTACCAAAAATATTACTCTTAGGTGTTATATATATTGTCATACCCTCACCTTCTACTTCTGTTCCTCCAGTAAGAATTCTTGTCTCTTCCAATTCTTTGTATACTAATCCACTTTGTGCATCTTTTCCAACCGAAGTACTTTCATATTCCTTTGTTTTAGCATCTAGCTCATCAATCTTTTTCTGCATTTCTTTTTTACTTGTTTTTAGTTGCTCATTTTCAGTTATGATTTCAGGTGTATTCGTATTCGGCTCTACTGCTGAGCTTTGTTTATTTATCATTTTAAATTGGTAAGATAACATAAACCCTAGTAATACGCATATTATACCAATGGATACTTGGGATTTAAACTTCTTCATAGATTTCCTCCTTGCTGCTATCCGGGGATATTGTTATCGATAAAATTCCAACTACTATTTTTCTATAAATACAACTGGATTCCCTGTAGAACTAACATCTACATACCCCTTTGCACCCTGATATTTGAGTTGAGTAATAATATTTATTGCCTTATTAAATTTGTTTTTTAAATCTTCGGTTGTTCCAAACTTAATACACATCTCCCCTGTGAAAACCTTGACATCTAGCACATTACTTACATCTACCATTGTTATATTACTATTGCTGTTAGCTTTCCTATATTCATTAATAATATTTGTTATTTCTTTTATAACGATAATTTTTCGATCATTCTTTGATCCAATTAATTTGCCTACTTCACATTTATCATAATTAAATCCAATTAATTTCACTAATTTCATGTCTTTAATATTAGATCTTTTTTCAAGAATTATTCCATTGTTATCTAGAATATAATAATTATTGTTTTCTTCTCCATAAAATACAGCTACTTTTTCCTGTACTTGTATTGTAATTTTATTAGGCAGATTTTTCTTAACTTTTACATCTAATATATAAGGATTTTTCATTATTTGTTTCTTGCTATCAATAAAATTATCATAAAGAATATTACTTCCTAAGTGAGTTTTAGCCGTATTATAAATTTCAACTTTAGAAGCATTCATATTTCCTATGATTTCAATGCTTGTAATATTAAAATAAGGCAATTTAATGCATAATGTAATCAATGTAGATATCATAATTATGACTAGTAACATTAAATACCTTAATTTTTTTTTGTTTTTTCTTTTATTTAATAACTTTTCTTTATTTTCTATGATGTACTTCCCTTTATTAAGTTTATCGCTTTTGTTCTTCATTCACTCCTCGCATTCATTAAAACATATTATTTACAATTTCGCATGTTTAAATACAATATTTTACACGTTATGTATTCTGTTGTAAAGCGAACCCAAACATAATTTATGCAAATTTAGTTTGAAACTAGCTTCTTATATATAATAACACTTAATTTAATTATTTTCATCTCAATTTTAGTGTATTTTTTAGTATTTTTTATAAAAGTGTACTATATATAGATATTAAATGCAAATATAAGCATAAAAAAGGCCATGCACGTATGCATGCCTTTTATTTCAATCTTTATTTATAGTTTGCCTTGACACATTTAAAAGTACTCCCATTGCAAACATATTGAACACCAGAGCTGACCCACCATAACTTATAAATGGCAATGGTACACCTGTTACTGGCATTGATCCAGTAACTACTGCAATGTTTATGACTGCCTGAATAGCTACAACAGATGTAATTCCAATAGCTAAAATGGTACCATACATATCTTTAGCAGTAACTGCTGTTTTAATACCTCTCCATACAAAAATTACAAATAGCAACATTATAAAAGCGCATCCGATTAAGCCCAATTCTTCACCAATTATTGCAAAAATAAAATCTGTGTGAGGTTCCGGAATATAAAGGCATTTTTGTCTTGATTGGCCAATACCTGCTCCAGTAATTCCTCCTGACCCAAGTGCAAGCAATGACTGAACTAGTTGATACCCATCACCTTGACTATCCGCAAAAGGATTTGTAAAATTCATGAGTCTTGCCATTCTATATGGCTCAAGAATTGTTAACGCACCAACTGCTGCAACAAGCGCTGAACCTATACCAAAAATGTGCATAAATCTCGCTCCTACTGCAAATAAAATGATCATAGTAACAATCATTATAACAGCTGCAATACTTAAATTTTTACCAACCAAAATTAAGCCTGCATAAAACCCTGAAACTAATAAGTACGGACATACTCCTTTTAAAAATTCTTTTACTTTTTCTCCCTTTCTGTCTAAACTCTTAGCCATAAAGAAAACTACAGTATATTTTGCAATTTCAGATGGTTGAAAAGATGCAAATCCCAATTGAATCCATCTCTTAGCGCCGTTAATAGATGGAAAAGCAAACACAGCCAATAATAATATAACTGTAACTAACATAATAACTCCAGTATATTTTTTTATGATGTGATAATCAATTTTAACGGCTGTAAACATAAAAACGCAACCTATACATGCCCACAAAAATTGCTTTTTCAAAAAAAATTCTGGATCATTATATTTGAAAGCAGCATAATATGAGCTAGCGCTATAAACCATTACTACTCCAATAGCTACAAGAAGCATAATAGTTGCAAATAATACAAAATCTAATTGTCCCATTTTAACCTTGTATCTTTTCATATTATATCCTCCTTACATGATTAATATGGAAATGATAAAAATCCAATTAAACAAAAAATTACTGTTACAATTGAGAACACCGCAACAACTTTTGTTTCATGCCATCCACTTAATTCAAAATGATGATGAATTGGAGACATCTTAAATACTCTCTTGCCTGTAGCCTTAAATACTGAAACTTGAATAATAACAGAGAGCGTCTCTAGAACATATACGCCACCTACAATAATAACTAATAGTGGTGATTTTAGTATCATACCAACTGCAGCTACAGCTCCACCAAGTGCAAGCGCTCCCATATCTCCCATAAAAATTTGTGCTTTAAAAGAATTGAATTTTAAAAATCCTAATAATGCACCTGCAAGTGCAGCGCAGAATATCGCAAGAGTAGAATGAAACATCATATTACTA
This sequence comes from Clostridium sp. UBA4746, assembly GCA_002403785.1. GTDB lineage: Bacteria > Bacillota > Clostridia > Clostridiales > Clostridiaceae > Clostridium_AD. The sequence continues at coordinate 21,968 of DHIM01000010.1, forward strand.
ACAAGAGCAAAGAATGTCATAACTACAATTGTAATTGAAGTAGCCAACCCATCTAATCCATCTGTTAAATTAACTGAATTTGTGGTTGCTACAAAATATATAATTATAAAAGGTAAATACCAAACACCTAAATATATGCTTTTGTTTGAAAATGGTATTATTATGTCTGTTCCTATTTTAAGCGAAGAGTAAAAACCAATTAATCCTGATACTACAACTAAAAGCAACATCTTTTGCTTAGATGTAAGTCCTTCATTTTGCTTACGTGTTATTTTTAATAAATCATCGATAAGTCCTATTAATCCAAAAGCAATAAAACAATATACTGCTATCATAGCCTCATCACTAGTATGCCTTACAATAATTAGCATAGTAATTATCGTTGAAATCATGAATATTATACCACCCATAGTAGGTGTTCCTGCTTTTTTGAGATGACTTTTAGGCCCTTCTGCTCTTATATTTTGACCAAACTTAAGCTTATGTAACAAAGGAATTAGTATAGGTCCTTGTATAATTGATAAAAAAAATGCAATTAAAACCGAATAAATAATTAAGCTCATTTTTTTATCACCTCTTTAGCATTAATATTTTCTAATTGATTAACTATACGCTCAAGCTTCATATATCTTGAAGCTTTAACTAAAACAACATCATTACATCCAATCATTCCATCTAGATAAGAAATTACCTCCTTATATGTTTGAAAACTTCTATATTTATTTATATCGTTAAATCCTTCTTTATATGCCTGATTAAATTCACCTAGAGCAATTAATAAATCAATATTTTTACGTTTTGCATATTCCCCAACTTGTTTATGTGCATTATATGCACTATCCCCTAATTCCTTCATAGTACCAAGAATTGCAATTTTAGAGTTCCCACTAATATCACAAAGTACATCAATTGCGGCTATCATTGAATCTGGACTAGCGTTATAACAATCGTTAATTACTGTAAACTTTTGACCTTTTGTTATATCTAAACGCATAGACGTAGCTTCTAATCTAATAAAGCCCCGAGCAATCTCATTATATTCCATACCCATTACCCTTGCGCAAGCTACAGCAAGCATTGAATTTAATATATTATGACGTCCTGGTATATTTACCTCAATAATGTTTTTTATTAAATTTTCTTTATCCAAAATACTAAAAGTTATTTTCTTTTCATCAACTTTTAAATTACATGCTTTTAAATCAGCTTCTGAATCAATTCCTGTTTTTATAAGTTTATAGTTTGAAGTGATTATATCTTTTAATAAATCATTGTCTGAATTCACAATTAAAACGCTGTCTTTATTAAAATAATCTGTTATCTCCATTTTTGCCTTTAAAATATTTTCTCTAGTTTTAAGATTTTCAAGGTGGGACATTCCAATATTAGTAATAATAGCAACATCGGGTTTTGAAGTCTCACACAAGTTATGAATTTCTCCAAAATCACTCATACCCATCTCGAGTACAGCAACATCGTAACTTTTATCTAACTTAAATATCATCATAGGCATCCCTATTTCATTATTAAAATTACCTAACGTTTTAAAAACTTTAAATTTTTCACTAAGCACCGCAGCAACTAGATCCTTTGTTGATGTTTTGCCAGTTGAGCCAGTAATACCCACTACTTTTAAACCAAGTTTGTTCATATAAAATTTAGCAAGATTTAGTAGAGCCTTTTTAGTATCTACTACCTTAATTACAGATGTCTTCTTATTAATCTGAGTTTTATCAAATTTTATTTCATCAATAATGCAAATTGAAGCTCCTTTATTACTTGCCTCGGCTGTGAAGTCATTAGCATTAAAATTCTCCCCTTTAATTGCTATAAAAATATCCTGGTCTTTTATAACTCTTGTATCTATGCAGACATTGTTATGCAAAGTTTGTTCACCTTTAATTACTAATTTTCCACCAGTTGCCCCTATTATCTCGTCAAGACTTATATATTCCATTTAAAATTGCTCCTTTATTATCTCTGAAATAACTTCTCTCTCATCAAAATGTATAATTTTATCTTTAAGCACCTGATAATCCTCGTGACCTTTCCCTGCAATAACAATTACATCACCAATACTTGCAATCTCAATTGATCTCTTTATAGCCGCACGTCTATTCTCTATAATTTCAAAATTATTGGTTTCAATTCCTTTTACTACGTCATTTATTATTAGCATTGGATCCTCTGTTCTTGGATTGTCGGATGTAATTAATGAAATATCACTTAAATCGGTTCCAATTTTGCCCATTAAAGCTCTTTTTGTTTTGTCTCTATCTCCACCACACCCAAAAACGCATATAAGTTTACCCTTTGTAAATTCCCTGACAGTTTTTAATATGTTTTCTAACCCATCAGGTGTGTGTGCATAGTCTAAAATTATTTCAAATCCCAAGTTATGGTTATTCTCAACAAGTTCACAGCGTCCAAGTACTTGCACCTTTTGTAAAGCTTGTTTAATTACCGTTATATCTACTCCTTGGTTTAAGCAAACTGCTATAGACCCAAGCGCATTATATACATTATAATTCCCAGGTATATTTAATTTAATTTCAGAATAGTCGTCTTTACACTTCATAGTAAATTCACTACCCCTGGAATGCATTTTTATATTAGTAGCCATGATATCTGCATTGTTGTTCAATCCATAACTTACTTTACTATTTGTAATTATATTATAGGCTTTTGCACCGTATGTATCATCTATATTAATTACAGAACTTTTACTATACTTAAATAGTTTTAATTTTGCATTAAAATAATTTTCGAAGGTTTTATGAAAATCTAAGTGGTCCTGAGTTAAGTTCGTAAAAATACTTTCGCAAAATTCTATTCCATAAACTCTATCCAAACTTAGCGAGTGAGAAGAGACCTCCATAACACAATAATCCACCTTAGAATCTACCATTTCTTTAAAAAGTTCATGTAATTCTAGTGATTCTGGTGTAGTTCTTTCTGTATGAATTTTTTTTTCACCTATATAATTTGCTATAGTTCCTATAAGACCAACTTTGTATCCTTTCTCTTCCAAAATAGCTTTAATCATAAAAACTGAGGTTGTTTTACCATTAGTACCTGTAACCCCTATCATTTTCATGCTACGACTTGGATTTTCATAGTAATTAGAAGCACTTATAGCCAATGCCTTTCTGCTATCTTCTACCTTAAGCACCGAAACGTTTAAATGTTTTTGTATGTTTTTCTGACATACAACAGCAACAGCTCCATTGTCAATTGCACTTTGTACGTATTTATGACCATCAAGATTATATCCTTCTATGCAGAAAAATACATCACCCTTTTTAATTTTTCTTGAATCATATTGAATATTTTCTACATCTATATCAATATCACCTTCAATTAAACTAAACTTAATATTCTCCATGATTTTTTTCAACTTCATATTATCACTCCCTTAAATGATCACATAAGTACATTTTACAAAAAATAATTTTCTTTTAATTACTAACCTCTTTTAAAAATAGTATACAAGAAACGTTAATTTTATAAAATGCTCTTACTAATACCCTTTTACATGATAAATCCGACAGCTCAGAAATACTGAGTCCTGTCGGTTTATATTATCACGTGCCTAATTTATAATTATACACTATATTTAATGACATTTCAGAAGGAAAATCACCTATTTTTAAAAGTATGTGTTACAACCATAAGAAAATAAAATATTCAAATGGAATATAACTCTCCTTATGAAGTCATTAATGTTGCAGCATCGAAGATGATGAATAGCTCCGCAGGAGATGATGAATAGCTCCAAGGAGATAATTTAGCTAGTCAGCCATAATATCTAGATGTGCTGTAACTATAGTTCCTTTTTTCACTTCTTTGCCTTCTATACTTTGATCTGAGACTATTCCGCTTCCGCTAAACTGGACTCTTAGACCAATACCACTTAGAAGTTTACTAGCAGCTTCAGAACTACTCCCTTTAATGTTTGGAACCATAACCATATTACTATCTTCTTTTAATGTATCTGTGTGTAATATTATTTCAGTTCCTTCTTTAACTGTGTATCCAGGTTTCGGAGTCATATCAGTAATGGTATCCCCCTCTGAATTTAATTTTCCCTTTAAACTGTTTTCTTTCAACAATTTTTCTGCGTCCGCTTTTTTAAGACCGCGCACCTCAGGTACAATAACATCCTTTAATAAGCTTTTACCAATTTCCTCACTAGAAGCATCTGATTTTAATGATAAGTAATTGAAAATATCATTAAAAACTTGCTTTCCAACTACTGTTGCAATCTGACCACCATAGTAATTAGATGGATCTGGTTCATCAATATTAACTAGTATAGATATCTGTGGATTATCCGCAGGTGCCATCCCTGCAAATGATGATACATACTTTTGTGGTGCATAACCAGGCCCTGTCGTACTAATCTTTTGAGCAGTTCCTGTCTTTCCGGCAATATGGTATCCTGCAATATATGCCTTCTTACCACCACCATTTTCTACAACCTGTTCAAGGTAACCTCGAAGTTGTTTTGTAGTTTTTTCATCTACTACTCGTCTTTCATTATAATTTGAATATGCTTGTAAAACATTTTTACTGTTTGAATCGTTATAATCAACTATCTCCTTCATGACATGAGGAGTAATAAGTTTTCCTCCGTTTGCAACAGCATTAAAAGCTGTTAAATATTGCACGCAAGATAAAGTATTACTTTGCCCAAATGAAGTTACTGCTACATCAAGTGCAGTCATATCCTTAGTTTTTCTAATTATCCCGAGTGCTTCTCCATTTAAATCAATACCAGTTTTTTTGCCGAACCCAAACAAGGAAATATACTTATTTAGTTTTTCCGGTCCTAATCTTCTACCAAGTTCCATAAATCCAACATTACAAGAATTCTTTAATATATCTACAAAATTTTCAGCTCCATGCCCTGTGGTTTTCCAACACTTAATTGTCCTACCTGAAACTACTGTGCTTCCAGTACAGTTAAATCTATCATCTTCCTTAACTACGCCTTCTTCCATAGCTCCTATAGACGTAAACACTTTAAAAATAGACCCTGGCTCAAAAGTATCACTTACCGCCCTGTTTCTCCATACCTTTTGATTTTCATCATATGTTTTACTAAGATCCCAAGGGTCGTTAGGGTCATAGCCTGGTTTATTAGCCATACCCAGAATTTCTCCGTTTTTAGGATTCATTGCAATTATGGTAACTGCAGCTGCCTTATTATCAATCATAGCTTGCGAGGCTGCTTTTTCACAAAAATATTGAATCATCTCATCAATAGTAAGCACTACATCTTTGCCTTCTATCGGCTTTGTATAATCAGATATCGTATAAGGAAGTTCTTCACTTTTTCTGTCAGTTTCTGAAATTTTTATTCCAGGGACACCCGAGAGATATTTATTATAATACAGTTCAACCCCTGTTAATCCATTTCCATCAGAATTTGTATGTCCTAGAACGCTTGCTAAGAAATTATTATTAGGATAATACCTTTTTGTATCTCCAGTAATAACAATTCCACGAAGATTATGTTTTTTTGAGAAATCAATAATTTTATCAGATGTAGCCTTATCTATTCTTCTCTTTAAAATGGCTGCGCCTATAGCTTTCCCCTTTGAATTAGTCTTTGTTAAAATAGGTAAAACTTCACTAGATTTCATTCCAAGTATTGTAGCAAGCTGTGGTGCAATATCATTCATAGTTAACTTATTTTTTTTAATAGTTTCTCGTAAGGAGTTAAGATCTAAATCTACTCTAAAAACATTTGCACTTATAGCTAATTCTTTACCATTTCTGTCTAGTATTCGTCCCCTTTTTGGCGCAATACGAACGTCACTTGTCCACTGCAAAATTGCTTTTTCTTTATAATCTTTTGCTTTAGCAATCATTACGTAGCTCAGCCTACTAACCAATAGAATAAACAAAAGAAAAAGTATGAAAAAGACAACCAACATTCTGCGTTTAACTAATACTTTGTCTCTATACTCTCCCCTTGCCAATTTAGTTCCCCCTTGCCGGCCTTCTAACATTAGATAGTAACTATTAACTACTACCTAAAATATGATATTTTTAATTTTATTCACTACATCATTACTTATTTTCACTCCAGAATCTTCTTTTATTTCTAAATTATTTTTACTCAAATCTAAGTATTGTATATCGCTTACCTTTGGTTTAACCATGTGAAGTTTCGTAGTCGCTGTTTCCTCTATATAGCCTATATTCCTAAACTTAATTAAATCTACTGCATATGAGTCATTTTCTTTACTTAATAAGTCTATTTCAGCTTTAGCTTTAGAATTTGCCTCTTGATAATTGTAAATCATACAATACCTAGCAATTATAATCATGCCAATAACAAAACCTATACCGATATTTGTAAGAACACTTTTCTTTTTTTTCATATCCCTTAGTTTTCTACTGTCCACAACCCGTGCTCGTGATTTTTCTAAATCTTCATATCTTCTTTTTTTAAATGGTTCATCTGGAACTAATACTGTATTTCCATCCATCTGAAACTTGTTTTTTTCTACTATCACTTTATTCACCCCATCCATAATTTAGAACTAAATTTTTTCAGCCACTCTCAATTTTGCACTTCTACTTCTCGAATTCATTTCCAATTCGACCTCTGTTGCCCTTATAGGCTTTCTACTTATAAGTTTTACAATTGGTGTTTTACCACACACACACATAGGTAACTCTTTTGGGCATTTGCATGGATCTTCTAAGTTTTTAAATTTAACTTTAACAATTCTATCTTCAAGTGACTGGAATGTAATTATCGCCATTCTCCCACCACTATTAAGTCTATGCACTCCATCTTCAATTGCTTTATCAAGTATTTTCAATTCCCCATTAACTTCAATTCTTATTCCCTGGAAAGTTCTTTTAGCTGGGTGACCTCCATCTCTCTTAAACTTTGCTGGAATTGCTGCATCTATAACATTCACTAGTTCCAAAGTAGTATCAATTGATTTTTCTTTTCTTCTATCCACTATGAAATTAGCAATTCTTTTCGAAAATTTTTCTTCACCATAATTTCTTAAAACATCTGCTATCTGTTGCTCTTCGTAGTTATTCACCACGTCATATGCTGTAATGCCTTTACTTCTATCCATTCTCATGTCAAGATTCGCATCCCTCATATAACTAAAGCCACGTTCTGCATTATCTAATTGATATGACGATACCCCTAAATCCATAAAAATCCCATCTACTTTTTCTATTTTAAGATTGTCTAGTATAACATCAATGTTATAAAAATTATCATGTACATAAGTAACATTGTTATATTCTTTGATTTTTTCCTTAGCAGCTTTTAATGCATCTTCGTCTTGGTCAATTCCAATTAACCGTCCTTTAGGCGATAGTCTTTTTAATATTTCTAAAGAGTGCCCTGCACCTCCTAATGTACAATCAACATAAATTCCATCTTCTTTAATATCTAGTGCATCAAGACACTCATTTAATAAAACCGATATATGCTTAAATTCCATACTTTCTCTCCTTCTATATACCTAATTCACTCATTTTTTCTGCTATCTCATCAAAATTAATATCCGATTCATTATATTTATCCCATTTATCCTTATCCCATATTTCTATCCTAGTAGATACTCCTATACTTACTATTTCCTTTTGTATTGAAGCATATTCGCATAAATTTTGTGGTATTAAAGCTCTTCCTTGCTTATCAATTGTTATTTCATTGGCTCCCGAGAAAAAAAAGCGAACAAATGCTCTGGCATCTTTACTAGTTAATGGGAGTTTTTTAAGTTTTTCTTCCATTACCGTCCATTCCGCCTTTGTATATATGTACAAGCATCCATCAAGCCCTTTTGTTAATATAAACTCGCTGCCTAATCCATCTCTGAATTTTGTGGGGATAATCATTCTGTTTTTACTATCAATGGCATGTTGATATTCACCGATAAACATTTTATCCCCCCACTTTATAAATTCACTCCACTTCAAACCACTTTAAACCATTTTAAACCACTATTAAGTAATATTCTATAGAAAAATGAAAATTCCTTCTTATTTTATTGCGTTATTAAAAAAATATTAATAAATTTAAAAAATCATTAAATTTATTAATTGTTTTATTGGAATATATTAAATAATAGTACATTCTTTACAATAAATTTCTTACATCTTAAATCATTTCTCTAATTTACTTTCTTGATATGCAATAAGATGTAGAGTATAATTTACAAGAAATAATAATCTAAAACGCATGAAAGGAATGTACATACATATGAAGCTAGGAATTGTAGGTTTACCAAACGTAGGAAAAAGCACATTATTTAATGCAATAACAAAGGCAGGCGCAGAATCTGCTAACTATCCGTTTTGTACAATAGAACCAAATGTAGGTGTTGTTAGTGTCCCTGACAAAAGATTGGATGTGCTACAAACTATTTATAATAGTAAAAAGATAATACATACTGCAATTGAATTTTATGATATAGCTGGCCTCGTAAAAGGAGCAAGCAAAGGTGAAGGTCTAGGTAATAAGTTTCTATCTCACATTAGAGAAGTTGCCTCTATTGTTCATGTAGTAAGATGTTTTGATGATGAAAATGTTATACATGTAGATGGCAATGTAGATCCTTTAAGGGATATAGATACTATTAACTTAGAACTTATTTTCTCTGACCTTGATGTATTAGAAAGACGAATGGAAAGATCCCAAAAACTTGTACGCTCTGGAGACAAAACAGCTAAAATGGAATATGAACTTATGGAAAAAATAAAGGATCACCTTGAAGCAAACCTTCCAGCAAGGACACTTGAGTTTAACGAAGAAGAAACTATTTTTGTGAACAGTCTTTTCCTGATAACTTCGAAACCAGTATTATATGCTGCAAACATTAGCGAAGATGACCTAATGTCTGGTAATACAGAAAATGATATGGTTAAGAAAGTTCAAAAATTTGCTGCGAACGAAAATTCAGAAGTAATCGTAGTTTGCGCAAGACTTGAAGAAGAATTGTCTTCTCTCGATGATGATGAAAAAATGGAGCTTTTACAAGAATATGGACTTAATGAAACTGGTCTTGATAAACTTATTCACTCAAGCTATAGGCTACTTGGATTAATGAGTTTCCTAACTGCAGGTCCTCAAGAAATAAGAGCATGGACTATACACATTGGAACCAAAGCCCCTGCAGCAGCCGGAAAAATTCATTCAGATATAGAAAGAGGTTTTATAAGGGCTGAAATAGTTTCTTATGATAATTTAGTTGAATGTGGAAGTGAAGCAGCTGCTAAGGAAAAAGGACAATATAGACTTGAAGGAAAAGAATATATTATGCAAGACGGCGATGTAGTTAACTTTAGATTTAATGTATAAAAAAAAGCACAGATACTATAAAAATAGTATCTGTGCTTTTTCTCATTCTTTGTTAACGAAAATTATATATTGCTCCAATGCTTTCACTTCACCAAGCAATTCTAAAATTTATTATATTTATAGATGTTAAAAACCACAAACTCGCTCTCGCTCAAACATTTGGTTTTCTTACGCATCCATAAATATAATAAATTAAGAATTGCTAAGGTTTGTTCAAACGCATTTTACACAATATATAATTTTGTTAACATACTATGAAAACAATTTTATTATTCTTATTAATTATTTTTTGCTGCTATATTTTTTTAATTCTTTAGTAATAATTATCATTAATGATTCAAGATTCATATCAGAATCTCCCATTAGTACTCCAATTGCATCATCTATAGATGTCATCGTATATATATGAAAGTTTCCATTCTTTATTTCCATCTCAACTTCTTCACTTAAAACCAAATCTTCTGCATTAGATAAAGGTATCAATACTCCTTTGCCATTTATAGTGTCTATCGCTTTGCATGCTGCGAAGAAACCTTCTATCTTATCATTTACTCCTCCTATAGGTTGAACATCACCAAATTGGTTAACTGAACCTGTCATGGCAATATTTTGCTTTATAGGCATTTTACTGATAGCTGAAAGCATACATAATATTTCCGCAACTGATGCACTATCACCATCTATTTTACCATAAATTTGTTCGAAACTTACGTGAAAATCAACTGGTAATCTAGTGAATCCTCCATTAATACTGCTTATATAGCCCTTTAGTATATTAATAGATTTACTATGGATACTACCACTCATATTGCTCTCCTGCTGAACATCTATTATATTACCTGCTCCCCTGTAACAACAGCAGGTAATTTTTATTGGCTTACCAAAACTAAAATATCCTGTATCAATTACTGATAATCCATTCACTTGTCCGATCTTACTACCTGTAACATCAATAAGCGTTTTCTTTTCAGTATAATGGTTTAGAATTTCCTTTTCCATAATGTCTTTTTTATAACCTACTTTAATTATATCATCTTCACTAATTTCTTCTTTATTTTCTTTATTAACCTCATTACTAGCTAAGATTAACAACTTATTTATTTCATATTTATCATAGTATATTTTATTTCTGCTCTGAGCCCTCCTAGACATAATCTTTGCAACTTCTCTTACAGCTCCTTTTGTAAGAGACTTATAATTATTTTCGCTACAGATTTTATTTATCTCAAATACCAACGAACTCTTTAATTCATTATCTATATTCTGTACTTGATTACACTCAGCTTTTATAGTGAAAAGCTTTCTAAAGTCTTCATCGTAATTATAAAGGACATCGTATGTCTCATAATCACCAATAAGAATTATTTTTGCTTTAAGTGGTATAGGCTCCGGTTTTAATGTGTTGTTTAAGGCAATAAGCTCATAATGGTTACTAGTACATGCAACATCAACCACTCCAGTTAATAATGATTTTTTTAAATTGTAGTACGCCAAAGGGTTAGCCAGTAAATTATTCATTCTAATTACCAAACACCCTTCATTTGATTTTAACAAACTACCACCTTTTATAAATCCTATATCCGTGGAATAAACACCTTTATGGTTTTCATATTCTATATTACCAATTAAGTTTGCTAAATTAGGGTCTTGTTCAAAAATAACTGGTGGAATTTGATTCTTACTATTATCTACAATTACATTTACAACATATTTGTAAATAATATCATTTATTTTTTCCTCATCATCATCATAGTTTAAAGAATAATTGTTAATAAGTTTTTTTTCTATATCACTGCATACTATATCAAAATAATTTTGTACAATTTCATCATCGGTAAACATATTTTTATATTCTTCTTTTAAATCATACATTTCATTTTTATAGTATTCTTCCATTATTTGTTTTATCTTTTCCAAATCCTTAACTTCAACCTCTTTTAGCTGCTCTAATATTTGCTTAGCTTTATCCTTTAACATTTTTGCTGTAAATAAAATAGATTCTTTTCTTTCTTTATCTAATGTATCATATTCATTTTCAGACATTTCTTTCCCATTACTTAAAGGTATAAATGTAAATCCACTATTATTGGATTTTATATCAAAGTCTTTCTCTTTTGCTGTATCTATCAAATTACCTATCAGTTCATTTCTTTCCCTTTTGATACTTTCCTGAATTTCTTCCTTTTCCATATTCATAGAATTATTATAAAATTGATATGTGCACTCTAAATATTCGTCCTGCATATCTTCAAGTGCCTCTTTTAGCTTATTCCCGCCTCCGTTGCTTACAAATATCGGCTTAGGATATTTTTCATCCTCATATAACACATAACAAATATCTTTTGGTTTGCTCTTATCCTCAAATATTTTATTTACATATCTCATAATATCTTTAAGTGATTCTTTTGAAAAATCGTCTATTAAATAAACATTAAAACCCTCTTCATTTATACTCATGGCAGTTTTAATATTTTCTATTACATCAGAATACTGTGGCATAGAATCTAACGATTCTACTCTATCCATATTTTCAATATCAAATTCATATATAATATCCTTCGGAGTTAATTCCCTATTCATACTCCGCCCCCTTTCAATTCCTTATTATATTAATATTCTTAAATTACACATTGGGGACAAATATTATCAATTAAAAATAATAATATTTTCTAAATTTATGTATTTTTATATTTTTTTCTTGTATCATTTTAATAATAAATATTGTAAATAGACACCTTTTAATACTTGAGTTAAATTACAACATAAGATATAATAGGTTTATTGAATTTTTATTTTTTATAATTTTTATTATGAAGGAGTAATACTGATGGGATTAAAGGAAAAATTAACTAATAGCTATACGCAAGCTTATTTAAAAAGATATGGTGATAGACTTACTCAAACACAAGGTAGAGTTCTATCTGTCAAAGTAGAGGAAAAAAATTATCTAAGAATATTTTACAAATTGATGGTAACCATTTTAGTAAAGGCCGACGGAAGTAAATCCATTGCTAAATGTGTATTTAAGAAAAAACGTTGGTTCAAAAAAGTTAACTTTATATCTGTGCTTCAAGGTCATTCCGTTATAATTCAAGGAATGAAGGGCAAAAAAGGAAAAGAACACAGGGAACAGATTCAAGTTGTAAACATTAGAAATATGACTACTAAAAAAGACTTGGTACCAATGAAGGGCGATGCTCCAAAGGTGCAAAGAGTAAGAGCTGATAAACGTTTTAAATAATAAAAGCTATATGACTTAGTCATATAGCTTTTATTATTTACATTAATTCCTAATGCTTGTGCATTAAATATAAGTAAATACTATTTATAAAGGATATAATCCCTGAGAAAAATAATATTATTAACCATTGACCAATATTAAGTGGTACAGTATGAAATACATTTTGCAAAAATGGAATATAAACTATGCTAAGTAACATAATTACGGATATGCCTACTGCCCCTATTAAATACAAATTAGTAAAGGGGTTAATTTCAAATAAAGAGTGTTTTTCTGATCTACATTCAAAAACATGTATGAGTTGAGATAAAACAAGAGTTCCAAGGGCCAATGTTCTACATGCTTCAATATTCATACCGTAATACTTGCCACCAATAAATGACAATATTGTACAAACACCAATCAAGCACCCTCTGATTATTATTTTTTCTGTAAGTCCTCTCGAAAATACACTTTCATTCTTTCCTCTAGGTTTTTCAAACATAATATCAGTATCAGCTGGGTCAACACCTAAAGCAATTGCTGGAAGTCCATCTGTAACTAAATTTACAAATAATATCTGTATTGGAAGAAGTGGATTCTCTAAGTAGAACAGCGATGCCAAAAACATGGTAAGTACTTCCCCTAAATTGCAAGATAATAGATATCTTATAAATTTTCTTATATTATTATATATTACACGCCCTTCTTCAACCGCTGAAACAATAGTTGCAAAATTATCATCTAAAAGAATCATAGACGCCGCTTCTTTAGTTACATCTGTTCCTGATATTCCCATAGCAATTCCAATATCCGCTTCCTTTATTGCTGGAGCATCATTTACCCCATCTCCAGTCATAGCCACAATATGCTTCTTATGTTTAAAAGCTTTTACAATCCTTAGTTTGTGTTTTGGACTTACCCTTGCAAATATTTTATAATCATCAATTTTCTTATCTAATTCCTTATCATTTAGTTTATCTAGTTCATCTCCAGTTATAACTTCCTCTGGATATTTACATATATCTAAGTCTTTCCCAATAGCATAAGCTGTATTTTTGTGGTCGCCTGTTATCATTACAGGTTTTATACCTGCGATCTTGCACTTTATTACTGCATCCTTTACTTCTTTTCTCGGAGGATCAATAATGCCTGCTACACCTATGAATATTAAATTTTTTTCCAAACTATCATTATGCACGATACCAGTCACTTTATAGGCACAAGCAATACACCTTAATGCCTTATAGGACATAGACTCTACATCCCTTATTAATCTTCTTTTATAATTAGGAAGCATCGGTTGAACCAATCCATCTACTAATATATAATTACAATTTTCTATAACTCGCTCTGGTGCACCCTTCACATAGCAAGTTTCCTTATCATTTTCTTTAACAATCACTGACATAATTTTACGTGTTGAGTTAAATGGAATTTCATATACACGCCTAGATTTATTCAAAAAATCTTGTAATTCCCTAGCATTCTTAAAAAGCCCTTTAATTAATGCGGTTTCTGTAGGATCACCAAATAAGCATTTTCCCAAGTCTTTAGCATTAAAATCGTAATTACAATCATTACAATATGTATAGGCTTTTTTCATTACTAAATTCAATGGAATTTTATCTTTATCAACATCATAAACCTGACCATCAAAATAGAATGCTTTTACTGTCATATTGTTTTCAGTTAATGTACCTGTTTTATCTGTACATATTACAGAAGTACAGCCTAAAGTTTCAACGGCCGGTAACTTTCTTACTAATGCATTTCTTTTCAGCATTCTAGATACTCCTAATGCTAAGGCTACCGTAACAATAGCAGTTAAGCCCTCTGGTATTGCAGCTACTGCAAGGCTAACCCCTAATAAAAACATTTCATACTTATCTTGTCCACGCCAAATACCCATGAAAGTTACAACTACGCAAATTACTATACAAAGTATAACTAATATTTTTCCAAGATGTTCCAATCTTTCTTTTAATGGAGATTTCTCATTCTCAATACTATGAAGCATATTTGCAATTTTTCCCATTTCAGTACTCATGCCTGTGTTAATAACTTTTGCTCTAGCTTTACCTGTAAGAAGTATAGTTCCCATATAAATCGTGTTATCCTTAGAATCAGCACTTTTATTTACTCCGGCAGATTCTCCAGTAAGTAATGATTCATCGAGCATTACATTATTATCTTCAGTCATTATGCAATCTGCAGGAACCCTATCTCCACTTTCTAAAATTACTAAATCTCCTGGCACCAAATATATAGCATTTATTACCAATATTCCTCCATCTCTAAACACTTTAGCAGTTGGTGCTGCCAGTTTACTAAGTGCCTCGAGTGACCGCTCAGTTCTATATTCTTGTATAAACCCTAATATTCCATTCATTATAACTATAATAAATATAGTTATTGCATCCGCCTTTTCTCCCATAATACCTGAAAGCACCGTCGCTGCAATTAATATCCATGTAATAAAGTCGTTGAATTGTGAAATAAATATTTGAAGAGCGGTTATTTTCTTTTTATTTTCCAGTTTGTTAAATCCATATTTTTTTAATCTACTTTCGGCATCTGCACTCGTAAGTCCCTTTGATGAGGTCTTACTATCATACCCAAATCCTCCTGACTTATTTTTATCCTTTTTATTATTATTTAAAACTTGTTCATTCATCACGTGCATTTTCCCCCCTTATACTTTTCTAAGAATAAGTAACCTTTTTGAAAAGATACAAATTCTTTTTAGTTACTATATTTTTATTCTCTATTAATATATGTGTTTGCTTACTTACATATGAAAAAAATATAGTGTATTATTTTATTTAAGTCACAATAATGTAAATAACATTGGTTTTTTCTTTACAATATGGGAGTTTGAATATAAACTAATACTATAATGATTGTTAGTGGAAATGACCAATATAATAATAACTAATAATTGTTGTCTACCCCAGAGGAATATAAGGAGGCCTATACTTGAAAAACATTATTTATATTACTGGGCATAGAAATCCAGATACTGATTCTATTTGCGCTGCTATTGCGTATGCAGAGTTTAAAAATAAAACTGGAAAAATTCATGCTGACCCAATAAGACTTGGTGAAATTAATCGAGAAACACAATTTATTCTTAATTACTTTAATGTAGAACAACCAGAACTTATAACTACGGTTAAAACTCAAATTTCTGATTTAGACATTGACATTGTGGCCCCTATATCGCCAGATATATCTTTAAAAATGGCATGGTCCATTATGAAAAAGAATAATATTAAGACTCTACCTGTAATTGATGACAACAATAGATTGGCTGGCGTTGTTTCAGTTTCAAATCTTGCATCAAACTATTTAGATATTTGGGATAATTCTATTCTTGCCAAAAGTAATACACCTATCGAGAATATTCTAGATACTCTATCAGCTAAATGCGTGTACAAGCCAGAGGGACCCTTTAAAATAGGCGGAAAGATTATTGTAGCTGCAATGCATCCCGAGAGCACAAAATCTGTTATTGAGACTGGTGATATTTCTATTTGTGGAGATAGAGAAGATAGTCAAAAGTTGTTAATTACTTCTAAGGTTTCTCTTTTAATAATTACAGGGAACCATACTCCAACAGATGAAATTATTAAGCTTGCAAAAACTAATAAATGCACTATAATATTAACCCCCTTTGACACTTTTACAGCTTCTAGATTAATAACGCAGAGCATCCCTATCCGTTATGTTATGACCAGAAAAAACCTTGTAAGTTTTAATTCAGAAGATTTTGTTGAGGACATAAAGTATATTATGATTGAGACAAGATATAGAAGTTATCCAGTTCTTGATCAAAATAATAAAGTTATTGGAAGTGTATCAAGATTTCATTTAATATCAGAAAACAGAAAGAAAGTAATACTAGTTGATCATAATGAAAAGGCTCAATCTGTACTAGGCCTAGAAGACTCTGATGTATTAGAAATAATAGACCATCACAGAATTGCAGATGTGCAAACCGGTCAACCTATATATTTTAGAAATGAACCTGTAGGAAGCACTTCAACAATAGTCGCTACCATATTCTTTGAAAATGGTATTAGACCTTCTAAAAGTGTTGCTGGTCTTTTATGTGCAGCAATTATATCTGATACTTTACTATTAAAATCTCCTACCTCTACACTAGTCGATGAACTTACATTAAAAAGATTAGCTCAAATTGCTGATTTAAATGTGGAAGAGTTTGCTAAGGAAATGTTTAAAGCCGGTACATCTTTAGAAGGTAAAACCGCTGAGGAAATTTTCTATCAAGACTTTAAGACTTTTACACTTAATAATTTTAAAGTAGGAGTATCACAAGTTGGTACAATGTATATTGAAGGCTTTGACTCTCTAAAAGAAGACATGATAGATTTAATGAATAAAACAGCCAAAGAAAATGGTTTTGCATTGATTTTATTAATGCTAACTGATATATTAAATGGAGGTTCAGTATTAATAGCTGCAGGGGAACATAAAGAGATTATTTCAAAAGTCTTTAATGTTACTCTAACTAATAGTGGTGTATATATTCCTGGTCTTGTTTCAAGAAAAAAACAAGTTATACCACCTATCACAGTTGCCATGAACAAAATAAAATAAATAATTTCTAATACATAAAAAACAAAGCATTTACTTTAATTAAATTAGTATATGCTTTGTTTTTATTTTAATTTTTTAATTCGCTGACTCACCCTATAATAGCTCTAATGCTACAAACATAGTAAAAACTATAAAACAAATAGAATAACTTATGCTTATATAATCCTTAATACATACATCATCAATTTTGTTGTTGTAGTCACCATAACTCTTTAGATAATGCATATTATTTTCATGGTAATAAAAGTAAAAATTAACTGATTCTATATAAGCTGCTAAAATGTTTACGTTCAGAAGAGGCATTTTCCATAAATTACTGATATAATCTCCTTTAAATTTTATCTTTAAGTTTCTATTTCTTAAAACATAAATTATATATAAAAATATTTCTGCAATTACTGATGGTATTATACTTGCAAG
>DHIM01000010.1:39741-39899 GCA_002403785.1 Clostridium sp. UBA4746
ATATTATACTTGCAATAGATACAATTTTACCTATTATATTTAAATCCTCATCCAAACTTAAATTATAAAGTAAAGTAAATACAATTCCCGCCCCATTACCTAATATTATTATATAGAACAAAGGCGTTATGAAACCACATATAAGTGCTCTAGATATA
>DHIM01000219.1 GCA_002403785.1 Clostridium sp. UBA4746
GAGTTAATTGGAATTTGGCATAGAAAGATTGCAGTTAATAAGGTTTTTAATAGTAATAGTTTTGATTATGTATATATTAGTAAACTACATCAATGTAGATAAAATAATTGCTCAAAGAAATATAGATATATACTATAAAACCCAGAAGATTGACGTGTTATATTTAGAAAGTTTATCCTATGATGCTATTCCAGAGATAGCTAAGCTTAAAAATGATTCTGACACTTCTATTTCTAATGAAATTATTATTTATTTAGAAAGTAAAAATAAAGAGTTAGCATTGGAACATTCCTGGTTTGAATTTAACTACTCTAAGTATATGGCTAGAAAGGCCTTAAATTAAAAACATGTAAAAACAACTGCTAAATGTCTTTAATGTGTTTAATAAATATATGGACAGAATATATTAGTTTGTCATATAAAGAGATGATATATTAGAATGAAAAGAGTATATTTCCCGGGAATTGAAAGTTATTAGTATAATTTAGCAAAAAACAAATGAGTTTAATTTATTTAATTCATTTGTTTTTTTTATATTGCTATTTTATGACAAACTTAAAAATTGTTTTATTCTTTCATGTTTAGGGTTTGAAAATAATAATTCTGGAGTGGAGTTCTCTAGTATCTCTCCATCTTCCATAAAAATAATTTTATCCGATATTTCCCTTGCAAATTGCATTTCGTGAGTAACTACTACGAGTGATATCTTCTCCAGTGCAAGATCTTTAATGACTTTCAATACTTCACTGACTAACCTTGGGTCTAATGCAGAAGTTGGTTCATCAAACAAAATTAATTCTGGGTTCATCGCAAGGCACCTGGCAATAGCAATTCTCTGTTTTTGTCCTCCGGAAAGGGTGCAGGGATAAGAATTAATTTTATCTAACAAATCTACTTTTATTAGCAGTTTAGTTGCAATATCTATAGCATCTTTTTTATCAATTTTATTAACTATAATAGGAGATTGAATTATATTTTCGAGAACTGTTTTATGTGGGAATAAATTAAAATTTTGAAAAACCATGCCTATCTTCTTATAAGCATTAATTGTTTTAATGTTATTAAATTTCTTTTTAGCTTCGGCAATAGTTGTTCCATTGAATTCAATGAGACCACTATCCATATGCTCAAGTCCACTTATGCATCTAAGAAGAGTGCTTTTACCAGATCCAGAAGGGCCGATAATTGATATTACTTCGCCCTTTTTTAGGTTGAAAGATACGTTCTTTAAAACTTGGTTATTATCATAATTTTTATTAATTTTACATATCTTGAGTAAATCCATAGTTACACCATCCTTCATTTAACGCAATTATCTTTATTCGTAGACTGAATATTTTTTTTCAAGCTTTCTAAATGCCATAACAATAAGGGAAGTAAATATTAAATATATTATTGCTGCAATAAAAAAGGGAGTGATTGTAAAATCTCTTGTTACAATTTCTCTAGCAGCGCGAAGTATATCTTGTAATCCGATTGCAGCTACTAAAGCCGTATCTTTTATTAGAGTAATTCCCTCATTACAAGTGGGCGGAATTATTCGTTTAAAGGCCTGAGGTAGTATTATTTTCGACATAGTTTGTCTATAACTCATGCCTAACACTTTGGCGGCCTCATATTGTCCTTTATCTATAGATTGAATGCCAGATCTAAATATTTCTGTAAAATATGCTCCGTAATTCAAAGAAAATGTAAGAGTTGCGGCAGTAAAAGGAGAAAACCTAATGCCAATGATAGGAAGCCCAAAATATGTGAAAAAAAGTTGAAGAAGTAAGGGTGTTCCACGAAAAAGCCAAGTATAAATGTCTACAAATTTACTAAGTATTTTTAAACTTGAGACTTTGATTAGTGCACCTATTATTCCTAGGGGTATAGAAAAAATAATTGTTGCAATATACAACTCAATTGTAAATATGCTCCCTTGTAAAATATAAGTTGTAGTATCTATTAAATTAGTCAAATATAACACTCCTTTAAAAAAATTCATAATCGTTATAGTAACTACTCAAACATTTAGTAAAAGGAATGTTTGAGTAGTTACTTATTATTTATAGATTATATTCTTGCCAAACCATTTTTTTGATATAGCATTTGCTGTTCCATCACTTTTGATTTCTCCTAGTAGTTTATCTATTTCAGCAGTAAGGCTCGTATCAGTTTTTCTTAAACCTACTCCATAATCTTCTACACCTAAATTTTCATCAAGTACTTTGTAATCACCAGTTTTTTTACTAGCATAGTATCTGCCAACTACCTCGTCTACTATAACAGCGTCAATACGCCCAGCTTTTAAATCTAATAAAGCTTCTGTGTTGTTTGAGTATTTTTTTACTTGTTTTAGTGAGTTAGTAAGAGTTTTATCTTTAGCAAGTGCGGTTTCACTGCTACTACCTAACTGTAGTCCAACACTTTTATCACTTAAATCACTTTTTTTAGAAATCTTTGATTTGCTACTTACCATAATTATTTGTTTGTTTTGAAGGTAAATTTTTGAAAAAGCAATTTGTTCTTTTCTTTTATCTGTGATTGTTAATCCGTTCCAGATAACATCAATGTCTTTATTATTTAAACTTAACATAATACCGTCCCATTCTACAGGTTTGAAGGTTACTTTAACGCCTAATCGCTTTCCTACTTCTTTGGCCATATCAATGTCAAAACCTACAATTTCACCATTATTACCTCTAAATCCCATTGGAGGGAAATTATCATCAAGACCAACTATTAGTTCCTTTTTATTTTTTACATCGTTTAAAGAATTATCTGTTGTGTTCTTGCTTCCACAACCAGCTAAAATAACGGTAGCAAGAATTGCAACCATTAATAATTTAAGTTTGTTTTTCATATTAAACACTCCTTTGTAAATCTTGTTAGTATAATTTTAATTTATCGTATTAACTTTGTAAAGTAAAAATTTAAAAAAAAGTACATATATATATGATTAAATAATTTAAACGTCTATAAAAATTATTATGTAGATATTTACTTGACAATAAAATAACAAAGTGTTATTCTTAGGTTGAAAATTTAATAGATCCTTCAGGGTAGGGCGAAGTTCCCAACCGGCGGTATAGCCCGCGAGCCGAAAGGTAGATCTGGTTTAATTCCAGGGCCGACAGTAAAGTCTGGATGAGAGAAGGAGAGTGATAATAAATACGGAAAATTTTCATTTATTTACTAGTAAGATAGTTAATAAAATGATTTTGTATTTTGAATGCACATGTATTTAGTCGGTAGCACCGTAGGTGATGATTGAACTAGATATACAATTCGCTTATTAAGCCCTGAAAACATTGTTTTCAGGGCTTTTATTATTTAAATTATAGAGTTAGGAAGGTGATAATTTGGACAATTATTATATGAAAAGAGCACTTGAATTATCTAAAAAAGCAGTAGGATTTGTAAATCCTAATCCACTGGTTGGTGCTGTTATTGTAAAGGACAACAAAATAATTGGCGAAGGATACCATGAACATTTTGGTGGACCGCATGCGGAAGTTAATGCTTTTAAGAGTGCCGCCTGCGATGTAGAAGGTGCAACAATGTATGTAACTTTGGAACCTTGCGCACACTATGGTAAAACACCTCCTTGTGCAGAGGCCATTGTTCGAAATAAAATATCTAAAGTAGTAGTTGGGATGATAGACCCTAACTCATTAGTTGCAGGCAGAGGTATAGAAATTCTTAGAAAAGCCGGCATAGAAGTTACTACAGGTATAATGGAGCGCGAAATAAGAAAAACAAATGAAATATTTATTAAATATATAACTCAAAAAAAACCATTTTGTATAATGAAAACGGCTATGACAATAGACGGGAAAATAGCAACTTCTACTGGGGATTCAAAGTGGATAAGTAATGAAAAATCTAGATTGTATGTGCATGAATTAAGGAACATGGTAACTGGAATTATGGTGGGAATTGGGACTGTCTTAAGTGATGATCCGGAACTTACTACAAGAAGACAAGATATTATAAGCAAAAACCCTATAAGAATAATTATAGACAGTACAGCAAAAATACCTCTAGAGTCAAAGGTATTAAAATGTAATGAAAAAACAAAAACTATTTTAGTTACAACAAAATTTGCGAGTGACACTAAAATTGAAGCTATAAAACAAAAGGGAGTTGAAGTTATTGTCACTCCAACTAATGATAAATGGGTAGATTTAATCTATTTAATGGGAGTACTAGGTGAGAGGGGAATAGATAGCATTCTTCTTGAGGGTGGAAGCACTTTAAATTACTCAGCATTAGACAAAGGTATTGTTGATAAAGTGATAACATTTATATCACCAAAAATATTTGGAGGTACTTCTGGTAAAACTCCAGTAGGTGGAGTGGGGATTAAGCATGTTAAGGATTCTATTATGCTTACGGATACTGAAGTAATTAGGTTCGACGAAGACATTATGATAGAAGGGTATATAAAAAAATCTAAGTAAATTCTTGTGAACAATAAAAATAAGTTAGTTGTAAAGGAGGTGAATAGATGTTTACGGGTTTAATTGAGGAAATTGGAGAGATAAAGTCAATTGCAAAAGGTGCTAAGTCTGCAAGAATTACTATAACTGCTGCAAAGATTATGTGTGGCGTAGAACTTGGTGACAGTATTAGCACCAATGGAGTTTGCCTTACTGTAACAGAATTTGATAAAGATAGTTTTAGTGTTGATGTAATGGCGGAGACTATGAGGTGTAGTAATTTAGGAAAATTGAAATCAGGTTCCTACGTTAATTTAGAAAGAGCACTTAGGGCTAGTGATAGATTGGGCGGTCATATAGTAAGTGGACATATTGATGGAATGGGAACTATTATGAATTTAAGCATTGAGGATAATGCTACTTGGGTGTCTGTCGAAACTTCAAAGGATATATTAAAATATATTGTACATAAAGGTTCGATAGCAATTGACGGCATTAGCTTAACTGTAGCATATGTTAATGAAAATATTTTTAAAGTATCAATTATACCTCATACAAAGGGTGAAACTACATTAGTATCTAAGAAAATAGGGGACGTAGTTAACCTTGAAAGTGATATGATGGCAAAGTATGTTGAAAAGCTGCTTATGTTTGGTAACGCTCCAAAAGAGAAGAAATCTATTAATATGAGTTTTCTTGAGGAAAATGGTTTTTAATGAATATCAATGAGCTTAAACGCAATAAACAATATTACATCATCAGAGTGATGATTAAGGGGTGGAAAAATGTATAAATTTAGTGGTATTGAGGAAGCTTTAGAAGATATTAAAAATGGTAAAATGGTTGTTGTGGTGGATGATGAAGACAGAGAAAATGAAGGGGATATAATTATAGCAGCTGAGAAAGCTAGTCAGGAAAATATAAATTTTATGGCAAAATATGCACGTGGACTTATATGTATGCCTATAGTTAAAGAAAGATTAGATAAATTAAATATAAATCAAATGGTTGTAAACAATACTGATGTACATGGAACAGCGTTTAGTGTTTCTATTGATGCTGTAACTGCAACCACTGGAATATCTGCTGCTGAAAGAGCAACTACTATTTTAAAGGTTTTGGATCCTGAATCGACCTCAGAAGATTTTAATAGACCGGGTCACGTATTTCCTCTAGCAGCAAGAGATGGTGGCGTACTAAAAAGGGGTGGTCATACAGAAGCTGCAGTAGATTTAGCAAGAATGGCTGGTCTGTATCCCGCAGGTGTAATTTGCGAAATTATGAATGAGGATGGGTCAATGGCTAGAGTGCCACAGCTTATAGAGTATGTAAAAAAACATGATTTAAAAATGATTACTATAGTAGATTTAATTGCTTATAGAAGAAAAACAGAATGCCTTGTAGAAATGGTAACTCAAGCTAAAATGCCAACTAGATATGGAGAATTTACTATTTATGGATTTGTAAATAAAGTAAATGGAGAACATCATGTAGCATTAGTTAAAGGAGATGTAACAAAAAGTGAATCTGTACTTGTGAGGGTGCATTCTGAATGCCTTACAGGCGATGCATTAGGATCTATGAGATGTGATTGTGGAGAACAATATGATGCAGCTATGAAGGCTATATCAAAAGAAGATAGTGGTATTTTGCTATATATGAGGCAGGAAGGGAGAGGCATAGGATTAATTAATAAGCTAAAGGCTTACAGTCTTCAAGATAAAGGAATGGATACCGCAGAAGCAAATTTAGCTTTAGGGTTCCCAGTAGATATGAGAGACTATGGTATAGGAGCTCAGATATTGGAACTCTTAGGTGCTACAAAGATAAGACTTATGACTAACAATCCTAAAAAGATAACAGGAATTTCAGGCTATGGTATTGATATAGTTCAAAGAGTACCAATAATAATGAATCATAATGAAAAAGATGAGTTTTATTTGCGAACTAAAAAAGAAAAAATGGGTCACTTGTTAGATGTTAAATAAACATATCATTATAAAATAATAACTTATTATGCTAGTATGTTATGCATAGTAATATGTATTTAAAAATTAAGCACATTAAATTAATAGGAGGATAAGACATGAAAATATATGAGGGTAAGTTAATAGCAGAAGGATTAAAGTTTGGAATAATTGTGGCAAGATTTAATGAGTTCATAGGTGGCAAATTATTATCAGGAGCATTAGATGGCTTGAAACGTCACGGTGTTGAAGAAGGAAATGTTGAAATTGCGTGGGTTCCTGGTGCATTTGAGATACCTTTAGTTGCAAAAAAAATGGCTAAGTCTGGTAAGTATGATGGTGTGATATGTTTAGGAGCAGTAATAAGAGGCGCTACATCCCATTATGAATTCGTATCTGGTGAGGTAACTAAAGGAATTGCCTCTGTATCACTCGAAACAGGAGTTCCAGTTATTTTTGGAGTGCTTACTACTGAGAATATAGAGCAAGCTATAGAAAGAGCAGGGACTAAAGCAGGTAATAAAGGGTATGATGCTGCAGTAAGCGCAATAGAAATGGCAAATTTATTAAGAGAAATTTAGGATAATGAAGCATGAAATTTCTCCTGTGGCCTTGCAAGCGAACTTTAACTTAGAAATTTCATTAAGAAATTCTAATCTTTTGCTCATAAAAAATGCTTTAGCGCTTACATTCGGCATCCTGCTTCAGGTTCGCTAGCCTGCCGTCCTGGCAGGCTTACAAGAATTTTATATTCTCAAAAGAAGAATTTTTAGATGTAATTTCAATAGTTTTATCGTTTCTTATTGCAAGTCCTTCTGACAGATTACATGCTTACTATTCAGCTATTATTTTAAGAAACACTATGGGTGTGGTTGTTCATTAGGGACGCATAACAATTAATAATTGTTATGCGTCCCTAAGTTGTTTTTATCTTCATGTATATTTATGATATAATATTACTAAAATTTATGTAGTATAAGGGGGTATTTTAGATGGGACTAGGCGATAGTGTGTTTACTATTATATTTATTATGATGGGTGCGGCGGCTGTTGCTTCTGGTTTGAATTTTGAGAAGAAACAGGGCAGAAATTATAAGGGTGAGAATTTCGATGAATATATAAAACTAAATAAGATTGTTTTAATTTCATTTGGAGGGATAATCTTAATTGGTACCTTACTTGGACAGGGTATACCTTTATTAAAAGATACAATAACAAATATAACAATTGGATGTTTGTTATTAATATGGATTATATATTCAGTAGTATCAAAAAAAAGATTCTCAAACAAAAGATAATTTAAATATACTATTAGCACCTCACTTTCAAATACATGCGATATTTGAAAGTAGGGAGCTTTTTATATCTCAATCTTTATTAACAGAACATCATATATGCCGAAACTCCATAGGATAATTAAAATTTTAGGGGTGACATACTTTATTTCTCCCAGAACGTTTAGCAGAATATAATGCAGTGTCTGCCGCGTTTACAAGTTTGTCTAAATCGAATACATTATCAGGATAAGTAGCAGCACCTATAGATATGGTAATATTAATTTTAATTTCATCCTGTAAAATAAATTCATTGGTTTCTACAGCTAACCTTAAGCGCTCTGCAACTTCTAGGGCCTGCTGACTTGGACAATCAGGTAAAATAACAGAAAATTCTTCCCCACCAATTCTAGATACAATATCAAAACTTCTACTAGAGGTAGATAATACAACCCCTAATTGCTGTAATATAGAATCGCCAGCTAAATGACCATAAGTGTCATTTACTTTTTTAAAAAAATCTATATCAATAATAAGAATAGACAAATGTTCATTCTTGTTTTTAACATTTATTAAAGACTCATTTAGGGAATTATCAAATTGTCTAACGTTATTTAAGCCAGTAAGAAAATCTATAGTTGACTCATGTTCTAATCGATTAAGTAATTTAATTGAAGTATTCATGTAGTTTGCAATATAATATGCTAGTATTCCAATAATTAAGGAAGCTAGCCAAAAATAAACAAGGGTATTTCTAAGGACTATTGAATCTTGAATAATTAATAAATATACAAAAGCAATTAACAAGTAGCTTATAAAGTTCATATAAGTCCATTTTTTTAATTCATTTAGATTTAACCTTGATATAATAGAACAAGAAATAGCGATAATAAGCATATTAATAGAGGCTATTATAGCTGGGGTGCTAACACCAAAATAAATCATTCTAAATATTGCAATTGTTGTGCCAGCAATGATTGAGGTAAATCCACCACCATAAAGAGCGGCTAATAGTATTGGAACATGACGAAAATCCATAATAACTTTAGGAGTAATGTGGATGGTAAATAACATTAATATAATGCCTAGGATTCCTTGCGTTAATCCATATAAAAATTTATATTTATACGAGACAGATAAGGTTAAAAAAATTCTCTTAAATATCTGACTATTTATAAAAATAAAGGAAATTAGTATTGTACCGTTAATAAATAAGTCTCGTAACACCATATAACCCCTTTCAAAATAAAACATGCTATGATAATTAAAAAAACTGCTACATAATAATATTATATAGTAGTTTTATAGTTAAATAAAGTATATTTATTAGGAAATCAAGGAAACATATTATATGTGTATGTGTTCTGGAAGTAACTTGTAAACCACATCTTTTCTTTCTACCATTATATTGATTTTTTCTCTTAGTTCACTATCGTCTAGAATATTTAGTAGCAACTCTTTGGTAGGGTTTACTGCTACGGGATGGCTAATTAATTTTAACATAGTGTAATCACCTGAAGTATCGCCATAAGCATAACTTTGATCTAAATCAATATTATATTTACATACAAAACTTTCTATGGAAGCTTTTTTGCTTACACTATCCCACATAGGAGTAATTTCTCCAGTGTAAATATTATTTTCATCTAAAGCATACTTTGTTCCTATATAGTCATCAAAACCGTATTTTATAGACATTTCACGTACAAGTTCAATGGGGCTGCCTGATATGGTGATAATTATGTGACCTTGATTTTTATGCCATTTAATTCTATCACGGGTGTAGGTATAAACTCTATCTCCCTTTTGTTTTACAATTTGTTTAGCAATAAAATCAATTTGACACTTATGAAGTCCAATTATGGCTTCGGAATAAATATCAGCCATCTTAAGCAAGTAATTATCGTAATTTCCTATTCGCTTATCCCATTTAACATAAAAGGGTTTTACTTCTTTGTACCATCTATCATTTTCTATTAGTTCGCTTTTGATTAATTTTTTAAATACCTCTGTTATTAGCCCTTCTCTATAGAGAGTACCATCAATATCAAAGAAAGCAGCTATTCTTTTTTTCAAAGGGGTCCACCTCCAATATTATTGTAATTAAATATGTATTTTGTAATATATTTAATTATAAAAAACTTGATTTTAAGTTATTTAGGATAGATTATTCTTTTTTCAGTGATTATGAAATCTAGAGGTATATCATATTCATCGGTAGGAACTTTATCAGTTATTTGATAATCGTAGGCTATACCTATAGCAGGAGTATTTTTGGGCTTTTCAGTTAAAAATCTATCATAATAACCAGCGCCAAAACCTATTCTATTGCAGTGCTTATCAAATACTACGCCAGGAACTATGATTAAATCTATAGCCTCAATATTAGTTTTCTCTAGCAATTTATGATTTGGCTCCATAATACCGAAAGTAGATTTAGTAAGATCATTTGTAAGATTATTTATTTTAAAGGGTATTATTTTTCGCTCCGATTGTATACAATAGGGGGCAATTACTGTTTTGCCATTATCCAAACACCATGTAGCAAGAGGAGAGGTATCAACCTCTTTATTGAAACTTAAGTATAACATAATATTTTTGCAATTTATAAATTGTGGTAATTTCATAATTGTGCCTATAATTTTATTGCTAAAAGCATTTACATCCTGAATTTTCATATTTTTTCTTTGATGCAGCATATTTTTTCTTAAAGTTTCCTTAAGATTATTTTCCATAAGTACCCCCGAAAATTATTACAGTATATACATAAAATTGCTGATGAAAAAAATACTTAACTACTGCAAATTTTAAATTAGTATAACATATGTTTTTTGTATATGCAATTTATAATGTTTTTTAGTATTAAAGGGATTATATTATACGAATAATTTTATAATAAGTAATGGATTGTAAAATATTATATGAAAAAAGATACCAGAAAAGACTGCTTGATGCTAAATTGAGTGAAATATTAGCAATAAAAAACCTTTCTATAGCTATAAAAATGAAACAATAATAAAAATGAGGTAAGTATTCATAAATGTTTTTATTGATAGCTAGTACTATATTAGTACATTAAAAATTCTAAATTGGGAAACCTATAATTAATACTTAAGATGCTACAGTATTAATTACTACTCAGTGTATATAAGATATAAAGGGAGGGATATTCATGGATTTTTCAAAATTAAAAGAGGTTAATGGAATAGACCACGTTGGAGATGTGCCAAGTGCAAAAAAAGGAATCGTAGATTTTCTTTCTGGTGAGGACAAGTACAAAGACTCTATACCCCAAGATAGACTTAACTCCTATAAAAAAGGTCGTGAAATGGCAGTAGAAATTGAAAACATTTTAAATGGAGATCAAAGGGCATATTAGAATGAAATACCAAGAACTTAACACATAAAATTGACAAATTATTTATAGGTATTTTAAAACGCTGAGATTTTGTTTCAGCGTTTTTAAATTTAGTATAAATTCCATATGTTTCAATCATTAGGTTGGAGCTTATTTGAATTCTATATATGGTATAATATATTTGAAGACAAGCTAGAGGTGGTGGGTAACATAAAAAATTCACGTAAGACATGGTATATACTTTTACTATTAACTATATCAACATTTTTAATATCTTGCAAAAGCAATGAT
This sequence comes from Clostridium sp. UBA4746, assembly GCA_002403785.1. Taxonomy (GTDB): domain Bacteria; phylum Bacillota; class Clostridia; order Clostridiales; family Clostridiaceae; genus Clostridium_AD. Next base: position 11,315 of record DHIM01000219.1, read on the forward strand.
AAACCTGTTGAAAAAGAGACATTCATGATGAATACAATTATAAATTTTAAGGTGTATGGTAAAAATGCAGAAAAAGCAACAGAAGCGTCTATAAAGGAAGTAAATAATATAGAAAAAAAGATGTCTGTTAATATTAAAAACTCCGAAGTTAGTAAATTAAATGCAAAAGCTGGAGTTTCAGGAGAGAAACTAAGTGCAGATACATATACAGTTATAGAAAAATCTGTTCAATACAGTAAATTAACTGGAGGTGCCCTCGATGCAACAATAGGGCCAATTGTATCGCTGTGGGGTATAGGAACTGACAAAGAGAGAGTTCCCTCAAAAAAAGAAGTTGATGAAAAGTTAAAATTTGTTGACTATAAAGATATTATTTTTGATAAGAAAAATTCAACGGTTAAGTTAAAGCGAACAAATCAAGCCATAGATTTGGGTGCTATAGCAAAGGGATATACTGCCGATGAGGTAAAAAAGGTTTTATTAAATAATAAAGTTAGTAGTGCTCTTATAAATTTAGGTGGTAATGTTTATGCTCTAGGAAGTAGAACTGATGGAAGTGATTGGAATATAGGAATACAGGACCCATTAAGTACACGTGGAGAATATTTAGGAACAATTAGTGTTACTGATAAATCAATTGTTACATCAGGCAACTATGAAAGATTCTTTATTAAGGACGGAATAAGGTATCATCACATATTTGATCCTAAAAATGGATACCCAGCAAATAAAGGTCTTATAAGTACAACCATTGTATCAGATAAGTCAATTGATGGAGATGCACTATCTACAAGTACTTACATTTTGGGCCTAGATAAAGGGCTTAAATTAATAGAGTCTATGAAAGATGTAGAGGCTATTTTTATAACAAATGATAAAAAAATATACGTTACACCGGGGCTTAAAGATAATTTTAATTTAACAAACAAGGAGTTCACTTATGAAAAAGGGCGATAAGATAGTTGGTATAATACTTTTAATTATTGTGGTAATAACCTTAGGTGCTACTTCAATATATAAAATGTCAGTTAAGGGTTCAGAAAATATTGCAGTTATTAAACATGCTGGCAAGGTAATTAGAACTATTGATTTAAGTAAGGTGGTAAAACAGGAAGAGTTTACTATAAAAACAGATAAGGATCATTATAATACCATAGTAGTTAAACATAATAGTATTAGTATAATTGCTGCTAATTGTCCACATAAAGAATGTGTTAAAAGTGGATCGATTTCGCAGCCAGGTGAGATGATTGTATGTTTACCTTTTAAACTAATAATTAATATTCAGGGTAATCAAGATAAGAGCATTGATGGTGGTACATTCTAAAATTAAAAGATGCAGGTGATAATATGAAAAAGACTAAAAGATTGGTTTTGCTTAGTATGCTAGTGGCGATGGCTTTAGTTATTTATTTAATTGAGGCTCAGATTCCAGTGCTATTTCCAGGAATAAAGTTAGGACTTGCTAATTCAATATCATTAGTTGCATTAATTTTACTTGGGTGGAAAGAAGCATTTTTAATCATGATTTTAAGAACCCTATTAGGTTCTATTTTTGGAGGAAGTATGTCAGCTTTTATGTTTAGCATTGCAGGTGGAGTGCTAAGTAATATAGTAATGGTATTACTTTACAAGTATTTTAAAAATTCCTTAAGTATCCCTACAATTAGCGTTTGTGGGGCTGTTTTTCATAATGTAGGCCAGCTACTAGTAGCTGCCTTCATAATTAATGATTTACGGATATATGTATATTTACCGTTGTTATTAATTGCGGCTATTGTTACAGGGTATTTTATTGGAATTTTAGTCAGTATTTTAAAAAGTAGATTAGAAAAAATATTATCACTAGATAAAAGATTATAAAAAGGATAGGGCGATTTTCCTGCGTTCCTTGCAAACGAGCTCGAAACCGGAAATTCCATTAAGAAATTCTAATCTTTTGCTCATATAAAATCCTCTAGCGCTCACACTCGCCGTCCTGGCTCGGGTTCGCTAGCCTGCCGTCCATGGCAGGCTTACGAGAATTTTGCATTCGCAAAACAAGAATTTCTTAATGGAATTTCAATAGTTTTTTCGCTTCTTATTGCAAGTCACTTCGGAAAATTTCCTATCCTATTATTATTCCTTCAACGATAACAACACTTTTTCACGATATTATAAATTCCATAAATTAATTTTTTCAGGCGGAATATGAGTTGATTTCAGATTATGATATTGAAGTTTATACGGAAGGAGATTTACAATCTCAAGATTATATAAGTGAGATTTGGATTCCTGTGAAAGAAAAATAATTAGCCAATAATTAATGGTCATAATTTACGGAATATTCATAAAATCTGAATTAAGGTAAGTCTCATATTTTGAGCTTACCTTAAAATTTGTAAAATAAAAAAGATAAGCAGAAGATTATATTAAACCTTCTACTTATATTATATAACTATTTACTTACAGATTCACTCAAGTTTTCATGATCTTTTAGAGGTTTAGAAATAGCTTTTGTAGGACACTTAGCGGCACATTTGCCACATTGGATACATTTCTCAAAGTCTATTACAGCTAAGTTATTAACCATAGTAATTGCCTGCGTTGGGCAAATTTTCACACACATTTGGCAAGCAATACATCCAACTTCACAATTTTCCTTTACTGCTTTACCTTTTAATTTTGAGTTACATTCAATAAGTACTTCTTGATCAACTGGAACAAACTCTATTAAATCCTTAGGGCATACTTCTATACACGCACCACAAGCCACACAATTATTCTTATATACTACAGCGACACCATCTATGACGTGGAGGGCATTAAATTCGCAAGCCCTTACACAACTTGCAAAACCTAAACAGCCATTAGCGCAAGCTTTAGGACCACCACCAGGAGCAATAACTGCTTGGCGACAATCTTTGATCCCATCATATTCATATTTCTCTTTTGCTTTGTCACAGGTTCCTTTACACTTAACAAACGCAACCTGGGGATTAGAAGTTTCTACTGCTATACCCATTATTTGTCCGATCTTTTCAGCAACAGAACTTCCACCTGCGCTGCATAAATTTATGGGGGTATATCCCTCAACTACGGCTGCCGCATAAGCATCACAACCAGCATATCCACAGCCACCACAATTTGCGCTAGGTAATGCTTCTCTAACTACTGGTACTTTAGGGTCGATTGGTACGTGGAATTTCTTGTTGGCATAACCAAGAACTACTCCAAATACAAGTCCCATACCACCGATGCTTATTACTGGGTAAATTAAATTATTTATATCCATCTAAATACCTCCCAATTTTAAGCCGCTAAAGCCTAAAAATGCGATAGCCATTAAGCCAGCTGTAACTAGTGAAATAGGTAGACCTCTGAATGCTAGTGGCATATTATCACTTTCTTCCATTCTTTCTCTTAGACCTGAAAGAAGTACAATGGCAAGCATGTATCCAAGAGCAGCGCCAAGAGCATTAACCATGGATTCTATTAGGTTATACTTTTCACCTATATTTATAACCGCCATACCAAGAAGTGCACAGTTAGTTGTTATTAAAGGAAGATATATTCCAAGTGCTTTATACAGACCTGGCTGAGTTTTTTTTATGACCATCTCAACAAATTGTACGAGTGCTGCAATAACTAGAACGAAGGCTAGAGTTGATAAATAGGTTATGTTTAAAGGAACTAAAATCCAATTGTATACTCCGTAACACATAAATGAAGCTATGAACATAACAAACACTACTGCTAGTCCCATACCTTTTGCAGTTTCAGTTTTTTTAGAAACCCCAAGAAAAGAACATATTCCAAGGAATTTAACTAATAGGAAGTTATTTATTAAAAATGCACTTATAAAGATTGAAAAAAGTTTCATTTTCATCCGCCTTTCTTAACAAAGTTAAATTATTTTTTGCAACTATGAGCGCAAGACCCACATCCAGTACACTCACCAGTTTCTGGATCAATTTCATGAAAATGTGCAATTTTATTATAAACTTTATTAGTTTTATTTATTGATTTTTGATTTAACAAAGCCATTATTATTCCCAAGGTAATAAAAGCTCCAGGAGCTAAAATCATAATTATAGCAGGTTCAAAGGAGTTCCCCAATACCTTAAATCCCAATATTGAACCAGCTCCTAGTAATTCTCTTATCGTACCAACGATTACTAATGCTACTGTAAAACCAAGTCCCATTCCTATAGCATCATAAACTGAAGGAAGTACTTTGTTTTTTGAAGCATAGGCTTCAGCACGTCCTAGAATTACACAGTTAACAACTATAAGTGGAATAAAGATGCCTAAAGAATTATAAAGAGAGGGAACGAATCCTTGCAATAAGAACTGTATTAATGTAACAAAAGCAGCTATTATTGTGATGTAAGCAGGTATACGAACCTTATCAGGTATTACTTTTCTTAATCCTGATATAAAAAGATTAGAACCAATAAGCACTGCTGTAGCTGCAAGTCCCATACCTATAGCATTGTTTACGCTGGTGGTAACAGCTAGAGTAGGGCATGTAGCTAGAACTTGCACAAATAGTGGATTTTCGGTTACTATACCGTTTTTTAACCTTTCAGAAAATATGCTCATTATTTTTTATCTCCTTTCAATGAAGAGTTGTAAAAATCAATAGCATTGTTAACACCAAGCGTTACAGCTTTGGATGTAATAGTGGCGCCTGTAATAGCCTGTATTTGATTTTCACTTGTTGGGGCTACTTTTACAACTTCTAATTTTTCTTTTAAAGGTTTATTTTTATATTGATCTGAAAATTTAGGCTCTGGAGCATTAGCGCCAAGACCGGGGGTTTCAGTATGAGATAAAATTTTAATCCCAGTAACTTTTCCATCAGTTGATATTCCAACCATGATTTCTACTGGACCACCGTATCCCTTTGGAGCAACTTTTATAGCATAGCCGGTTATTTCAGTGCCCTTTAGTCCAGAATTTACCTCTAAGACCTTATCATTACCTTTAATTTTTACATCTGATTTTGAAAATTTATCAGCCAAGGGTAATATTTCTTTCATAGCAGTTTGTCTATTAGCTTCAATGGAAGCTGCAATAGGTGCTTTAGTTATTTCAAAGGCACCACCTAGTAACAATCCTGCAACACCTGTAATTAAAAGTAAAATCAAACCTAATCTTATATTTTCTTTCAATTATTTCACCTCCCCAAAAATACGTGGAGCAGTAAATTTATCAATGAATGGAACGAATAAGCTCATTATTAATATAGAGTAGGATACTCCTTCAGCATAACCACCATATAAACGTATTACGGTGGTTAAAATTCCGCATCCAACACCAAAGATAACTTGTCCTTTTTTAGTCATTGGAGAAGTTGTATAATCGGTTGCCATAAATATAGCACCAATCATTAAGCCTCCAGCACAAATTTCATATAATGCATTTCCAGTCATTAAACCATCTCTGCCTAATATGAGAGTTAATATAAATACACTGCCAATAAATGCTACTGGAGTATGCCAGCTTATTACTTTTCTATATAGTAGATAAGCTCCACCAATTAGTAAGGCAAGTACAGAAGTTTCACCAATGCAACCACCCACGTTGCCAATAAAAACATTCATTAAACTAGGCAAATGAGCACCACCTGTTTTAAGTATTCCAAGGGCCGTAGCAGCTGACGTGCCATCTACAGTGAAATTAGTCATGTGAACTGGCCAAGAAGCAAGTAAAAATGCTCTAGCAGCCAAAGCAGGGTTCATTATATTTTGTCCTATTCCTCCAAAAAATTGCTTTACTATAATTATTGCGAAAAATCCTCCAATTACAGGGAGCCAAAGTGGAACAGCCGCTGGCAAGTTAAAAGCAAGTAATAAACCAGTTACAACAGCACTAAGGTCTCTAATTGTAATTTTTCTGTGGGTAAGTTTTTGCCATAATGCTTCTGCTGCAATACATGATAGCACAGATACTAATGTAACTAAAAATGCTTTCATTCCAAAAAAATATATTCCAGCAAAGGTAGCAGGTATTAATGCTATTATTACGTCTCTCATTATACCCTGCACGGAATCATTTGATTTTATGTGTGGGGATGAAGATACTGTATACATATAAGTCACCTCTATCTATTTTTTTCTTCTATTAATATTAACTGTTCGTTTACCTTCACGTAAAGTTTGTGTTAAATGACGTTTTGCTGGACATCCATAAGAGCAACAACCACATTCAATACAATCCATACCATGATATTCTTCAAAATCATCATATTTGCCTCTTAAAACTAAAGAGTTAAGTTTAGTTGGGTTTAATTGCATTGGACAGACACCCATGCATTTTCCACATCTTATGCAACTAGATTCTTCTTCTAATTTAGCTTGATTTTTTGTTAAACAAAGTATCCCTGAGGTTCCTTTAATTACAGGAGTGCCTAGAGAACTTAAAGCTGTTCCCATTAGAGGACCACCTGAAATTACTTTAACAGGTTCTTCTTTAAAACCACCAGCAGCCTCGATAACTTCTTCTATAGAAGTTCCAAATTTTACTCTTAAATTCAGTGGATTTTTAATTGCTTCACCAGTTACTGTTAAAACTCGTTCTGTAAGAGGTATACCATTTACTACTGCATTATATATCTCAAATGCAGAATCAACATTTTGAACTATGCAGGAAACATCTGCGGGAAGTTTTCCAGAAGGTACTTCTCTACCAGTAATTGAATAAATCAATTGTTTTTCTGCACCTTGAGGATATTTTGTAATCAAGGGAGTAACTTGTATATTATTAATGTTTTCTGAAGCTTTTTTCATGGCCTCAATTGCATCAGGTTTATTATCTTCTATTCCAATATACCCGGACGCATCGGGGAACATTTGAAGAATGATTTTTAAACCCAAAACTATTTCATTTGATTTTTCTAGCATCAATCTGTAATCACAGGTTAAATATGGTTCACACTCAGAAGCATTAATTATAATGCTGTCGATGGGTTTACCTTCTGGAGGGGTAAGCTTAATATGAGTTGGAAAACCTGCTCCACCCATACCTACGATGCCAGCTTCTTTAATAATATCCACTAGTTCATTTTTGGACAGTTTTTCATAATCACTGCGAGGAGTCATAGTATGTGATTTTTCATAAGTGTTATCGTTTTCGATAATAATAGACAATACCATTGTTCCGTTACTATGTAGGCGCGGTGCTACGTCAATTACAGTTCCAGATATACTTGAATATATTGGTGCAGATACAAAAGCTTTGGATTCACCTATCTTTTGGTCCATAAGTACTCTATCACCTTTTTTTACTAAAGGTTCGCAAGGCGCTCCAATATGTTGTTGCATAGGAAATACCAAGTTGCCTTTTGGAAGCAGATATTGAATTGCTTCGTGCATACTTAAGTCTTTTCTATCATTAGGGTGAATACCTTTTTTGAATGTCAAAAGTCCCATAATAAACCTCCTTGTAGTTTTCTTGTAGATAACAATTATAAAGTTTTAATCAATATAATGACTAAAAAGCAATTTTACGCCTTATATTATATAAAATATAAAAAGTGTATAAACGTTTGACACAGTTGCATATAAAGTAAATCATACTATATATATATTACACCTTTTTTGTGTATAAAAGAATAGTTTTAATAAAAAAAATCGTTTGACAAAAAGTAAGATTAATTTAATAATTTTCAGTAATATAAAATGTCTTTTCAATATATTACAATGAAAAACATTAGATTAATATGGTATAATTAGTATGGATAAGTAAGCTATATTTACGAGAAAATACAATTGAAAAGGTGAGGTGAATATGGAGAAGAATAATTTAAATAATTTAGAAATTCAAACTGTAAATTTGGACATTAATGAAGATATAATAAGTAGTTTAAAAACAGAGATTTATAAAAGAAGCAAATTCAAATATAATTCAAATGTTGTTACTATCCCCAAATATTTTTATAGGTTTATTGGTATAAAAACTAACGAGAAAGACTATTATGAAAATTTATATAGTTTAGATAAAGAATTAAAAAAAATAGGATTTTGTTATAAAAGGTTTAGTGAGGGATTAGATAAAGACATCAGCATAAGACTTCAAAATATGTTAAATGATATTTGGACAAAAGTTTTTGAAGTGGGGATTTTAGATGTTACTCTAATTATTAATTTAATAAGTGATAATGGTCTTTTTCCAAATTTATCTAACAAGGTGTTGTTACAGCAAATTAAAAACAATTTAAAAGGACTAATAGAATATTATATTAAGAGTAATGAAACAATTGATAATAATAATATCAAACTTATTATTAATTATATAATTC
>DHIM01000087.1:0-3782 GCA_002403785.1 Clostridium sp. UBA4746
TTCTAAATTATTTTTATTCATAATTATTCTCCTTTACAATATAGAAATTACACTGTATATATTCAGTGCATTAATAGTGTATCCATTATATTAAAAAACATAGTTAATAAAAATTGGTATATTTATAGGGGGATTAAAATCTTTCAATTAAGGGAATATTTAGAATAAAAAAGTATTGACAATTAATGAAAAAAGTCTATATAAAGATATCGATAAACGATTACATTTAGTTGATACTACAGATTTATATAAAAAAGCAGATGGTACACCATATGAATACATGGGACATTGGTCATGGATTTATGTATATAACAACCAGTGTATAGATACCATTAACGGTAAAAGAACAACAACAATTATGAAATGGTTGGCCGCTCAGTAATTAAATAAATAGATGCACCCTTAATTATGATGAAGATAAAATTATTACTCTTAAATTTCCGTTACGACCTCTTAATGCAGTTAAAATTGTAAATGTATTAAAGATAACATTTAAATACACCTACTTAAATATTATAGTCAAATGAGGGGAGCATATCATTTGACTATAATATTTTTTTACTCATTTGTATTCCTCTATTTTCTCTTTGAATTATTTTTATTTATATAAGGTACTTAATTGAGGCTATTTTTCATTTTTTAAATTAAGTATCTCATCAATAGCTTTTTTATACCCTCCCGCTTCTCTGAGTGATTTTCCAATTTTTTCACTGTTTATTCTAAAATTATTGTCTGAAAGAATCTTAACTACTGACTGCTTCAATATCTCAGGGGTAACTTTATCTTTTTCAATAATAATACCTGCACCGAGTTCTGCTACTCTCTTTGCTACAAAAGGCTGATCTGCAAATTGAGGAATAAGAATCAATGGAACATCATAATACAAACCTTCATTTGTACTGTTCATACCACCATGGGTGATAAACACATCTGCTTGTTTTAAAATCTCAAGTTGAGATACATAATTCCGAACAACAAAATTTGATGGAATAGATTTAAATGTATTAACATCTATATTTTTACCTATAGACATAATAATCTTTACATCCATATTATCAAAAGCTTTGAAGCAATTTTCATAAAACTCAATAGAATTATTAAATATTGTACCTAAAGATATATAAATAACTTTCTTCTTATCATTAGTTTCTAAAGAAAGGAACATATCTTCTTTTCTATCGGCTATTGATGGTCCAATGAACTTATAACTTTCATCAAAGCTTTCACCACAAATTTGAAGATACTTAGAGGTATATACAATATTAATCGTGCCTGTGCCACCAACTGCAGTGAATATACTAGGAAACTTTATATCATATTTTTCTTGTAAATTCTTAACGAAATTTATGTAAACTGAACTAGTTAAAAGTGGCTGTATTTTAGGGCCGAATTTCTTAAATAGATCTGAAAGAATATTTGTATTTTCATTCGTTGCAAAAGTGGTAATAGAACAAATTGTAGGTATTTTTAACACTCTCCCCACTTCATTACCTATAATAAAGGCTGCATCGTAAATAATATAATCGAATTTTTCCTTTGCATTAAATACAATTTCAAGTATTTCTTCAATCATTTCTTCTAACCTACCAATTGTCTCCAATGGTGGCTTATTATCTTTCGAATTTGATAGATTCTTAATGCCTTTAAATTTAGCTCCTGTCTTTTCTATTTTTTCTCTGAATTCCTCACCAGAAATATAGGTAACCTGTTCTCCTCTATTCATTAATTCTTTGACTAGACCAATAGTAGGGTTAACGTGTCCTGTACCGAACATACTTATAAATAATGCATTTGACATTCTTATCCATCCTTTGTGTTTTATATTAGTATCTTAAATGTAAAATTAACTATGTATTTATCTTAAAGCAAATATACAATTACTGCAATTGTACCTTAGGGCAAAATACCATGTACTTTTAGGCAAAGGCAAATACGTGTCCTAGCAATGGGATATGAATATGAAAGATTTCTATACTTCAAGAGGATCTGCTTCGAAGTGCAATTAAAAAGCTAAATATTTTTCCTTGTTGAAAAGAAATATAAAAGAGTGTATAATAGTTGTTGTACTAATTATTGATATAACAACTATTGATACAACAAGTTTATTGAAAGGAGATGACAAAATATGTTTGAATCTTATGACCAAGATATTGGAGCGCTAACAAACAAAATTAATAAGAAACTAATACATTACCTCAATAGCAGGCTGATGAAGTTTAACCTTACAACAGAGCAATGGGCAGTATTGATGAGATTATCTAAACAAAACAAAATAAGTCAAAAGCATTTAGCCGAAGTTTCGGGTAAAGATCAGTCTACTTTAACTAGAATAATTGACATACTTGAAAGAAAAGACTTCATTGAAAGGCATCCAAGTAAAGAAGACAGACGTTCCATTTTTATATACATAACAGAAGCTGGTTTAAGTACATGTAAAGAAGTTGCTCCGTTTTTAGAGGAAATATTCAATGATGTTCTTAAAGGTATATCTTACGAAAAATTAAAAATATTTAATGGAGTTTTTTTACAAATTGATGGAAATATAGACAATTTAATATAAGACAGGAGGAACTAATTTGGAAACAAAAATTCAATCGAGTACAACAAAACTATGGACTAGAAGCTATATATTAATGCTATTTTCAAATTTATTTATATATTTAGCTTTTTATATGCTGACACCAACTTTACCTGCATATGCAAAGGCCACTGGAGGAAGTAATCTTGAAGCGAGTCTCGTTGTGAGCACATTTTCAATAACCTCTTTGCTAATTAGACTATTTACAGGTAGCATTATGGATAAAATTGAAATTAAGCCTTTGCTTTTGGTAGGTGCCATAATCCTTGCAGGAAGCACATTATCATTTATTTGGCTTCCCCTAGATGTAATAATATTGGTTCGTATCATTCAAGGAATAGGTTGGGGACTTGCGTCAACTGGTGCAGCTGCAATTTTTTCTGATATTATACCGGAGGAAAAACGTGGTGAAGGCATGGGATATTATTCACTTTCAATGATAATATCTATGGCGTTATCTCCTGTATTTGCAATAATAATAATGAATTTATATAGCTTTAAAAATATTGCTATTACATCAATAGTCTTAGTAGTTATTGGTGTCCTATTCTTTAGTCAGGTTAAAATACCTAAAAAAACTTTCGTAGCGTCTAAATCAAAGAAAAATTTTTCTTTGTCAGATTCATTTGAAAGAAAAGCTGCACTGCCTTCTTTACTATGTTTTTTCCTTGTAATTACACTATGCGGAATTATGAGTTATATAATGTTATATGGTAAAGAACTGAAAATATCTTCAATTTGGATTTATTTTGTTGGATATATCTCAATAATCTTAGTAACAAGACCTTTTGTTGGAAAGATATTTGATAAAAAAGGACACGATGTAATAATAATTCCTGGTTCAATTTCAATAATTACAGGTCTTATACTACTATCCTATGCAGATTCTATTCCTACACTTATAGTGGCTTCTTTATTTTATGGTCTTGGATACGGAGCTGTGCAACCTTCTCTTCAGGCTTGGGCTGTAAATCGATCACCAGACAACCGAAAAGGGGCTGCTAATGGTACTTTCTTATCCTCCATGGATTTGGCCTATACAGTTGGTTCAATTCTTCTGGGTTCTGTTGCTGGATACAAAGGCTATGCAGTTATGTATAGATTTTCTTCTATATTTGTAGTTCTTCTTTTAATAATATACACGTACAAGCTTTTTAGAAAAAAGAATAACCAAAAAGAAAGTTTAAGAGAAGAAGTAGTAGCT
>DHIM01000087.1:3916-12523 GCA_002403785.1 Clostridium sp. UBA4746
TTTAAGAGAAGAAGTAGTAGCTTAGCCATATATATATGGCTAAAACAAAGTGAATATTTAAAAAAATTGATTGAAATATCAGATATGAAAATACATACGCCTAAAGAATTAAAAAAATGAAGACGACATCAATAATGGACTGTTTTAAAAGTATCTTTAATCACGAGATAACTTCAAAACAGTCCTAGGGCAATGACCTTAGTCATAGCGGTATAAATCAAGTTTAAATTTCTTTCTAAATTTGAGTTCATTATACTTATACAAAGTTCAAAATTTCAATTGCATCCTTTATCGTCTTTTCCATAGCCTCTTTTCCATAATCATCAACTAATTTTCTATCCTTAGGGCTATGAGTTAGGCAAGCAGGCCCTCCTATGCAACCATCATTACAAGCCATTCCCTCGATAAAATTTTCCTTTAAGACACCTTTACTAGCTTTTAAAAGTGCAACTCTACATTCATGAATACCACTACAAGAAATTGGAGCTACTTTAAACTCTGTCACCCCTTGCTCTTTTAAAGCCTCTGCTACAGCTTCTGAGAGTCCTCCACTTCTTGCGAAAATTCTTCCAAAGTAGGAAGAATTGTCTAATAAATCAGTTGATAGTTCTGAAAGTTTAATATCTCTACTATCAAATAATGATTGAAGCTCTTCAAAGGTTATAACCACATCTACATATTGTTTAACCTTTTCTTTTTTAGCTTCAGCTTTCTTTGCAATACAAGGTCCGATAAATATTACCTTGCTATTGGGATGGATTCTTTTAATATATTTTGCAATTTCAGCCATAGGTGATAGATTATGAGAAATATGCTCTGTTAAATCAGGAAAGTTTTTTTCAATGTAGCTTACAAAGGCAGGGCAACAAGAACTAGTTAAAAAGTTTTTTTCTACAAGCTCTTTTGCTTCCTTATGAGCTATCATATCCCCACCAAGTGCCGTTTCTACAACATTGTAAAACCCTAGTTTTTTAAGTCCTGAAACCACTTGTCCTATGTTAGTATTTTTAAATTGTCCTACAATAGAGGGCGCAATGATTGCATAGACCTTATTTGAATCATTGCTATCGCGAAGAAGATTTATAGCCTCTAGTATGTAGGATTTATCCATTACAGCACCAAAAGGACATTGATATACACAAGCACCACAGGCAATGCATTTACTATCATCAATATTAGCTTTTTTATGTTCGTCCATAGAAATAGCATGTACCTTGCAGGCATTTTCACAGGGACGAACATTCTTAATGATTGCGCTATATTGGCAAGCATTTAAACATTTTCCACAACTAATACATTTTTTATTATCTATGATAGCTTTATGGGAAACAAAGGAAATAGCGCCTCTTGGACATACGTTTTCACATCTATGTGCAATACAGCCTCTACAGGCAGGACCAACAGAAAATTGAGTAACAGGACATTCGTCACAAGCAATGTTCAAAACCTCAATTACATTGGGATTATTTTTGTTTCCACCCATGGCGATCTTTACCCGCTCATTTAAAATAGCACGTTCTTTATAAATACAACATCTCATATTAGCCTCTGGACCAGGTGCAATCTTTTCAGGTATATCTAGTATCCCACCTTCTAAATTATCCTCAAAAGCCAGCGTTGCAACTTCTTTTAGCACCTCATATTTAAGCTTTTGAACATTGGTATCAAATAATCTCACGACTTTGCCTCCTAGCATAAGCTTATTTTAACTTTCTTATCCATTTTAATTAAAAGACTTTCAAGTTCTTTTATGAAACTCATCTTTAATGATGAATTAATTTTCAGTCCATCTATTTCATGACCAGGGTTAATTGCTTTACCAACAAAGAAATTTACATCAGTGGCTTCTTCAAAAAGCATTTTTGCAAGGAGTGAAGCCCCATCAACTTTATGCTCCAACTCTAGAGAAATTGTGGTATTTTCTAAATATTTATGTCCAAGCTTCACCACCTTACAAAGGGTAATTACGCCTTCTGTAACTAAATCAATCCCTTCTATACTAGCCATTGCGGGTATTTCTTCATTTTCAGATTTACTTACAATTTTTATAGGCTTATTTAAATAGTTACTAACCATTTTAGAGGTACTTCCACCACATACTATTTTTTTACCTATCTTAGAAAAAAATAGTTTAAGTATGATTTTATCTTCTTCAATATTTTCAGGAGGCCCTATAATAAGGTTTACAACCTGACGTTTACGAATTTTAAACACCGCAACGGTGATGTCATCCTGAGGGGTGCCAAGAGATAAATCCACACAGGCATCAGCTATAGCGGATGCCATTCTCTGTGGAGACATAGTAGAGGTATACCACATTTCTATGAAATTAATAACTTCATCTCGTTGCCAACCATTTATGGTAACTCGCCCAAGACCTGCACTGGTGATGCCATCTGTAAGTAAAATAAGCATATCTCCAACTTGAAGCTCTATATTACTTTCATAGATTTCTTTTTCACTAATAATTTTACAGGTTGATAAATAAGGATAATTTATACCCTCTCTTATTAAAATTGCATTAGGGTTATCAAATTGTGCTAAATAAGCATTGTTATCACAATGACTTAGTTGGAATATGGTAAAGGTTGAATAAGCAAGATTTCTAACCTTACATATAGGCAATGTCTTTGCTACGGTATATACACTATCTTCAATAGACATATTTCCAGCAAGCATAGTACTTAAAATTTTTGCGGTTAATGTGGCTAAAATATTTGCCTTAATTCCACTGCCAAGGCCATCTGACAGGACAATTGTGGTGGAATTTTCTTTCTTCACCATGGTGTAATAATCTCCACAAATCTTCTCAGAATATTTACTGAGACTTACAAATCCACACTCCATAAATGTAATTTTCAATAATCTTCCTCCTCAAACATTGTGTTTTTTAGTTCATTTAAGGCTAACTGTGTTTCTGCCGTAGTTTCACCAAGTAGTGAGGCGATTTCGTGAACAATACCCATTTGTTTTTCTAATATTTTATCAGCAATGTTTTTTGCATTATTTCTTGAGGCTAAAACTCTTTCGTTCTTTATTTGTTGTTTAGTTATATCCTGCATTATGCAAATTACTAATTGACTATTTTTATCATATACTAATATCTCGTCTATATATTTTTCATAATCCGCTAGATAACCCCTTTTACTTATTCTATTTTCCTCTTTAGAAATTATATTGACAAAGTCAAATTCATCCATGATTCTTGATATAGGTACACCAACAATATCCTCACTTTTAGAAATTCTAAATATATTACAAGCAGATCTATTAATCAGTTGAATTCTTAAATCCATATCCACAGCTAAAATTGCAGTGGGAGTTGCATTTATAATTTTAGCTGAGAAGGATTCTGCTTTACTTCTCATGTAAGGAAGACACATACTTATTTCGGCTTTTCCAAAATATACAGCAATGGCCTTCTCTCTGCAGGTACCATATCCACAGGTACCACAATTAAGCTCATCGCTTAGACTGTTTTTTCCCATTTTCTTTAGTATAGCTACAATCTCACTTTTACTAGGTGGTTCATAAATAGTGTGTTCTTTTTCAAATTTCTTATATAGATTTATGTCCGTGTTTAAATTATAATCACTAGAGTTTTCCTTATTAAGAGCAACCTCCGCCACCTTCATTTGGGCATTTATAATATTAAATTTGCTTTTTCCCTTGGTAGGCCCATTAATACAGCTACCATTACATGCACTCATTTCAATAAAACAGTTCTCAAGATTTCCTTCCTCTAGTTCATTTAATGCAGCAATGCAATTATCTATACCATCTACAGGAATATACTTATAATTCGTGTTTGTATCCATGGTTTTAATTATTCCTCCAGCCACAGGAAAGAATCTAGATAGATATTTAGAAGAGGTTGTATCCTCGCTATTTACTATTTGTATATCTTCTTCCGCAAGCCAATGATTCAGCTCTTCAAAGGTTAAAACCATATCTACTGAGCCTGGATAGCTTTCACTCTCATCTTTTTTAGAGATACAGGGTCCGATAAATACTACCTTTGCATTAGGATAGGCATTTTTAATTAACTTACCATGTACCTGCATAGGTGATAAAACAGGAGCTAAGTTTTCAAGAGTATTTGGGTGATACTTTTGGATTAATTTAACTACAGTTGGGCAACAGGAAGAGATTATTGCTTTACCAGTATTTTTAGCTATTAGCTTTTCATACTCACTCTTTACTATAAATGCTCCTTCTGCTGTCTCATATGCATCTGAAAAACCTAATTTTTTCAACAAATCTTTAAATCCATCAAAGGTTGATACATTATAATTCGCAATAAAAGAAGGAGCAACACTAGCAATGACATCTTGATCTCCTCTTACTAAATTTTTAACAAATTCTAAGTCGTTTCTTATCTCTTTAGCGTCTTGAGGACATGTTAAAATACAATTTCCACAAAGTATACAATCCGTTTCAAGGACTTGTGCTTGTTGATCTTTAACCTCAATGGACTTGACAGGGCAATTTCTTACGCATTTATAACAATTTTTACAGTTGGCTTTTTTTGATATTAAAATGCTCATATTCTAGTCAACCTTCTTTAATACATATTTATTGAAAACCTCTGGTAAATTATCGTTTGTTACCCCTGTTACAAGTTGTTCATCTATTTTAATTGTAACTCCAGATTTACAATAACCAAGGCAAAAGGCAACCTTAATTTCAACTTGATTATGTAAATTATTTTCATCTACCATTGATTTTAAGCTATTCATTATTTCATAAGATCCTCTAACATGGCAACTACTGCCAATACATACTAAAATATCCATTTTGTGACCTCCTTTAGAATGTTTATTCATGATTTTAACTAGAAAATTTGTGAGAATTTATTTAAAATTCACATCACTGTCATTGTAACATTGAACTTTAAAAGGGGGTAATGTATAATTGATATGTCACATATGTTTAATGATGAATGGATGAGAGATATGAATTTATTACACTTAAAATACATTGTTGAAGTTGGAAAAACTAATTCAATTACAAAAGCTGCACAAAATCTATTTATGGGGCAACCTAATTTAAGTAGAGCTATTAAGGATTTAGAAAAGGATATTGGAATTACTATTTTTAAGCGTACTGCTAAAGGGGTTGAGCCAACCAGAAAAGGGGCTGAATTTTTATCTTATTCAAAGGCAATCCTATCTCAAATTAATGAGTTGGAGTCTTTATATAAACCCTGTGAATCTGATGCGATAAAATTTAATATATCTGTTCCTAGAGCAACTTATGTTTCTGTTGCATTTTCTGAGTTTGTTAATTCCCTTAGAGAAGCGAAGGAGATAAATATATTTTTCAAAGAAACAAATTCTATGGGAGCAATTAAAGATGTAACTAATGGATATTCTAACTTAGGAATTATTCGCTATCAAAAACTATATGAAAGTTATTTTCTATCCTTTTTAAAGGACTCGGATTTGAAATCTGAAACCCTTTGGGAGTTTGATTTGTACTTACTTATGTCAAAGGAACATCCACTTGCTCATGTTGAAGATATAACCTATTATGATCTCTGCGATTACATCGAGATTGTTCATGGAGATTTTCAAGTACCATCCCTTTCTCCAAGTGAGATAAAAAAAGACTGTAAAACTCAATTGCCTTCAAAAATAATTTATATATACGAGAGGGGAAGTCAATTTGACTTACTACAAAGGGTGAAGGGTTCCTTTATGTGGGTGTCTCCAATTCCTGAGGATGTTTTAAACTCGCATAATATGATTTTGAAAAAGTTCTCTGTAGGATCTCTAGTTAATAAGGATGTTTTAATTTATAAACAAAATCACATATTTACACCCTATGAAAAGCTTTTTATTAACATGGTAAAAAAATTTACAAAACATAAATAAACTCAAATCCAACGGGTTCGTTTTGAGTTGCTTTTTATAAAAAAAATACAAATGAACTACTTATCAAAGTTTCATTTCGGGAAAAAAAGTACCAAAATGGGAAATCTTCAGTTATTTTTCCCATTTTGGTACTATAATCACTTGATATATTTTTTAGCTTTCTGTAAATTGTACTCTTTTAATACTAATAAGCTTGCTTGCTTAAAGTGAGTAATAGTATTCGCTTACCCATATTTGTATAAGCTTTTTGAACAATAAGTTTTCGGTTAAAAGTAAAAATATAGAATGTTGGTATAGTTATTGCTGTTATAAATAGTGAAAGTTGTCACTTTCTAAATTAACACTTTTGTAAGTAATAAAAGAGACGTCTACAACTCTTTTATTACTTAGAAATCTAAAGGGTTAAAAATCATCACGATTTCTAAATAAACAGTATAAAGCCATTCAAGATAATTTATAATTATCTTGAATGGCTTTTAATTTTAGGAAAACAACTTTGAAATTTATGTTCGTTGTATTAATACAGTATTTTCTTTTTTTTAGAGGTTTTAATAACGAAATGCAGAATATTAACATAAAGTAACTATAAATTTATAAAACAATTTGAGGTTAACCAAAAAGACTTCTCATTACAATAAAAGATACTGAAATAAAATATAATAAATCAACTTTTTTATTTAATGTACCTGAAGTAAATTAGTATATAGCTAGGGAAGGCGGTAAATTATGATTGATCTCTCGAAAATTGAAAGTAAATGGAGTGAGCTTGTAGAAGAAAACAAAATACCTAAAGGTATGAGGCAAGACATTCTTCATTCTTGGATTAGATGTAAAAAATATAAGCTTGATGTAAACATAAAAGGCAAAGAGATAGATAAAGTTCAATTTGATAAAATATTAGTTGAGCATAAGGAACTTATTGAAATAGCAATACCTGTAATGCTGGATATATTCAAACTTTTAAATGAAACAAATTACTCTATTGTACTAACAGATGAGAATGCAGTGATACTTAAGGTTATGGCAAATAAAGAAATAATTAAGAAAAATAGAGAGCTGAATTTTTTGAAAGGATGTAATTGGAATGAAGAAAATGTGGGTACAAATGCTATTGGAACATGCCTTTATTTAAATAAACCATTTCATGTCTTGAGCGCAGAGCATTATTGTAAAGCACAACATGGATGGACCTGTTCTGCTGCACCAATACATAATGATAAAGGAAAAATTATAGGCATTGTTGATTTATCAGGTCATTTTTATAATTTCCATTCACATACCCTTGCAATAGCTATTGAAGCTGCAAAGGCTATAGAAAAACAAATTTTGATAAATGAGCATAGAAAGTGGGTAGGAGCAGCCTTTAATTCTATTGAGGATGGAATTTTAGTTATAGATAATGATTTTATGATAAAAGATTTTAATTTGAAAATTTGTGAAATATTAAATATATCTGGACAAGAAATGCATAAAATTGATATAAGAGTCTTACTGAAAGACATAATTAAAGATATGCATAATTTTAGTAATAGCGATAAAATTAACTATAGAGAAATTAGTTTTTATTTAAATAATAGTATAGTAGAATGTAATGTAAGTGTTACGCCAGTAAAAAATGAGAATGAATATATAGGTTTTGTAATTCTTGTTAAAAAAGCTGATAGTTTATTACATGTGGTTAATAAAATAGCGGGGTTTTACTCAAAATGGTCTTTTGATAACATAATAACTAAAGATCTTAAAATGATATCTCTTATTGAAGGAGCTAAAAGAATTGCAGCCAGTGATTGTACTGTGTTAATTACTGGAGAAAGCGGAACTGGTAAAGAGTTGTTTGCTCACTCTATTCATAATGCTAGTACAAGACGTGACAGACCATTTGTAGCAATAAATTGCGCAGCCTTACCAAAGAACTTAGTAGAAAGTGAGCTCTTTGGTTATGATAAAGGTACATTTACCGGTGCCTCTAAAGAAGGATGTCCAGGAAAGTTTGAATTGGCAAATAAGGGAACAATTTTCTTAGATGAAATTGGAGAATTACCGTTGGAAATTCAATCTAAGTTGCTTAGAGTTTTAGATAATCATACCATAACAAGGATTGGTGGAAAGTACGAAAAAAAACTAGACGTAAGAGTTATAACTGCAACAAATAGAAATCTGTATAACCAAATTCAAACAAAAAATTTTAGAGATGATCTATATTATAGAATAAATGTATTTAATATAAAACTAATTCCACTTAGAGAGCGTATAGAAGATGTTGAAGTTTATGCAGAACTTTTTTTACATCAGTTAAATGATAAAAATTCAGAAAGTAAGAAGTGTTTTGATAAAGAATTTATTAATTCCATTAAAAAATATAATTGGCCAGGAAATGTTAGAGAAATAGAAAATGTCATTCAAAGGGCATATTATTTATCAGAAAATAATATAATTTCATGTTTGTTTATTCCTGAATATATCAATGAACATATAGAACATATAGAACATATAGAACATATAGAACATACTACAGGTATACCTGACGACAATCTATTTAAAACTTATAAGTTAGAAGAAATTGAAAAAAACTTAATTGTTAAGGCTTTAGAACATTGTAATGGAAATGTTGTTGAGGCAAGCAAACTTATTGGTATTGGAAAGACTACATTTTACAGAAAGATGAAAAAATATAATTAGCAAGGAGTTAACTTCCAGTTACCTTCTAGGGGGTCCATAGCCATCAACCTTA
>DHIM01000252.1:0-3343 GCA_002403785.1 Clostridium sp. UBA4746
GGGTATTTTAAAAGCTCTTTTTTTATAATTTTTGCATTACTTTCGTTGAATATGAATCATTATTTTTATACTTTTTCAAAGTAAAATGGCAGTATTTATTACTTCGTTTATTATCTATTTTAACATATTTACTAATTCCTCTTCAGATATAACTGTAATTCCTAGTTCTTGAGCTTTTGTTAACTTACTTCCAGCATTCTCTCCTGCTAACACATAACTAGTTTTACTAGAAACGGAACCTGATACTTTTCCTCCGTGACTCTCGATCATCACTGTAGCTTCATTTCGCCCCATAGAAGCCAGTGTTCCAGTTACTACGAAAGTTAATTCATTAAATCTATTATCTTCATTTTTCGAGTCTTCTACAGCCGTATTTACACCATAACTTCTTAACCTATCAATTATTTCATGATTTTTGCTATCTTGAAAAAATTTTAGTATACTTAAAGCACTTATTTCACCTATATCAGAAACATTTTGCAGATCTTCTAAAGATGTATTTTGTAAACTCTCAATAGATTTATAATGCTTCATTATTGATTTTGATGCTATCTTTCCAATGTTAGGAATTCCTAAGCCTGTAAGCAATCTTTGTGCTTCATTTTTCTTTGATTTATCTATAGCCTCTAGTAACTTATCTGTGTTCTTTTCTTTTCCAATTATACCTTGCTTTATAAGTTCCTCACGATAATTAAGTAAAGAATATACATCTGCAATATCTTTGATATATTTCAAACGAATAAGTTCCTTAATATATGCAGTTCCAAACCCTTTTATATCCATAGCATCCCTACCAACAAAATTAATGATGCGTCTTTCTAACTGAGCCAAGCAGTTAGGGTTTGTACATTTGATGTCGGCCGTATCCTTTTCCCGAACAGTTTGTGTTCCACATACCGGACATCTGTCTGGAATTTTGAATCTATTAGTTCCCTCAATTCGTTTTTCTTTCACTACGCTCTTAATTTTAGGGATAATCTCTCCTGATTTGTATACAACAATTATATCGCCAATTCTTATATCTAAATCATTGATAAAATCTTGGTTGTGAAGGATTGCTCTAGATACAGACGTTCCACATAACCGGATTGGTTCAAAAATTGCTGTCGGAGTGATTCTACCAGTTCTTCCTACTGATACTTCAATATCAAGCAATTTTGTTTCTTTTTCTTCTGGAGGAAACTTATAAGCTATAGCCCATTTAGGAACTTTTGAGGTGTTTCCAAGTTTCTTTCTATCTTCCAAGTTATTAATTTTTATAACAACTCCGTCAATATCGTATGCTAAGTTGCCTCTTTTTTCTCCGATAGCTTGGATAACGTTCCACACCTCATCAGCTGTTTTACATTTTACATAATTCTCAATAACTTTTACGCCCTGCTTTTTTAACCATTCATAACTTTCTGTATGTGTTTGAAATTCGATTCCTTTAGTATCCTGAACATTAAAAATAAATAAAGATATTTCTCTTTCCTTTGTTATTTTACTATCTAGCTGTCTCAATGTACCTGCAGCACAGTTTCGAGGATTGGCAAATATCTTTTTGCCTAATAACTCCTGTTGTTCATTAACCTTATCAAACGCTTCATTAGACATATATACTTCACCACGAATTTCTAGATAAGGAATTGGATCTTTCAATTTCCTTGCAACATCTTTAATTACTTTAGCATTTTCAGTAACATCCTCGCCTTGAATGATGCCATCACCCCTAGTCACAGCTACTGTTAATTTACCGTCTACATAACGTAAAGACATTGACAACCCATCTATTTTAAGCTCAACAACAAACGTTGGATCATCCAGGTCTTCAATCATTCTATTTACATAAGCATAGATATCTTCTTTTGTAAATACGTCTTGCAAACTCAACATTGGTACATTATGTTTTACTAATACCCCAGCTTTTCTTTTAGCATTTCCACCTACTATTAGAGTTGGAGAATCTACTGTAATAAGTTCTGGATGTTCTTTCTCTATTGCTTTAAGCGTAAGCATTAATTGATCATATTCATAATCAGATATTTCCGGATTATCCTGGTTATAATATCTATCACTGTGGTATTTTATTACAGTTCTCAATTTGTTAATCCTATCTTCTACATTCACCATATCCTTATTCTCCTATCCCTCCAGTCAATACGCAAATTTAAGGCATTTGAAATAAAATGACTAGCAATCACTAGTTATTTTATCCAAAATGCCTAAGTTGCATTCACGGTTACAAGTTGCATCCTAATAAATAACAAGTAATCATCCTGCTAGTCCTATTTTCATATATCTTATAAAATTTCCAAAGGTGCTTTATCTAATATCAACTTTTTTATTCCCATGTTATCAAAGGCTATTGAAACCATAGTATCACCACTTGAATCTGAAGTTGACACTATAGTACCTACTCCAAATTTACTATGCTTAACTTTTCTACCTACTGTAGCTTCGCTATGCATAATGCTTTGAGTATCATTCATAGTGTTACTTTGCTGCCCTTGATTATTTACTTGTGACGTTGCTGATACATAATCTTGCGGTGCAGTTTTACTTAAAAGACCATGTGGATTAAATTTATGTGCATCCTTACTATTTTTTCTCTTTAAAACCTGCACACTCCTATTTTTAGCTCCTCCAATAATTTCTTTTAAATCTGGGGATATTTCACTGATGAAATCAGAGGGTTGATACCCTACATTTCTTCCAAATACCATTCTACTTTCTGCAGAAGTTATATAAAGTTTCTCTTCCGCTCTTGTTATAGCAACATAGCATAGACGTCTTGATTCTTCCATTTCAGTAGGATTATTAATGGAGGACATACCTGGGAATATTCCATTTTCCATCCCTACCATAAATACTACTGGAAATTCTAACCCTTTTGCACTATGTACCGTCATCATGCCTACGGTATCTACTTCCTCATCAGGATTATCCGTTGTCGAACCTAAACTTACACCTTCTAAAAATGTCAAAAGCGATTTATCTTCTGATGTTTTTTCAAATTCTACGGCATCGGATACTAGTTCCTTTATATTCTCTACTCTACTCTCATCCTCTGGTTCCTTAGAATTTTCTAATTGCTTCAAATATCCTGTATCCTCTATTATAGTCTTAATTAATTGAGACACAGTAACCTCTTCATTTTTAGCCATAAAACTATTCATAAGACTCACAAACTTACTTATTGATGATTTATTCCTAGTGGTCAGTGTAGGTATGAACTCTACATCTAGAATAGCACTATATAAACATTGATCTATTCCATTAGCAAATTCTTGAATTTTTTGAATAGTCGCATCACCTATATTTCTTTTAGGTACATTTATAATTCTTTTTAAAGCAATATCGT
>DHIM01000252.1:3500-23633 GCA_002403785.1 Clostridium sp. UBA4746
GAGCAATATCGTCAAGCGGATTATTAATAAGCTTTAAATATGCCATTATATCCTTTATTTCTTTTCTATCATAAAACTTTAATCCTCCAACTATTCTGTATGGGATTAAATGTTTTCTGAAACTCTCCTCAAAAATACGTGATTGGGAATTCATTCTATATAAAATTGCAAAATCCTTATAGCTCCTACTTTTATCAGTCATTAATGTCTTGATTTGGTTTGCTACAAAATTTGCCTCGTCTCTATCTGTAAATGCTCTATATAAATTTATTTTCTCTCCACAATCTTTTTCAGTCCTTAGATGTTTATCTTTTCTTTGAGAATTATTTTTTATGACCTCGTTTGCCGCCATAAGTATGTTTCCTTTTGACCTATAATTTTGCTCAAGCTTAACAACCTTTGCCTTTGGATAATCCTTTTCAAAATCTAATATATTAGTAACATCTGCACCTCTCCAAGCATAAATACATTGGTCATCATCTCCAACAACACATATATTCTCTCGTTCGTCTACTAAAAGCTTTATAAGCTCATACTGTGCCTTATTTGTATCTTGATACTCATCCACCATAATATACTTAAATTTTGAATGATAAAAATCCAAAACTTCTTTATTATTTTTAAGCAAATCCACAGCTTTAAAAATCAAATCATCAAAATCTAATGCATTATTACCCTTAAGTTTTTTTTGATAAAGAAGATATACATCTGCAATTTTATTCATTCTATAATCACTTTCATTCTCTTTTTTGTATTTATCTGGAGAAATAAGTTCATTTTTAGCATTAGATATTTTATTTAAAATTTCTGAATCTGTTAAATCTTTTTCGTTTATTTCAAGTTGTTTCATACATTGCTTTATCAAACTTTTTTGATCATAGCTATCGTATATAGTAAAATTTTTATTGTATCCTAGCTTGTCTATCTCTCTCCTTAAAATTCTAACACAACTAGAGTGAAAGGTAGAAATCCACATATTATCAGCTATATTACCTACTAAGGAGCGTACTCTGTCCTTCATTTCACCGGCTGCCTTATTAGTAAAAGTGATAGATAAAATTTGTGATGGATATATAGATAAATCTTCTATCATATGTGCAATTCTATATGTCAAAACTCTGGTTTTTCCAGAGCCCGCACCAGCTAATATGAGTAACGGCCCGTCAACTGTTATTGCAGCTTCGCACTGCTCTTTGTTTAACAAATTTTCTAAATCCATGAAACCACTCCTTATATATTATATTAATACTAGATGCTTCTAGCATTACTTTAGATACATCAATCATTACTGCTACTTTACTTTAAGCCATAAACATACATATAATTATATCACACAACGCAAAACTTAAACCATTTTAAAAATATAGACGGTCAATTTATATTCACTCTTTTATCGTTAGTTAAACCGAGTAAATATATATTAACCGTCCCTCTTCTTATCTGGATTTTTAAGGCACATCAAAATAAGCATACTTATTTCTTTAACTTCAAGCGCTCCAATATAAGCTTATATCCATCGCTACCATAATTTAATGCTCGGTTTATCCTACTTATTGTGGCAGTACTTGCACCTGTAGTACCTGCTATGTCCAAATAGGTCCTTTTATCTGATAACATTTTCGCTACTTGAAGTCTTTGCTCAAATGCTTTAATTTCATTTATTGTGGATATATCCTCAAAAAACCTATAACACTCTTCCTTTGTTTTCAGACTTAAAACACCCTCAAAAAGAAAATCCATATCCTTGCTTTCTAATTTAGAACTGTATTCGCTCATCATTCTTCACCTCTAATAATCGTAGACTATTTTAAACAATTCTATCATTTATATTACTTATATACCATCCAAGCTTTCAAAAACATATAAAAAAATGCAGTTTATTAATTTTTTTTAAATAAACTGCTGTAGAACTAAAATATTTATTTCAATGCACCTAAATTACAACATAGATAATTATATTATTTAACCATATTTAACATTAATGTAGTTATAGTAAAACAAACTGCTGAAACCGCTGTAACTCGTGCCAATACTGACTCTGCAGTTTTTGTTTTGTTTTTCGCAAAAAAAGTTTCAGAAGTTCCTCCTATAA
Organism: Clostridium sp. UBA4746; assembly: GCA_002403785.1. Taxonomy (GTDB): domain Bacteria; phylum Bacillota; class Clostridia; order Clostridiales; family Clostridiaceae; genus Clostridium_AD. The sequence continues at coordinate 5,593 of DHIM01000252.1, forward strand.
GGCCACTTAATCCATCTGTCTTACTAGGTTGCATCATAACTGAGACAATTATAACAATCGAAGTTATAACCTGTAAAACTACCAGAAAACTATGCATTTGTACACCCCCGTTCATTGAATACATAACTATTTTATCATACTCTATGACAGTTTACAATGAAATGTAAAAAGTAAGAGTATAGCCTACAGCGACTATACTCTTGCCTATTACTTATTACCTGTTTATGTTATAGAATGCTTTTAATCCTCTATATTCAGCCATATCTTCTAATTCTTCTTCTATTCTTAAAAGCTGATTATATTTAGAAACTCTTTCGCTTCTAGCTGGAGCACCAGTTTTAATTTGTCCTGCGTTCATAGCTACAACTAAGTCAGCTATTGAAGTATCTTCGGTTTCTCCTGATCTATGAGAAACTACTGCAGTATATCCTGCTCTTTCAGCCATTTCTATAGCATTTAATGTTTCAGTTAATGTTCCTATTTGATTTAATTTTATAAGAATTGAATTTGCAGTTTTCTTCTCAATTCCCATTTTTAATCTATCAGTGTTAGTTACAAATAAGTCGTCTCCAACTAATTGAACTCTATCTCCTATTTTATCAGTTAAGTATTTCCAACCATCCCAATCTTCTTCAGCCATTCCATCTTCAATAGATATGATTGGATATTTGTTAACTAGTTCTACATAATAGTCAGCCATTTGCTCAGGAGTTAATATTCTTCCCTCTGAAGCTAAGTTGTATTTACCCTCTTCGAAGAATTCAGAAGCTGCTGGGTCAAGTGCTATAAAGATATCTTTTCCCGGAACATATCCAGCTTTTTCTATAGCTTCTATTATAATTTTTATAGCTTCCTCATTTGATGATAAGTCTGGAGCAAATCCACCTTCATCACCAACACCAGTAGCTAATCCTTTTGATTTCAATAATGCTTTTAATGCATGGTAAACTTCTGCACTCATTCTTAAAGCTTCTTTGAATGAAGTTGCTCCAACTGGCATAACCATAAACTCTTGTAAATCTACATTATTGTCAGCATGGCTTCCACCATTTATAATGTTCATCATTGGAACTGGTAACACTTTAGCATTTACTCCACCAATATATTGATATAATCCAAGTCCTAATGACTCAGCAGCAGCTCTAGCACATGCAAGGGACACTCCAAGAATTGCATTAGCACCTAGTTTTGCTTTATTAGGTGTTCCATCAAGAGCTATCATTGCTTTGTCGATTGCTATTTGGTCATATACATTCATTCCAACTATCTCTTCGGCAATTAGATTGTTTACATTATCAACAGCTTTTAAAACTCCCTTACCGTTGAATACATCTTTGTCTCCATCTCTTAATTCTATAGCTTCAAATATACCAGTAGACGCACCTGATGGCACTGATGCTCTTGATATTGTTCCATCTTCGAGTGTTACTTCAACCTCAACTGTTGGAAATGCTCTTGAATCTAAAATTTGTCTTGCATAAACGTCAATTATTTCAATAAAGTTTTTCATATTATCTTACCTCCAAAATTTTTCTCACTATTATTATTATTTCCTAAGTTAAATTAAGATAATCCTATAATTCAAAGAAATTTTAATTAATTTCAGATAATTTAATAATTCACTTTAAATTCAGCAAGAATTAAAGCTTCATTAAAGATTTCCCTGTCATTTCGCTTGGTACATCAAGCCCCATAACTTGAAGCATAGTAGGTGCTATATCGGCCAATATACCACTACTACGTAACTCATTACTATGGTTTGAAACGTATGTGAATGGGACTAAATTTGTAGTATGTGCAGTCATTGGCTTTCCTGATGAATAATCAATCATCTGCTCAGAGTTACCATGATCTGCAGTAATAAACACTGTCCCATCTTTACCTAAAACACACTCAACAATTTTTCCAAGACATTCATCCACTGTTTCCACCGCTTTTTTAGCAGCTTCGAAAACTCCTGTATGACCTACCATGTCTGGGTTAGCATAGTTAAGTATAATCATGTCATATTCATCGGTTTTAAGTCTCTTTAATAATTCTTTTGTAACCTCACGTGCACTCATTTCTGGTTGCATATCATATGTTGCAACTTTTGGCGATGAGATTAATGCTCTATCTTCATTTGCATTTGGAGCTTCTACTCCTCCATTAAAGAAAAATGTAATATGAGCATATTTTTCAGTTTCAGCTATTCGCAACTGTTTTTTACCCATTTTACTAACATATTCTCCAAGCGTATTAGTGTAACTTTCTGGTGCATATGCTACATCCACATTTTCTATAGATAAATCATATTGAGTAGTACATACATAGTTTAAAGTTAAAGTTTCTCTTTTAAAGCCATCAAATTTTTTATCATTTATTGCTCTAGTAAGCTCCCTAGCTCTGTCTGGTCTAAAGTTAAAACAAATTACACTATCCTTATTACTTATAGCTGCCACAGGTCTATTGTTCTCCATTATAACAGTTGGAAGAACAAATTCATCTGTCTTATTGTCATGAATAGCTTTTTTAACTGCCTTTAATGCTGAGGTGTTTTCCTCACCCTTAGATAAAACCATAGCGTTATATGCAAGCTGAACTCTTTCCCATCTCTTATCTCTATCCATAGCATAGTATCTACCACATACAGTAGCAATTTTCCCAAGTCCTATTTCATTCATATATTCTTCTATTTCTGATATGTATTTTAGTGCTGAACCTGGTTGCACATCTCTACCATCTAAAAAAGCATGAACATAAACTTTTTTAGCACCTTTATTTTTAGCAAGCTTTAAAAGCGCCTTTAAATGATCAATATGAGAGTGAACTCCTCCATCAGACAACAATCCTAAAAGATGCACGGTCGAATTTGTCTTAATAGCTTCATCTATGGCTTTATTAAACGCAATGTTTTCAAAAAAGTTTCCTTCTTTGATTTCCTTTGTTATTTTTGTTAGTGCTTGATATATAATTCTACCAGCACCTATGTTTAAATGACCAACTTCTGAATTTCCCATTTGACCTTCTGGTAGTCCTACCTCTAGGCCACTTGCAGTTAATTTCGTACTTGGATATTTTTTTATTATTCTGTCATAGTTTGGTTTATTAGCAGCAGCTACTGCATTTCCGTCTACGTTATTTGATAATCCAAATCCGTCTAAAATCATTAGCATTACTGGTTTCTTCGACATTTATTGTTCCCCCCGCTAATTGTTTCTAAAAGCAATACATATCGCTATGTATTGCTTTTCTGTAATTATAATTAACCAACCAAAGTGTAGATGCATCTACCTAAGTAGCTTTGCTTTATCTACTAAAATATCTTTATGAACTAAAACGACTTAGTAGTTTACTATTCCTGCGAAGTCTTCTGCCTTAAGGCTAGCTCCTCCAATTAATCCACCATCTATATCTGATTTACCCATTTGTTCTTTTATAGTTGATGGTTTAACAGAACCACCATATTGAATTCTTACTTTATCTGCTACTTCTTTACCAAACATAGCTCCAACAGTTGTTCTTATGAAACCAATTGTCTCATTTGCTTGATCAGCAGTTGCAGTTTTTCCAGTACCTATCGCCCATATTGGTTCATAAGCAATAACTAATTTTTCTACTTGCTGTTTTATAAGTCCTGCTAAATCTAATTTAACTTGACTAGCTAAAACTTTTTCTGTAATATTTCCTTCTCTATCACTAAGAGTTTCTCCTACGCAAAGTATAGGACTAATATTATGATTATAAGCAGCTTTAAGCTTTTTATTTACAGTTTCATCAGTCTCATTAAAATATTGTCTTCTTTCACTATGACCAATTATAACGTATTCAACGCCCAATTCTTTTAACATTCCTGGTGAGACTTCACCTGTAAAAGCACCACTTTCTTCATAATGCATGTTTTGAGCTCCTACTTTTATGTTTGTACCCTTAGCTGCTTTTATTACTGCATCTAAACATAAAAATGTTGGACAAACCACAACATCACATTTTGCATCTTTAACTAATGGTTTCATTCCCTCAATTAAAACTACAGCTTCAGCAACAGTTTTATTCATCTTCCAGTTTCCTGCAATTATACCTTTTCTCATCAAAAAAACCTCCAATATTCTTTTATTATAATTAACAATCATATACCTTTAATTTATTGTAACATAGTTTCTATAATTATTTATTTGTAAGAGCTTCAATTCCTGGTAACAATTTGCCTTCTAGGAATTCAAGAGATGCTCCGCCACCTGTAGATATGTGAGTCATTTTATCTCCAAATCCTAATTGATTAACAGCTGCTGCACTATCTCCACCACCTATTATAGTAGTTCCATCAACCGCTGCCATAGCTTCTGCTACTGCTATTGTTCCTTTTGCAAAATTAGCAAATTCAAATACTCCCATTGGGCCATTCCAAACAACAGTTTTAGCTGCGCTTATAGCACCTTTATATATTTCTCGTGTCTTAGGTCCAATATCAAGACCCATGTACCCTTCTTCAATATTTTGGTTTTCAGTAACTACTGGCGCTGCATGAGCTGAAAATTCTTTTGCGATAACATGATCTAAAGGTATTAAGAATTTAACCTTTTTTGACTCAGCTTTTTGCATCATATCTTTAGCATATTCTACTTTATCTTCTTCAACTAGAGAACTTCCTACAGAATAACCGCCAGCTTTTAAGAATGTATAAGCCATTCCTCCACCAATTATTAATGTATCTACCTTATCAAGTAAATTAGCAATAACAGCTATTTTGTCGGATACCTTAGCTCCACCTAAAATTGCAACGAATGGTCTAACAGGATGTTCTACTGCATTACCTAAAAATTTTAATTCCTTTTGAATTAAATAACCGCACACTGATGTCTTAACAAATTCAGTTACGCCAACAGTAGAACAATGAGCTCTATGAGCTGTTCCAAAGGCATCATTTACAAATACATCTGCAAGAGATGCTAATTCCTTAGAAAAGTTTTCTTTGTTTTTAGTTTCTTCTTTTCTATATCTCGTATTTTCAAGTAATATAACATCTCCGTCTTTCATTTTTGAAACGATAGATTTTACGTTATCACTAACAACATTTGGATCTGCTGCAAAAATCACTTCTTTATCTAGCATTTCGCTTAATCTTTTAGCAACTGGTGATAAAGAGAGCTCAGGTTTTGCCTCTCCATTCGGTTTTCCAAGATGTGAGCATAATATAACTTTTGCTCCATTTTTCACCAAATAATTTATAGTCGGCATTGCACCTACTAATCTATTTACATCTGTTATTTTTCCATCTTGTAATGGTACATTAAAATCGCACCTTACTAAAACCTTTTTTCCTTTAACCTCAATATCTTCTATTGTTTTTTTATTAAATTCCATACTCAGTCTCCTCTCTTAAAGTTTATAATATAAAACTATTGTATCCTATAATAAGCGAAATAATATATTTTTAATGCTATATTTCATATTAAATGATCATATATTAAAAATTACATATAAAAAGGTCTGGTTCCATAGACTAACTATAAAACCAGACCTTAATACTATTCTTGCAGTATGCTTTCATTATGCTTACAGTATCCTACAGTTTTATAGTAGAATTAAATTTTATAGTTTGTCTGCAACATATTTAGTTAAATCTGCTAATCTGTTTGAATAACCTGCTTCATTATCGTACCATGAAACAACTTTAACCATGTTTCCTTCAATAACCATTGTTGACATTGCATCAACTATAGAAGATCTTTCGTCTCCTTTGAAATCTATTGAAACTAATGGTTCTTCACAACAACCAAGAATTCCTTTCATTTCATTTTCAGAAGCTTTTTTGAATGCTGCATTTACTTCTTCTACAGTAACATTCTTTTTAACTTCGCAAACTAAATCTGTACATGAAACTGTTGGAGTTGGAACTCTTAATGAGAATCCGTTTAATTTACCTTTTAATTGTGGTAAAACTAATGCTACTGCTTTAGCAGCTCCAGTTGTAGTTGGAATCATTGAAAGTGTAGCCGCTCTTGCACGTCTCATATCATTGTGAGGAGCATCTAATAATCTTTGATCTCCAGTATATGAATGAATTGTAGTCATTAAGCCTTTAACAATTCCAAATTCTTTGTCTAATATTTTAGCAAATGGTGCTAAACAATTAGTTGTACATGATGCATTTGATATTACGTTATGTTTTGAAGTATCATACTTTTCTTCGTTAACTCCCATAACTATTGTTATATCTTCATTTTTAGCTGGTGCAGATATAAGAACTTTTTTAACACTTACTCCTAAATGTGCATTAGCTTTAGTAGCATCTGTAAAGAATCCTGTTGATTCTAAAACTATTTCTACTCCTAATGAACTCCAATCAATGTTTTTTGGTTCTCTTTCTGCAAATATTTTAATTTCGTTTCCGTTAACTACTATTGAATTTTCTTTAGCTTCTACAGTTCCGTTAAATTTTCCATAAAGTGAATCATATTTTAAAAGATGTGCTAATGTAGCAGCATCTGTTAAATCATTGATTCCTACTACTTGTAATTCTGTAGCATAATTTGCCACTAGTGCTTTAAATACATTTCTTCCTATTCGTCCAAACCCATTAATACCTACTTTTATCATATTGACAAAACCTCCTAGATTTTTTAATAATTATATGTAAATATATAATTTTCCCTTAATAAAATCATTATATAGTTTACTCTCTTTTTTCTAAAATATTAATAATTTCTGTTGCAGCTGCTTGATCAATTATTAATACAGTGCTGGATCTATTGATTTCAGTTGCGATAATGGCTCTAGCTTTACTTTTCCCAGCAGCTACTGCAATTAACATTTTACTATTTTTAACATCTTCATTTTTCACCATAATAGTAGGTGTTGAATAAATTGTTTTTCCCAATTCATCATAATATTGACCAAATGCTTCGCCAACCGCACCTAACTCTTCAAGTTCTTTTATTTCTTTTTCAGATATTCCTCTTTTCAAAGCCATATCTTTTGCAATACCTATTCCATAAATAAGAATTTCAGCATTTTGAATTTTATCAATTATGCTTTTTATATTTTTTTCATTTAATATAGTTTCTAGTGCAGCATTGCTCAAATTATCAGGTACGTGTAATAATTCGTAATTTCCGCCAATTTTTTCTGCGAGTCTTGCCACTAACGTATTAGCTTGAATTTCCACATTCCTCGCCATACCACCTCTAGCTGGAAGAACCAAAATATTATTATATTTCTTGTTTTGTGGGAAACTATTTATGACTTCTCTGACTGTTGATCCACCTGTTAATGCAATTACACTATTATCTTTAATAATATCCATAGCATAACTTGCAGCTGCCTTCCCTAGTTCTTTAAGAACGCTTTTGTCAATTTCTACATCTCCGGGAACAACTATAACTTGTTGAAGCTTCAAATATTTTTCAATAAATCTCTCAAACTTCGACAACCCTTTTATTTCATGAATGAATTTTTTTAGCTCATTTATAATTATCTCACCATCACATGTTATAAACATCCCCAAAGCATTAACTTCAATTAAATTTTGAGATTTTAAAAAATTTATTTCATTTCTTACTATTCTCTCGCTTATACACATTTGATTCGCTAAAATCCTTCGTCCTATAGGTTGATTGTAATATATCGTCCTTAATATGTCATACCGTTTTCCAAGAAGATCTATAAGTTCAGGCACTATTTTCTGTTCTAATTTTAATATATTTTCCACTTGAACACCTTTCTGGACTATTTAAGTCCCGGTATATATTTTTTGTTCCCACTTACATTATAGTTGAAATACTAACTTTTTTAAATTAGTATTTGCAAAAAAGATGTTAACATTTTGTAAACAGCATTCTTAACTGTATAATTTTTATTAAAATCTTTTACGTTTACTTGAACTTTTAATTTCAAGTTCTTCTCTATATTTTGCCACAGTTCTTCTTGAAATATTCATCCCTTCTAAATTTAATCGATTACAAATTATTTGGTCTGATAGTGGTTTCTTTTGATCTTCATTATCCACCATTTCCTTAATAATTTTTTTAATATTAGTTGTAGATATATCCTCTCCACCCGCAACTGACGCAATTCCATTAGTAAATAAATCTTTTATTTTAATGACTTTACCATTATTTATACTAACATATTTTTCTCTAATTGCGCGACTTATAGTAGATTCATGCATTTCTAAATTATCAGCAATTTTTTTAAGTGTCATTGGTTTTAAATGTTCTTCTCCGATATCAAAATACTCCTTTTGAACTGTCAAAATCTCTTCCAAAACTCTATACACAGTATTTTTTCTTTGTTCAATACTTTTAATTAGAAACATTGCACTATTAAGCTTATCTTTTACATATTCTACTGCTTTTGCATCTTTTTCGTTTTTAATAATTTCCTTATACAAATTATTTATATTTAATTTTGGGAGTACATCTTCATTCATATTAATAAAATATTGATCATCAATTTTATTAATATACGCATCAGGTACAATATACTTAACTGTCTCACCAGTATAAAATCCTCTTGATGGCTTAGGCTCCAAACTTTTTATTATATCTCCATATTTTTGGACATCACAAATTTTAACTTTTAATTCTTTAGCTATATCGTTATATTTGTTTTCTGCTAATAACTCTAAATAATTATCAATAATCTTATAGATATTTTCATCATCCATGCCTTGGTTATATAATTGAATTTTGAGGCATTCTCTTAAATTTCTAGAACCTATACCTTCTGGGTCTAAAGCTTGAAAAACTTCAAGTGCAGTTTCAGCCTTTTCCTTTGATACTCCAAGTTCCTTACATATATCTGATAAATCTGCAGATAAATAACCTTTAGAATCTAAATTCTCTGCCATGTACTTGCATATGTCTATTATCTCACTTTGCTCGGTGAGTTCACCTATTTGCTCCTTAAGATAGTCTTTAAGAGATTTCTCTTGTGCAATATAATAAAACGGTGAAACTTCTTCATTCTCACTTTTTGCGCCAAAATTTTTTACTTTATAATCATCCTTCTCTAGGTATTTAATTATTTGTTTATAATCATTAGTATCATTGTTATTGTTATTGCTTTTGCTATTTTGTATATCTTTTTCCTCAAGCACTGGGTTCTCCTGCATCTCTTTATTCACATATTGCCCTAACTCATATGCTGACATTTGAAGAAGTTTAACAGACATTTGCATTTCTTGCGTCATTATTAATTTTTGTTCTTGAACCAAATTTAAGCCAAAATTAATATTCATTTTATCCATCACCTCATCTAACTCATATAATAATATTATAACATAGCACAGATAGATTATACATTAAGCTAAGACTAAAAATGAAAAATCTCAGCAAAAGCCGAGATTTTTCTATTTTTAATATTATCTTGATCCTTTATCATATGGCTTACCACTGGCCAATGGCCCTGTTGTTTTTCCAACAAACCCTGCAAGTGCAAGCATGGTAAGTAAATACGGGATAACATCATACACCTCTGTAGGTAAATTCCAGCTAAGTCCCTGTGCAAATATATTAAATGCACTACCAAAGGCGAATAATAAGCTGGCTCCAAATGCTCCAAAAGGATTCCAATTACCAAAAATAACAGCTGCTAAAGCAATAAATCCACGTCCCGCAACCATTCCTTCTCTATAAAGTGGTGTTATTCCGAGGGATAAGGCAGCTCCACCGAGACCTGCAAGCATCCCTGATAAAATGACACATAAGTATCTCATTTTATATACACCTATTCCTAAAGTGTCAGCAGCCTTTGGATGTTCTCCTACAGCTCTAATTCTAAGTCCTAGTGGCGTTTTATATATTACATAATGCGAAACAAATACTAAGATAATTGCAAGTATTACAAACCAGTTTAACTGAGATATAAAGTCACCTATGAATGGTATATTCTTAATTCCATCTGGTATGTTATATGAAAGTCCTGTAACTATATCTGTTTGCCCACCTTTACCATTAAATAACTTATATATTAAAAAACTAGCAAGGGCCGTTGAAAAAAGATTTATAGCTGTACCTGAGATTACTTGGTCTGCACGCAGATGTATGCTTAGAACGGCATGTATAAGGCCCAAAACTCCACCCGCTAACACGCCGAAAAGTATTCCTACCAATGGGCCAAACACTGGTCCAAGCACTGGACTAAACAAATAGCTTCCATATACTGCAAAGAAAGCACCTATTACCATCATACCTTCAAGTCCAATATTTACAACCCCTGATTTTTCAGAAAATATACCACCTAATGCTGCGAAAATTAGAGGCGTAGCTATTCTCAGAGTTTGAGCAAGCAAATTGATTAAAATAACACTACTCATTTTTAATCGCCTCCTTCTTTTTCTTTTCAGAGAAGTACTTAACGATATAATCTGTAGCTACAAATATAATAATTATAGCCTGTATTAAATATACAATCTCTTTTGGTATTCCATTCAGTTGAAGGGTCCTTGAACTACTATTTAATGTCCCAAATAATAAAGCTGACGCTATACATCCGATAGGGTTGCTTTTCGCAAGTAAAGCAACTGCAATACCATCAAAGCCATAAGATGGGAGTGCCATAAAATCTTTTACATTATGAAGAACTCCTGCTACATGTGTTGCCCCACCAACTCCCGCTATTGCACCCGAAAGTGCCATAGCGAGCACCGTATTTTTTGCTATATTAATTCCACCGTATTCTGCAGCATGTGGATTTATACCAACTGCTCTTATTTCGTACCCAACAGTGGTTTTCCATAATAACCAGAATATAAAGATAGCTACTGCTATGGCAAGAAATATGCTAACATTAGCCCCACTACCAGTAACAAACCTATGTAACTCTGCACTCTTTTGTATACTTGGGGTACTTGCTTTTCCTGGCACTCCAAAGCTAGTTCTTAAGATAATAAAATTAGCGAGCGCCATAGATATATAATTCATCATAATTGTATTAATGACTTCATGAGTACCTACCTTGGCTTTTAAATACCCCGGGATGGCTCCCCATATTCCACCTGCTATAAAGCCTGCAAGAATCATTAGAACTATATGAACTGCCGGAGTTAATCCTGGCACTGTTCCAACAATGGCCGCTGCCGCCATTCCAAGTATAAATTGACCGGCAACACCTATATTAAATAGTCCACATTTAAATGCTACAGCATTTGCAACTCCTGTGAATATTAATGGAGTAACTTCTGATATTGTAACAAAGGTTACTCTCGTATTACCAAACCCGCCTTTAAATATAAGTCCAAACAAGTCTCCCAGAGCTGAAAAATACTGAAATATAGAATATCCTTTTGCCCACATTACAAAGAACACAGCAACAAATATTGAAATTATTATAGAAAACAAAGGGAAAGCAAGTGTTTTAAGCGTATTCTTTGCAATATTAACAAAACTATTATTTTTTTCTTCTATTTTATTCATTTTCCTTAGCTCCTTCCTTTGTTTCCTGGAGAGTTCCACCAGCCATAAGTATACCCAATTTTTGCTCAGTGGCATTCTTTCTATCTATTATATCTACTATTCTGCCATCATACATTACAGCTATCCTATCTGATAATGCCATAATTTCGTCTAGTTCTAACGATACTAATAAAACTGCCTTACCCTTGTCACGCTCTTCAACTAATCTTTTGTGAATATACTCAATTGCACCAACGTCAAGCCCTCTTGTAGGTTGCGCTGCTATTAATAATTCCGGGTCTTTTGAAATTTCCCTAGCTGCTATAAGTTTTTGTTGATTACCACCCGATAATGACTCTGCATTTACATCTCCATTTGGAGTTCTAATATCAAATTCTCGAATAAGCTCATCACAGTGGTTTTTAATTTCTTTGTAATTCATAACTATACCTTTACTAAAGGGTGCATTTTTATGAATACCAAGCACTGAGTTTTCAAATAGAGAGTAGGTTAATATAAGTCCTCTTTTTTGCCTATCTTCAGGTATATGTCCAACTCCTACTGACATGATATCCCTTGGAGACTTAGCATATGTATTTTTACCATTTATAGTAATACTCCCGCTTTTAGGTTTGCGAAGCCCCGTTAGAACTTCTAAAAATTGAGATTGACCATTACCATCAACGCCAGCTATGCCAAGAATTTCACCACCATAAACTGTTAATGTTAAATTTTTTACAGTAGGCAATCCCCTTTGGTCATTTGCGCAAAGATTGTCAATTTTTAATATCTCCCCTTTAATCACAGCAGACTTTTTTTCTACAGTTAGATTAACTTTTCTGCCTACCATAAGTTCCGCTAATTTGTCTATACTTGTTTCTTTGGTATTTACTGTTCCAGTTACAGCGCCTCGCCTAATTATAGTAACTCTATCACTCATACTCATAACTTCTTTTAATTTATGAGTTATAAGTATTACCGATTTTCCTTCTTTTTCAAGATTTCTAATTATAACTCCGAGTTCTTTAATTTCCTTTGGTGTTAAAACTGCTGTAGGCTCATCTAGTATTAAAGTTTTCGCACCTCTATATAATGCCTTTAGTATCTCTACCCTTTGTTGTTGTCCTACGGAAATATCTTCTATAACTGCACTTGGGTCTATTGCAAAACCATACTTCTCTGAGATTTCTTTTACCTCATGGTTTGCTTTTTTCATATCAATTTTAAAGCCCTTTTTAGGTTCAATTCCTAATATAATATTTTGCGCTACTGTGAAATTATGTACAAGCATAAAATGTTGATGAACCATTCCTATACCTAATTTTATGGCATCATTCGGAGTAGAAATATTTACTAAGTTACCGCTTACATATATCTCGCCTTTTTCTTGTTTATATAGACCGTAAAGAATATTCATAAGAGTTGTTTTTCCTGCGCCATTTTCGCCTAGTAGAACATGTGTTTCTCCTTTTAACAGTTCAAAATTCACATTGTCATTGGCAATTGTTCCTGGAAAAATCTTTGTTATACCCTTCATTTCAATTACCTTTTCCATTTACTTTCCTCCTTAAAAATATTAATCATCCCTGCGAAGTTGCCATTATTCTTAGAAAGAGCTAGATGTAATACATCTAGCTCTTATTGTATAATGAAATAGTAAATAATAAATTTATAGAAAATTAATTATTTAAGAAACCTTTTATTTAAAGCTCATTACTTCTTTTCTGTTTACTGGTACAATTATTTCTCCAGCTATAATTTTATTTTCATATTTTTTTACTTCATCTAACTTAGCTTTTGGCACATTTTTATTAGATGTATCTGCTATTCCTACGCCCTTTTCTTTTAATCCAAGTGATATACTTGTACCACCTTTAAATTTATTTTTAACTTGAGCTTTAGATTCATTGTAAGTTGCTGTATCAACTCTTTTTATCATACTTGAAAGTATAACATCAGCATATTGTGGAACTGTTAACGATTGATCCATATCAACTCCAATAGCCCAAACTGGTTTTCCACTATCTTTTAATTCTTGAGCTGCTTTAAATAAACCAATACCAACACCGCCTGCTGCATGATAAACTACATCGCAACCATCTTGATATAATGATTTAGCTATTTCATACCCTTTTGCTGAATCATCGAAGCTGTCTGCATATTTTACAGTTGTTCCTGGACTTTTGCCATTCGTGCTTATTAGACCTTTGGCAGCTTCTGGGTTAACTGATTTAACACCGGCTGCGAAACCAGCCTCAAATTTATTTATTAATTCCATATCTTTTCCACCAATAAATCCAATTTTATTTGTTTTAGTCATTTTTCCAGCAATAACTCCCATTAAGAAAGAACCTTCTTGTTCTTTAAAATTAATAGATACTACATTTGGTAGGTTAACAACTGAGTCTATAATTGCAAAGTTACTGTCCGTATGATTTTTAGCAACCTCTGTTATTGCATCGGTCATTTGGTATCCAATAGCAAATGTTAAATTTGAACCATTTTCAACTAATGCTTCTAAATTAGGTGTATAGTCTTCTTTCTGTTTAGATTCAATAGGCTGGTATGTGAAACCGTCTTCACCTTTAGCTTTATTAACCCCTGCATTTGCTGATTGATTAAATGACTTGTCATTCAATCCACCTTCATCAGTAGAAAGTCCTATAGTTACAGTACTTTTTGTTGTTTTCGTTTTTGTTGCTTCTTTCTTAGTACCACAGCCAACAAACAATGTTGCAACTACAGACACTGCTGCAAGTACTGCAATCACCTTTTTTTTATTCATAATTATTTCATCCCCCTAAGTAATTAATTAATTAATTAAGCAATAATATTGCCTCGCAAGTATGTATTCGATACTAGTGAAAAGATTCCTCTTTTTATGACTTTATATTATTTTAGACTATACTTCAAGAATTTATCTCTAATTGATTTTACCTCGAAGATTATTTCATCAATTTCTAAAACCATTTCCATCACGGAGCATTGTTGCTCATAAACTAATTTTATGCATTCATCTTTAATTTCTGGTTCAACTACATGATATACAGCAAGGCCTAAAGCAATCCCAGCTAAAGGACCAACAAATGTCGGGTCTCCAGTAGCCATTGTTTCTGCTGATAGTCCTGATGTTTCAGCTTCAGCTCCTCCAATAACAACTACTAAATTTTGCGCACCATACTCTAACGTAAGGTCCTTTACCATTTGTTGAAGCTCTATGTCCATTGCTCCTGCTGCACTGCAAGCAAAGCATTTGGTTGATGAAAACACCACCTCTGCCTTAGCAGTTTTTACGCAGGCTTCTATTGCTGCGGCAGGTATTCCGTCTTTATCGCCTATAATAATTACTTTTTTCCCTTTAAGCATTTTCATCTTCCTTCACATTAATACTTTTATTTTAATTTATATTTTAATTTAGTTTCTATTTTACATTTAATAAAGTTGATAACCATAGTAGGTGTTTTCTCAATCCATCACTTAAATTATTAAATTAATATAATATATTTTAAAACTTATAGCTTTTTTCACTATAAGCTTTAAACCAAATTATAATGTGTTGTAGTAACCACTAATAAAGATTTCTATATCATTTAATGAAGAAATTTTATCTGGCATTATAGTAGCCACCTTTTCTCCACTATTATATATTATCATTGTTGGGAGTCCCAAAACCCTCTGTGCTATGGCTGTTCTTCTTGCCACTGCAATATTTAAACTAGCAAATTTAATTTTATCTGAATATTTATCTTTAAGGCTGTGCACTCCTGGCATAAGTTTTACACACATTTCACATTTCTCACCCCAGAAATCAACGAATACCGGTTTTTCTGATTGTAATACTTCTGATTCAAAGTTGTCTTTATTTAATTCTACCATTACTATTAACCTCCATTCCTATCGCACGTATATTATAATCAAATTAACTAGTAATGCATTAATTCAAGATAATTATATATTTTAATACAAACTAGTTCAATTTGCTTTCAATATAATGTTCAGCGTGCGTTGCCGCAATTGCTCCATCTGCCGCGGCTGTAATAATTTGTCTTAGTAACTTTACTCTTATGTCACCTGCTGCATATACCCCTGGTATATTAGTTCTCATTTCTTCATCAGTAATAATGTCGCCTCGTTCATCCATTGTAATCTTTCCTTTAAATAATTCTGAAATTGGAAGATATCCTACAAATACAAAACATCCATCTGCTTTTAATTCACTAACTATTCCAGTTTTAATATTTTTAAGTACTAAGCCCTCTAAAATTTCTTTGCCCTTAGCTTCCTGCACTACTGTATCCCAAACAAACTTAATTTTGGGATTACTAAAAGCTTTTTCTTGAAGTGACTTAACAGCTCTTAATTCATCTCTTCTGTGTATAACCGTAACGGTTTCTCCAAATTTAGTTAAGTATATGGCTTCTGATATAGCTGAGTCTCCACCTCCAAGCACAACAATGTCTAAATCTTCAAAGAAATCAGCATCGCAAGTTGCACAATAAGAAACTCCCTTTCCTCTTAGTTCTGTTTCATTCTTAAATCCACCAAGTCTTGGATAAGCTCCTGTAGCTATTATAATTGTTTTAGACTTATAGCTATCTTTTATGCATCTAATAACTTTAACGTCACCTTCAAGTTCAACTCCTGCAACTTCATCAGTAACAAATTTTGTTCCAAATTCTTCTGCTTGCTCTTTCATTCTTTTGCTTAATGATGCTCCTGTAGAATTTTCAATAGAACCTGGGTAATTATCTATTTCATTAGTTGTAGCCACCTGTCCACCATATGCCGCTCTTTCAATAATTAAAGTATCCATTCTTGATCTTGATGCATAAAGCCCCGCAGATAGTCCTGCAGGCCCTCCGCCGATAATAATAGTATCGTAAATATGCTCCATAACTCGGACCTCCTAATTTTTCATTTCACTATACATTTATTCATTTAATATACTATATACTTCTTCAACTTATAAGGGTCCTAAATACTTTTTTTATTTAACTTTGCCTACCTCTTATGGTAGTAGCGATTTATTTCATATCAATAAATCCTATTTGCCTAAGAGCTTCATATGTAACAATAGCTACTGTATTGGAAAGATTTAGAGACCTAGTTGTGCTAATTATCATAGGTACCCTTATGCATTTTTCAGGATCACTTTCTCGAACACTGTCCGGAAGTCCGCACGACTCTCGCCCAAAGATTATAAAATCCCCTTCTTTATATTTTACTTCTGTATAAAATTTTGAACCCTTCGTTGTAGAATAGTAGAAGGTTGATTCTTTATACTTTTCTCTAAATGCTTCATACGAATCATGCACCTCTAAATCCAAATAAGGCCAGTAATCTAAACCTGCTCTTTTTAGTTGCTTCTCCTCTAAACTAAACCCTAAAGGTTTTATAAGATGAAGTTTGCAATCAGTAAGCACGCAAGTTCTTCCGATATTACCAGTATTCTGTGGAATTTCCGGTTGAAATAAAACTATATTTAATCTCACAATTATTCCTCCTTACCTTCCTATGTTCTCAGCTCTAACAAACGATTTATCTACTATTTTCTTTGGATACCCCATGTACTCTAAAAGTTTTATGGCATTCCTTGTTTGAGAAACACCTTTTTTTATCTTATAATCAAAACTTAACCCCTTTTTAGTATCAACATTTTCGCTAAAGTAGTAAAAAGCAAAATTTTCTTTTAAAATGTTGACTAATTCTCTATCATGAGTGGCTACAATAGAAATAGTTTTCCCATTGTTTATATATGTTAAAATTTCTGCAGACATTGCAATTCTTTCTATTGGGTTTGTACCCCTAAAAATTTCGTCTATTGGACAAAATACCGGTGCATCCTTTTTTAAAGCAGTAATTATACGAAGAATTGACTCCGCCTCTGCCATGTAGAAACTTTTACCCTTTGTTAAATCATCATTAGGGCTAATTGATGTAACTATATTTAAAAAAGGAGCTTCATATGCTTTAGCCAATACAAAATCAAAACATTGAGCCAAAATTATATTTACCCCAAGCATTCTTAAAAAAGTAGACTTCCCAGCCATATTTGTGCCCGTAAGCACAATACCTCCATTTTTTATATCGATTGAGTTTGCAACAGCCTTGTCTATAAGAGGATGTATTCCACCCTTTATATTTAAAGAAACCTGCTTTACAAACTTAGGTTTAACAAACTGATCGCCTAAATTATGCTTATAACCTGCAATAGAAATTAAGGCTTCAAGCTCTCCAACAGTGCGATAAAGGTCCATTAAAACCTCTTTTTCTTCTTTTATTCTATTAGATATGGAATAATAAGCACTTTCTTCAAGGAGAAAAATCACTGAAACAAATTCGAATATTCCTCCCCACATATTTATAAATCCTATTTGTCTTGTACTTCTATCTATATCCTTTACAGATTTAAGCATTGTTGTTATCTTATCCCTATAATAGGCAATATCTTTATTATTTATGCATACAATTTTTTTGGCTGCCTTTATATTTTTTTGTAAATAAAATATTCCATTGGATTTAATTTCTCTTACTTCCGTAGAGTTTATAAGCATATTTATAGAACTTATTCCAAACAACACTATCATAAATTTTATATTTACAAAAATTGCAAGCAAAATTGCTATTAATGGTAATATCTTTCCTAGCAAAGTATAAACATAATAT
>DHIM01000252.1:23717-24327 GCA_002403785.1 Clostridium sp. UBA4746
CAGTATAAACATAATATTTAGCTCTGTTTATATTAAGGTTATTTTCAATCATATCTAGAAAACTATTTTTCAAATCGCTATTTAATTCAAAAAAAATGCACTGAAGGCTCTCCCTCAATTTATTATCATCTTTGAATGTCTCAATTAATTTTCCTCTTACTTTTAACTTCTCTTCTTCCATTAAAGGATTTCTAAGCATTGAGTATAAAGCTGCTTCTCCAGGACTACTATATGTCCTATCCAATTTTTCGTATACTTTATTCATATTTAAATCATCCCATGTTTGATTATCTAAGGTGTATTCATTTTTCTTATGTATATCAAAAAACTTTTTAATCTTCTCAAAATCTCTTTTCTTATCCACGTCTTTGTTATAATCACTTCTTATTGAATATAAAAACTTATTCCCCATTATATAATTCTCCTTTAGTTTTTTTAAATATGTACCCTCTAGTCTTATCTATATCCGATTAAACTTATATAAAGATAATAAAGCCTCAAGAGTCAAAAGTCCTATACATTCACTCTTAGCAATTTCCCATTGTTCTAAATATTTATCCCACTTCCATGTAGGCAATATACCATCTTCTTCAAGTCTATCTATTAAATA
>DHIM01000252.1:24511-24851 GCA_002403785.1 Clostridium sp. UBA4746
TCTAAGTTCTGCTCTATGAATTTACACTCAATTCCAAAATAGTTCTTAGAATCGCTCTTAATAAATTTTAATGGTGTCGGAACATAGTTTATCCATTCAGATTGCTTTACATTAACCAATTGAGAAACAGCTAATTTTAATGTATCTACAATTCGGCTAGAAAATTCTTCGTCTAGATCATTATACATACGAATATAACAAATTATTTCCCCTAAGATACCTAGAGAATGTGCCTGCAAGGGTAAGTATAAAATTTTTCCTTCGTTACTTGAAATAAGAAACGAAAAAACAATTGAAACTCCATTTAGGAATTCTTATTTTGCCAATATAAAATTCTCGT
>DHIM01000252.1:24952-31189 GCA_002403785.1 Clostridium sp. UBA4746
TTTTGCCAATATAAAATTCTCGTAAGCTTGCACAGGAAGTGCAAGCTAGCGAACCTGAGGCAGGACGCCGAATGTGAGCGTTAAAGAATTTTATATTCGCAAAATATTAGAATTTCTTAATGGAATTTCCAGTTTTGAGTTCATTTTCAAGGCACGCGGGAGAAATTTCATGCTTTGCTATACTTTTAATACAAATTTCTCAATAGCCTTTGCTACTCCATCGCAATTATTAGTGTCAGTAATATATTTTGCAGCTTCTTTCACTGACTCATCTGCATTTCCCATCGCAATCCCAAGTCCTGCATATTTAATCATAGATAGATCATTTTCGCTATCCCCTATACAAATAACCTGTTCACTTTTTATTTCATAATAATTCGCTAATATCTTAACAGCATTTCCCTTTGTTACTCCCTTATTTGTTACCTCGAAATTATCAAAATGAGAACTTACCACTTCAAATTCGTTCATATCTCTTAATGATATTTTCGCTTTCCTTATTTTTTCTAAATCTGCATTTACTCCTATACCTTTGAAAATTTCAGTTTCATATTTCTTAAACACTT
Source organism: Clostridium sp. UBA4746 (assembly GCA_002403785.1). Classification (GTDB taxonomy): domain Bacteria; phylum Bacillota; class Clostridia; order Clostridiales; family Clostridiaceae; genus Clostridium_AD. Next base: position 25,519 of record DHIM01000252.1, read on the forward strand.
CATCCCAATCCTTTACGGTCACCACTTTTATTTGCTTATCTTTTGATAACTTTTTGTTAGCTTCTTCATAAAAGCGAGAAGAATAAATTGAATTTTCCGTGAAAATTTTATCATTAGTATAGAAGTGTGGATATATATCAAATCGTTTAAATACAGATAGCAACTTCTTGCACTTTTTTGCACCTATTGTTGCATTGTATACTACATCATCTCTATCCTTCTCCCTTATATATGCACCATTTGCCGCTATTACTGGTGACTTAACTCCCAATAAATTTGAGAAATACTCTGCTGAAGTAAATATTCTACCCGTACATACTGCAATCCTCACACCCTTTTCATTAGCTAACCTTATAGCTCTAAGATTTCTCTCACTAACAGTTTTTTTATCACTCAACAAAGTACCGTCCATATCTATACATATTAATTTATAGTCCATTCTTTTATCCTCCTCATTAATCTTTAGGATATAAATACTATAGCATTATAGTATCATAATTCTCTTTATCTATCTATTAATTGTATTATCGGTTATAAATTCATTTTAAGATAATTGATGATTTCTCTATAAAAGAAAACATACCGTTAATTAAAACGCTATGCTTTCTTAGTACCAACCTTTATAATGCCATTAATAACACGGAACGTATCCTTATTTATAATTTCATTATTAATTAGTTTACCATTTTCATAAGTTTTTCTAGATACTTTAACAATAAACCCTGCATAACCGGTTTTTATAATTTCCTTTTCACCTTCATTTTTAGTAGGGTCTTGTATTATTTCTGTTTTTGGCTCTGTGACCTCTAATACTTCGTTTACAATTTCATAAGTTCTTTTAGTTAACGTAGAATTAGAATATATATTAAAACATATGTTTCCATTTGATATATTGCCTTCAATATATATTGGATACTTAAAGGTATTTTTAAATTTATAGTCAAGATTGCCATAATCAACTGTAGCATCTTGTCCTTTTGGGATATAGCCTGAAGAGATTGTATGATGAATTCTTTCTACAGAAACAATTGAAGTTGAAAGCATTGCATTATACAAAGTAGATGATACCTGACATATCCCCCCACCTAACCCTTGCTCTAATTTGTCTCCTATAATTACACCTGCTGTTTGATATCCTCTTGCCGCCGTTCTTTGCCCTACAACTCCATTAAAACTAAAAACATCCCCTGGCATAAGTAGCGTCCCATTTACACTTTTTGTAGATAAATTTATATTTGTTGCTCTGCCTTCTGGTGAACTTCCAAAGCTTGTAGTAAAGCCTGATATTTTTGTGTTTATTGCTTTTAGAGCAGTTGATGAAATTTTAGGTTTTAATTCCTTTACTGGAGCCGTTATATATATCCTATCTCCTGAGAGAACACCATTTATTTTACTTTTTATCTCTTTTTTCAATTTTTCTACTTCTAATTGCTTTCCAGAAACGTTACTCGTAACAGTGAATTGTCCACTATTCCTGGTTATAGTGGCATTTACAGGATCTTTATTAGTATCTTTAGCTATCTGTACTAATATTTTATCAACAATCTTATCATTATAATTAAATGTTAGCTTTATTTGCTTGTTAACAGGATTTATAATGGCTTTATATTTTCGGAAAATATTCATATCTTCCCCATAGCTAATTGCCTGATCTACCGCTTCATCTATATTGTATTTTGCATCTAGTTTTGAATAGTCCAAGGTATATTCTTTATCATAAGTTGCTATAGTTATTTTTTTCTTTATTACTTCACTTGAGTACTTGTCCTTCAATATTGCTTGTGCCTCTTCTTTAGTTTTACCTGTTAAATCTTCATTTTCTATTTTTACTGAGGGTAAAATCAAAGAATCCCACTGTTTTACTTTTATATAAGAGTAGCTACTAAATGTAATTATACCAATTAAAACTAAAACTCCTAATATTATAATTGCTTTATTCTTCATATATAATCTCCTTTTTCTACTCATGAGTATTATACTACAGAAAATCCAATATTCATATATGCTTTTGTACCATTCAATTTTGCTTATAATTAGCTTCAACTAAATGTTTTAGTTCTAATTTATTATCTTTTATGGTAAAATTATGCTTAAACTGATTTCATTTTTAAGGAGTGATATTATGAATTATAATGAAGATAAAATTAAATACTATTTATTAAACATTCTATCAATATCCAGTCCCTCAGGTTATACTCAAAAAATTATGGACTACATAAAAGATGAGCTTAACATTCTAAACGTACCCTATTTCATTACCAATAAAGGTGCAGTTGTAGCTACCTTAATAGGTAAAAATAATAATTATCAAAGAACACTTTCCGCTCATGTAGATACACTTGGGGCAATGGTCAAAAAGATAAATTCTAGCGGTTCTTTAGCAATAGATCCTATAGGTGGCTACATGATGAATTCAATAGAAGGTGAAAACGTAACAATAGAAACTGTTAATGGTAAGACCTTTACAGGAACAGTTCAAAGCACAAAACCTTCAGTACATATTAGTGGTAATGATGCACGCGAACTTAAACGAACCCCAGAAAATATGGAAGTAATTCTGGATGAGAAAATATCTTCAAAAAAAGAAGTAGAGGATTTAGGAATAAGCGTTGGTGATTTTATTTGCTTTTGTGCAAGAACACTATTTACTGAAAAAGGCTTTATAAAATCAAGGCATTTGGATGACAAAGCATCAGTTGCAATTCTACTTTATGCTATCAAATACATAATAGATAAAGGCATCGAGCTTCCATATACAGTCAATATATTTATTAGCAATTATGAAGAAGTTGGACATGGGGCCTGTGCAGCTATTCCAGAAAAGACTAAAGAGTTTGTATCTGTAGATATGGGTTGCCCTGGTCTCGATCAAAATTCATCTGAATATAGTGTTTGTATCTGTGCTAAAGACTCATCAGGTCCCTATGATTTAGGTCTACGAAAAAAATTAACCCAAATATGTAAAAATGAAAATATAGATTATAAAATAGATATCTATCCACATTATGGTTCTGATGCCTCCGCTGCTCTAAAAGCTGGATGGGACATAAAAACAGCTTTAATTGGTGCTGGAATTTTTGCTTCACATGGATATGAAAGAACTCATATGGATTCCATATTATGTACTCTAAATTTAATAATTAAATATTGCATAAAAGAATAAGAATATAGAATTGGTAGCAGAAATTTTCTATTACCAATTCTATATTCTTCTTAAAAAAAGGCTAATTGGCAATTTATATTAATAATATTAATATAAATTACCAATTAGCCTTTAATGATACCCCTACACAAAGATATATTTAATTTCACTTTAAATCGATTAGCTGCAAAACCTATGTTTACCAATTACTTTTATTAATGTCCGTGACCAAATCCACTTATTAGTACTCGTTGCAGGATTGAAATAGAATACGGCTCCACCAGATGGATCCCATCCATTTAGTGCGTCCCTTGCAGCCCTTGTAGAACTGGCTTCAATTTTCGCATTTATTTGTCCATCTACAATAGCTGTGAATGCCCCTGGTTGATAAATTACTCCTGCAATTGTAGAAGGAAATCTTGCATCTCTTGTTCTATTTAAAATTGTTGCTCCAACAGCAACTTGCCCTTCATAAGGTTCACCTCTAGCCTCACCATTTATGAGCCTAGCTACTAGAGCCACGTCATTATCATTCGTTATGTTTTTACCAGAAGCTGCTCCGCCAGAAGTTGATTTACTAGGCACAATGCCAATAGCATTAAGTGTCTGATTCCCTGCCAATCCATCTGCCTTTATTCCATTGCTTCTTTGAAAGGACTTAACAGAAAGATAAGTATTATAGCCATATATTCCATCGACAGTTTGCTTATAATATCCCCATTTTTTTAATTTAGTCTGAATTAGTTTAACTTGTTCTCCACGCGAGCCATATTTATAAACCTGTGCTATAGCTTTTTTATTAGAAATATTAAAATAAACTTCACTTGCAAAATATGCAATTAATATTATCATAACCACAGCGCTGCATCTTTTGAGTAAATGTTTTTTAGACTTCAATTATATCCCTCCTTAAATAAAAAATATTTTTTCATTAACAGTGTTAGTTTGTGTAAAATTCCAAAAAAAATACACTATGTTACTATAATCTAATTTAGTAACACAGTGTATTTTTATATGATTTTTTTAAGTTTTCTTTTCCATCTAGGAGACAATAACTCTTCAATTATATCATTCATAATTACTATTCCACATAACTTATCTTCAGTGTCTACAACAGGTATAGATATTAAATCGTATTTAAGTGCCAGTTCTATAGCTTCTTCAATATCTTGACAATCTTTTATTTTAATTACTGTATCATCCATAATGTCTTTCAACTTCTGCACTGGAGGCGAGAGAACTAAATTTCTTAAAGATATAACTCCTTGAAGTTTTTCATCTTCATCAACAATATAAATATAGTGAATTACCTCATCTTCAGGTTGAAGTTCCCTTAATATTTCTATTGTTTCACTGGCTGTTATATTAAATTTAAATGATATAAAATCTTTATTCATTATGCTTCCGACAACTTCCTCTTCATAATCCATAAGATTTCTAATCTCTTCTTCATCATCTTTTTTTAAATTTATAAGAATTTTCTCTGCATCTACTTCCTTCATTTCATCTAAAATGTCAGCAATTTCATCATTAGGCATTTCATCTAAAATCTCTTGTGCAAATATGTTATTTATAGTACTTAAAATATCCGCTTGAATTTCTGGTTGCAATTCCTCTAGTGTATGTGCTGCCAAATCTTTATCTAGACTTTCAAATATTTTGTTCCGAGCCTCAGTATCTAGGCCCTCTAAAATATCAGCAAGATCTGCGGGATGGAGTTTAGTTAATTTTCCATAGGGCTTTGTTAACTTTAAACTATGGTCTACCATTTCTAATGATTGAACACTTTCCCATGTTATACTATTATCTCGAGGTTTTTTACCCAATATATTATAAAAAGCCCTAATTATGCCATCTAGCTTATATCTCCTAGTAACTGCAATAATTCCAGATTCTACGGCTACAACCCTAATTTCTCCTGCGACTTTATTCATTGTTAAATCATTAACTTTAACTACTTTCTTGCCGTTAACATCAACTATTTGTTTGTTCAATAAATGTTTAGATAAAAGGTAAGAAAATTTTCTTGGAATTATATCTTTAACTCCTCTTACTCTTACTCTTATTTTTTTATCTTCTTTACATATTTCAATTTTTCTAAATTCATAATTAAAAATTTCGCTTCCTTTTTTAATTTTATAACCTATAACTCTTGGATATCCTTGGTCAGTAGAAACATAAATATCAAAAAGCTTACCAATATCATCATCAAATTCATCATATACTTTTTGATTTAATATCTGGCTTAAAAAAAACTTAGCAATTTTTCCCACAGTTATTCCCCCTCTTATGCAGAGAATTAACTAAATATAATTTAAACCATTGGTTTATAAATGCTACCTATCTATGCCAATTTCTAGTATAAGAAATTCTCTGCATATTCATATTAAATTTTAAATTTACTTTTGACCTTCTAATTCGAGGGCCATTTTCCATTTATTTTCACCGCCTATAATTTTCCTATATATATTAATATATTTTATATTTAAATTCAACTATTATAAATCTTCTCTTTATATAATATATTAT
>DHIM01000015.1:0-8152 GCA_002403785.1 Clostridium sp. UBA4746
TTATTAACTGTATATGGTGAAGCTGGTGAACTTGCACCCCAGATTGAAGAACATCCTGTAGCGTTAGCAACGAGCATTCTATCTCCAAATAATTGAGTAATAAGTCTAGCATATGGTGTTTCTCCACATCCAGCACAAGCTCCACTGAATTCCATTAATGGTTGCTCAAATTGACTTCCCTTAACAGTTGATGTTCCTAATGGATTTTCTTTCTTAGGTAAGTTTATATTAAATTTCCAGTTTTGTATTTTATCTTCTTGCGATGCATATGGCTTCATGATTAAAGCTTTTTCTTTTGCTGGACATACTTCTGCACAGTTACCACAGCCAGTACAATCTTCATTACTTATACCTATAGCAAAGTGTTGACCTTCTAAACCCTTACCTATAGCTTTCTTACTTTCGTAAGTCTTTGGAGCATTTTTAAGATCTTCATCATTAGTTAAGAAAGGTCTTATTACAGCATGAGGGCATACATATGCACATTGATTACATTGTATACATTTATCTACTTGCCATTCTGGTACGTTAACAGCAATTCCTCTCTTTTCATATGCAGCTGTTCCTGGTTGTAGTGTTCCATCTTCTATTCCAACAAATGCACTAACAGGTAAAGAATCTCCCTCTTGTCTGTTCATTACATCAGCTATGTTTTTAATGAAATCTGGTCTAACTTCATTTGACTCAGTTGCGTCTTTAGCAGTTTTCCAGCTTGCTGGAACATTAATTTTAACAACTGATTGAACTCCCTTATCAATTGCAGCATTATTCATGTTAATAACTTTTTCACCTTTTTTACCATAAGAAGTAATAACCGCAGCTTTAAGATATTTAACTGCATCTTCTACAGGTATAATGTCTGCGAGTTTAAAGAAGGCAGCTTGCATAATCATGTTGACTCTTCCACCAAGACCTATTTCTCCAGCTATTCCAACTGCATTAAGAGTATTGAAGTTAATATTGTGATTAGCAATATATCTTTTCATTGAAGCTGGTAAATGTTGTTCAAGCTCATCCATATTCCATATGCAATTTAATAAGAATGTTCCACCATCTTTAATTCCTTTTAGAACATCATATTTAGTTACATAAGCTTGATTACCACAAGCAACATAATTTGCAGAACTAATTAAATATGTTGATTTTATAGCTTTCTTTCCAAATCTTAGATGAGAAATTGTTACTCCACCTGATTTTTTAGAATCATATGCAAAATATGCTTGAGCAAACATGTCTGTATGATTTCCTATAATCTTTATTGCACTCTTGTTAGCTCCAACAGTACCATCTGATCCAAGTCCCCAGAATTTACACTCTTTAGTTCCTTCAGGTGTTGTTGTTATAGTGTCACCAATTGTAAGAGATTTATTAGTAACATCATCAACTATTCCTATAGTAAATCCATTTACTGGAGAATTTGCTTTTAAAGCATCATATACAGCAACAATTTGAGCTGGAGTAGTATCTTTTGAACCTAAACCATATCTTCCACCAACTATAACTGGTCTGTTTTCTTTATCAAAATAAGCACTTCTAACATCTTGATATAATGGTTCTCCAATTGAACCTGGTTCTTTTGTTCTGTCGAGTACTGATATTTTTTTAACTGTAGTAGGTATGTATTTAAAGAAATGATCTACTGAGAATGGTCTGAAAAGATGAACTTTAAGTACTCCAACTTTTTCTCCCTTTGCATTCAAATAATCTATAGTTTCTTCAATTGTTTCACAAACTGATCCTATTGCTATTATTATTCTATCAGCGTCAGGTGCACCATAATAATTAAATAAATGGTAATCAGTTCCGATCAATGAATTTATTTTTCCCATACATGTTTCAACTTTTTCTGGAAGAGCATCATAATATGTGTTTGAAGCTTCTCTTCCTTGGAAATAAACGTCTGGGTTTTGTGCTGTTCCACGAGTTACAGGATGTTCTGGATTCAAAGCTCTATTTCTAAATGCTTCTAATGATTCTTTGTCTAAAAGACTTTTTAAAGTTTCATAATCCCATGCCTCAATTTTTTGTATTTCATGAGAAGTTCTAAATCCATCAAAGAAGTTTACAAAAGGAATTTTTCCTTCGATAGCTGTTAAATGAGCAACTGGTGAAAGATCCATTACTTCTTGTACACTATTAGATGCTAGTAGCGCAAATCCTGTTTGTCTTGTAGCCATTACATCTTGATGATCTCCAAAAATATTAAGTGCGTGAGTAGTTAATGCTCTAGCAGCTACATGAAATACTCCTGGTAGAAGTTCTCCTGCTATTTTATACATATTTGGAATCATTAATAATAATCCTTGAGAACAAGTAAACGTTGAAGTTAAAGCTCCTGTTTGAAGTGATCCATGAACCGCTCCTGCTGCTCCTGCTTCTGATTGCATTTCCATAATTTTAACTTTTTGACCAAATACATTTTTTGTACCTTTAGCTGCTAGCTCATCACAATATTCTGCCATTGTTGATGATGGTGTTATAGGGTAAATTGCTGCAACATCGGTATAAGCATAGGCAACATGTGCTGCTGCTGTATTACCATCCATAGTTTTCATTTTTCTCATTTAATAAGCCTTCTTTCTTTAATGTTTTTATAAAAATATGCTTTAAAGCTTTTATTTAAATTGTGAACAAGAGTATTCAAATTAAAAAACTCTACAATTAAAAACAATAACTTTCTAATAAAACCAATAACTATCTTATAATTTTTATACAAAACTAGCTAACACTTCTCAGCGTTAGCTAGTTACCATAGATTTTTATATAATCTATGCATTTGAAAGTTATTTAACTAGGCTTTTCCCCATTTTTTCAGCTTCAGCTAATTGTTCATCAGTAGGAGCTTCATTAACAGTTAAGTTTTGTGTAACATTGAATTCATATTCTTTCATTAAACTAATCCATTTGTTCATAAATTCTCCGTTATCCCATCCATAAGAACCAAATAAACCTGTGGTTTTATTATTAACTGGGGCTAACTTGAATTTGTCGATAAAAGGTTGCATTTCTTTTTGATCAATTCTATTATTATCCATCGATGGACTTCCAAACGCAACTGCATCTGCACCAGTTACATCTTCCATGGTAGCTTCACTAACTAGTTTAACTAGTACTTCAGCACCTGCATCCTTTGCACCTTTAGCTATGTGATTAGCTAAAACTTCAACATTTCCACCATTGCTTAAATAAATTATTGTCAATTTTTTCATTGCCATCACCTCATACTTCCAAATTAGTAGATAGTTATAGTTACTCCTTAATTATACATCAAAACTATATATTTTCAAGTTTTTATTATAAAATGATGTAATATTATTAATTAAGCTTTAAATTTTATATTCCAATAAAAATGCTTAAAAATATATTTCTATAGTCATAGTCTACACCTTTTATAAGGAAAAATATATCTTTATAGTGATAGTTAACATCAACTTAACTTTAAATGTAATGTTTTGTAATTTTTATCTTTTTCTGTATTTTTCTATTAAACCTACTATTAAATCAATGCTTTTTTCAGTGTTACTGCCATTCATATTTTCAATATATTTATCTCTATCATTATACAATTCTCTAATTTTTATTTCTAAATTATCAGGGGTTAACTCCTCATCTTGGATAACCATACTATAACCACTTTTTTCAAAAGATTTTGCATTAAGTATTTGATCTCCACGGCTTGCCTTAGCTGATAATGGAATTAACAAATTAGGTTTTTTTAATGCCAAGAGTTCAAATATCACATTTGCTCCTGCTCTAGACACCACAATGTCCGCACTAGCCAACAAATGAGGTAATTCATCTTTTGTATATTCAAACTGTTTATATCCATTTTTATCCAAGAGTAATTTATCAATATTCCCACTGCCACAAATATGAATAATATTATACTCTAAAATTAATTTTTCAAGCTTTGCTCTTATGACCTCATTTATAACCTTAGATCCCAAACTTCCACCAATAATCATTAATACAGGTTTTTTATTTTTAAAGCCACATATTTCGTAAGCTTTTATTTTATTACCTTCAAACAATTCGCGTCTTATAGGATTACCTGTTACAACTCCTTTTCCATTTTTTATTCCTTTTACTGCTTCCGGAAAAGTTACACATACTTTCGTGCAATAAGGAGCTACTAATTTATTAGCAAGTCCTGGAGTAATATCACATTCATGGGCAATTACTGGTACCCTATTAAAAAACGCTGCAAGCACTACAGGTACAGAAACAAACCCACCCTTTGAAAAAACTATATCAGGTTTTTGTTTTTTTATTATTTTTCTTGCCTCAAAAATACCTTTAATCACTTTTAATGGGTCAGTAAAATTTTTCACATCAAAATATCTTCGTAATTTCCCACTAGATATAGGATAATATTTTATATGTTCACCCTCTATTATTTTTCTCTCAATACCTTCTTTTGTTCCAATATATTCTATTTCATAACCTAACATTTTAAGTTTTGGTACAAGCGCAAGATTTGGTGTTACATGTCCTGCCGAACCTCCACCAGTCATTATTATTTTGTGTTTTCCCACTTTAACACTCCTTTTAAAAAATATGCTTTACTAATCATAAAAATATGCTTTACTAATCATAAAAACCATGCTTTACTAATCATAAAAACTATGCTTTACTCAGTATATTCTACATCATTATATACTAACGAGCCTGAAAAGTTCTAAATTTATTAAAAATTATACTCCATATTCTTCTAAAGACCATATAATTTTCAAAAATACCCTTGAATTCACTAAAATAAAAATTGACAATACGGATAAACTACTATTATAAAATAATCACAAAATTGAAGGAGGTAATTATTATGACAAACAGAAAATTAGTACCAGAGGCAAGAGAAGGATTAAACAAATTTAAAATGGAAGCTGCTAAAGAAGTTGGAGTAAACTTAAAAGACGGTTACAATGGCGATCTTACTTCTAGACAAAATGGATCAGTAGGCGGCCAAATGGTAAAGAAAATGGTAGAACAATACGAGAAAAACTTATAATTTAAAATGTTATTTTTTCCTTATTTTCCTCCAATATTCAGTTATATATTTTTAATTTATACACAAGATACTATTATACCAAAAATAAATTATAGAAGGAGTGATTTACAATGGCAAACAGAACATTAGTACCAGAAGCAAAAGCAGGATTAAACAAATTCAAAATGGAAGCTGCTAAAGAAGTTGGAGTAGATTTAAAAGAAGGTTACAATGGTGATCTTACTTCTAGACAAAATGGATCAGTTGGCGGACAGATGACTAAAAAAATGGTAGAACAATACGAGAAAAACTTATAATTTTAATATTAATAAGAGGTAAGAGGTATATGCTTGTCATATACCTCTTATCTTTGTTGTTTTTTTAAAATTATTTAATATAGAATTCTTTATGTTTAAGGTGGTTATAATAAATTTAATTTAAATCCATGTACATAATTTAGATTTTATCGTAACCTTTCATATGATGGGAATTACTAATTCAAAATGTTTTACTTGCCTTATTTCCCTCTAATTTGCTGTTATATATTTTGAATTTCTGCACAAAATACTATTATACCAAAATAAATTATAAAAGGAGTGATTGACAAATGGCAAACAGACAATTAGTACCTGGAGCTAAAGCTGGATTATATTCATTTAAAATGGAAACTGCAAAAGAATTAGGAGTACCTTTCACAGATTACAATGGTAACTTGACTTCAAGACAATGTGGTTCTGTTGGTGGACAAATGGTAAAGAAAATGGTAGAACAATATGAAAGAAATTTATAATTAAAAATGATATAAATAAAGGCACATAGATTAAATCTATGTGCCTTTAACTGTTTAGCTAAGTTTAAATTCCAAAATTTTTAATTGAATAGATTTTCGTCCATTATACTCATTAATCTGAGGTGAAAAAATTAAATCTAGTTTTAAACCTCTTGGGCTTTGGATATAGCTCATATAATCTTCACCATATCTAACTTTAAGTATTTCCATAAATTCATCTACCCTATTAAAGCATATCCCATCGATCGTTTTACTTACTCCAGGCATTACACATTTTATTTTTAAGGTATTAGCATTTTTTCCCAAAATTTCTATTTTTAAAACAGAAATATTCTTTTCTGCAAGCAATGGTGTTGGATTTCCTTTACCAAAAGGCTCTAACAATTCAAGTTCATAAATCATTTCATAATTTATTTTACTTAGCGGCACTCTCTGATCTATTCTTATCTTAGGCTTAATATCTTCATCAGTTAACTTGCAAATACTATTTAATTTTTTTCGTAATTTTTCTATGTTTTCTTCTTTTATAGAAAGACCTGCAGCCATTGGGTGACCTCCAAACTTTTGGAGTAACTCGTTGCATTTTATTAATTCTTCAAACAAATTATATTCATTAATAGATCTTGCTGAACCTTTTGGGTTCTCTTTTCCTTTAGTTAGTATTATTGTTGGGACATTAAAAGCTTCCCTAACCCGCCCTGCTACAATTCCTGCTATACTCTCATGAATAGTATCTTTATAAATTACTAATACCTTATCATTCTTAAAAGTTGAATTTTGTATTACTTCTATTACCTCTTCCACATTTTCAGTAGTCATCTCTTGTCTTTTTTTATTGAGTTCAAATAATATCTTAGCTAATTCTTTTGCTCTATTTTCTTCCTCACATAGGAGCAATTCGACTGATATAGCTGCTGATTCTAATCTTCCGGTTGCATTTATACATGGTCCTATCTGAAATCCAACATGATAACATTTTATTTCTTTATCATTAATACTTAAAATTTCCTTTAGACATTTTAAACCAAGATTCTTAGTATTTGTTAACATCCCTAGGGCATTTTTAGCAATTATTCTGTTCTCATCAACTAAATCCACCACATCACAAATAGTACCTATTCCTGCTATTTCTAAGAATTCATGTACAAATTCCTTTTTAATTCCACATTTCATATATAGTGCTTGTACAAATTTTAAAGCAATACCAGCACCACACAATTGTTTAAATGGATAACTACATGATTTTTGTTTTGGATTAATAACTGCATCCGCTGGTGGTATATTAAAAGTTCTGGCCCCTTCGCTATCTTCTACAAATTGGAGCTCATGATGGTCAGTTATTATGACAGCCATCCCTAATTCTTTTGCTAATTTAACCTGTTCAATAGCTGCAATACCATTATCACAAGTTAAAATCACTTGAAAACCTTCTACATTTAGTTTTCGTATCCTATCACTATTTATGCCGTAACCCTCATGTTCTCTATCAGGAACATAGTATTCTACATTTGCACCGCAGTGCTTTAATGCCTTATACATTATAACAGTGCTAGTTACTCCATCTGCGTCATAATCTCCATACACCACAATTTTTTCTTTACTTTCAATGGCTAATTTAATTAAACTTGTAGCTTTTTCCATATCTTTCATTAAAAATGGATCATATAAATCATCTACACTTGCTCTCATAAATTTTTTAATATCTATTGCGTTATCGAATCCCCTATTAATTAAAATCTTAGCTATAACCTCACTTACACCTGAGTTTTTTGCTAAAGAACTAATATCTTTAGAGGTATTTCTTAATAACCACTTTTTCTCCATATTTATTCCCTACTTTCCTTCTGAAATGTCGTTAATACTTGAATAGTAGCATGTACTAAAACTTTGTTTACTACATTCATTATTTCATCTTCAGTAATGTTTCTCATTTGTTTAAATTCTGAAAAAATACTGAAACCATCATAATACATAATTTCATATGCACATAAACTCATGCTAGTTTGAATAGATTTCTCAAGGGCTATCATTCTTCTTAATTTATAACTTTTACATAATTTTAAAATACACTTTTCATCAAAAATATTTTTAAGTTTTTTTACTTTTTCAATTTCATTGTTAATAATTTCTATAGTACTTTCAACATTTTCATATGAAGTTCCAAGAGATATTGTAAAAAGTTTGATTCCCGTTTCATTTTTAATAAAACTTCCTATGTCATAGACAAGGCCCCTTTTTGTCCTAATTTCATCAAACAATATACTGCTTGTGCCTCCTCCGAAAACTAAGTTAAATAGCTTTAAAGCACTAACCTCTCTTGAACATAAATTATGTATTGAAAAACAATATTGAATTTTAGCACCTTGCAAGTCATC
>DHIM01000015.1:8407-13523 GCA_002403785.1 Clostridium sp. UBA4746
CATATATGTATCCTTTAATCTCTTCTATATGCTCATAACTAACTAATTCAGATTTTAAATTACCCATATTCTTTTCAACTATCTCCGAAACTTTATTAAGGCTCATAGAAGACACTACGCTTATCACACAATTATTTGAAGTGTAATTTTGATCATAGAAATTTTTTATCTGCTTTATGGTGATTGAATGAATGCTTTCCTGATTACCAATAATTAAATTCTTTATTCTTCTCTTCTCAAACGCATTATAAAACATGGAATCTTCACAAAACTGATATAAATCATCTTTCCATTCTTTTAATTCAGCGCTAATTACTTCTATTTCTTCTTTAAATCCATGTTCTGGAAATGTTGGATTAATAAGAATATCTGCATAAATTTCAAACCCCTGTTCAAAATCTTCATCTAAGGTAGTGCCATAGTATACTACGTAGGGATAGTTTGTCATCGCATTACAAAACCCAAATGTTTCATCACATAACTTATTTATTTCATACTCACTACGGGAAGTTGTACCCTTAAAAAGCATATGTTCTACCGCATGAGCAATCCCTAGCTGCTCCTTATCTTCTTGATTTGCCCCTGCATTAAACCCTATTGTAAAAGAAGTTAGATTATTTTCTGCTTTTTTATATAATAACTTTATCCCATTTTTCAATAATATTTTTTCCATATAATCACCTTCATGTTTTTATTCTATTGTACTGATTTCTGGCTACCATTATCTAAAACACGTAATTTTTTTATTGTTTTATAACAATATATACAAATATAATAGTTTACCTGGAAATATTTTTGTTTTATTTTATTTTATTTTGTTGTACACTAATATGTGTTGGAAAATTTTAATATTTTTTTAGAGAAAGGATGGTGACTAATTTCTTAAACATATTTAATTTAAGAATAATATCGTATGAATAGTAAAACTAAAACACAACAGTCCTTAGCTCAATTTATTAAGTATGCTTTAGTTGGTGGCACCAACACTATAATAGATATCGCAATATTAAACATTTTATCATATACCACAGGCATAACCCATGGAAAAATGTTACTTGTTTTTAACATAATCGCATTTTTAGTTTATTCTATTGTTGGTTTTAAATTAAATAATAAATTCACCTTTAAAGATAGTCTTAGAGGAACCTCCTCAAGTTCAGAAAAAGCTTACTTCCAATATTCTTCTGTACTATTTGTTAGTATGATTATAAATAGCTTTATGTTAATACTATTAACACGTAGAAATCCTTTAATCCATATTATTCATCATCATAGAAGTATAGTGAAATTAAACCACATTTGGCTTAACATATCTATGGTAATAGGTTCAATGATTGTAGGTTTGCTGGGGTTTTTAATTAATAAATATTTTGTATTCAATAAAAAAAAGGCACGCAAAAATTAAGTTTTATTTAATTTTTAGTACATGTCTTTTTTATATTTTTACTTTAATGTAACATTCTCTACATAATCATCTTGTAATGAAGTTGTTAAATTTTTACCTTTGCCAGCTCTATTTTGAGCATTTATATCTTGGAGTCCTATAGTTTTTACTTCACCTTTAGAGGAACTGAGTGTTAAACTTAAATCCTCCTCAAGCGTAGCAATTATTTTATTATTCTCTTCTTCATTTTTCACTTTTGCTTTTACTATACTTACGAATATAATTTCATCGTCTTCTTTTAAGCTTATTCCTGTTACCCCAGATGCATTTTTGCCCATAAAATTAATAGTATTTACATTAAATCTTATGCACATTGCCTTTTTTGTAACTATTAATACATCTTTATCAATGTTATCCTCGTTAATTTTTACAAAGCTTACTTTATCTTCTTCACATTTAAGTTTACATACCAAAGTCGAACAGAAGTCTCCTTCTAATTCAGAAAGTTTTAATCGTTTTGTAAATCCTTTCAATGTAAAGAAATATATGCTTCTCTCTTCATTGAAATCATCAACAGATATAATTTCTACTATTTTATCATCAAGATTAAAATCATCTAGCAAGGTATTAATACATGTACCTTTCTTATTAACATTCTGAACCATATAACTAGGTAATTTATGAACTAATCCCTTTTGCGAGAAAATAAGCAGCATAGATGAGGATTTAGTATATGTACTTACATGTGAATTGACTTTTTTACCGGATATTTTTATCACACCTTTTGCATTTATACTAATATTAAATTCTTTATAATCATACCCTTCTGAAAATTCTAATTTTGTGACTTGGTCGTCAAGTCTAAGATTAAATAACTGAGTGCCAACTATATTTCTATCTGTAGCTTCAAGTACTGGTTCTTCTACTGAAAATTCTAGACCTTCTTTAGTGAAAATCTTTATAAACGCTTCTTGCCTTTGTTTATCAATTAACCTAACATCAAGTAGCTGTTCGTTTTCTCTTAGTTTTAAAGCAGATAATCTATTATAACTTGTAATAAATTTCTCCAAATGTGTTTTCTTTATATTTCCTTTACTCGTAAAAAATATGAATTCCTTATCGTTAGTTAAGTTCCCCGATAAAAAAGTAGCAACTACTTTTTCTTTTGTCAAATCTATTCCACGAATAAGAGTATCAATCCTTTCGCCCTTTTCTCTCCACTTAAATTCCGGCACTAAATCTCCTCTTAGTTGATATACATTTCCAATATCAGTAAAGATCATTAATGTATCCTTAGTATTTGTTTGTAGCAAATATGTATTAAAGTCACCTTCTCTATACTCTATATCTTCTATGTTAATGTTAGATCTATTATAGGATTTCATAGGCACACGCTTTATATAACCCTCGTTAGATAAAGTTATCATAATGTCTTCTACCACTATTATATCTTCTACATCTATTTTTGCTTGACTATCATCCTCAATAATTTCCGTTCTTCTTGGATCATCATATTTTTCTTTTATCTCTAAAATTTCGGATTTTATTACTTTAAGGAGTTCTTTCTCACTTCCAAGAATTTTTTTATACCCCCTAATTAGTATTTCTAATTTTTTATATTCCTTTGTAAATATCTTTATTTCAAGGCCTGTTAACCTGTATAACATAAGTTCAAGTATTGCCTCAGTTTGAATCTCTGTAAAATTAAACTGAGCCATAAGATTTTGCCCAGCATCTTTTTTAGACTTTGAGCCTCTAATTGTTATAATAATTTCATCCATTACATCTATGGCTTTAATAAAACCTTCTACAATATGAAATCTATTTTCAGCAACATCTAATTCTCTTTGAGTTCTTTTAGTTACAACATCCTTTTGATGATTTAAGTAATGCATTAATATAGTCTTAAGCCCCATAGTTTGAGGTTTTCCATTGGCTAAAGCTACCATATTAAAAGCTATATTACATTGAAGTTCTGTTTTCATCATCAAGTATTTAAGTACCTTCGTTGCTGTATCCTTATTTGTGGATCTCTTAAATTCAATAACAGATCTAAGCCCACTCCTATCAGATTCATCTCTAATATCCATAATAGACTCTAAGGCTCTTAAATGTTTTTTTTCTGCTGTCATATCAGAAATAGATTGAAGTAGTTTTGCCTTATTTTTTCTATATGGAAACTCTGTAATAACTATGCCAAGGCGCCCAGTTTCTAAAAGTTCAATCTTCATTTTAGAACGTAACGTTACCCTACCTTCTCCAGTCTCATATGCAGTTTCTATCGCATTTTTACCTATTAAAATACCACCAGTTGGTAAATCTGGTCCTTTGATATACTTCATAAGTTGTTTCGTTGTAATTTCCTTATTGTCAGCATAAGCTATAAATCCATCAATTACTTCTCCTAAATTATGAGGTGGTATGTTTGTTGCTATTCCAACCGCTATACCAAAAGTTCCGTTTACAAGCAAATTAGGGTATCTTGATGGCAATACCGATGGCTCTTTCTCAGTGTCTGAATAATTGTCTACCATTTCAACAACGCCCTTATCAATATCTCTTATCATTTCAAGAGCAATAGGAGAAAGCCTTGCTTCCGTATAACGCATAGCAGCCGCATTATCTCCATCTTGACTTCCCCAGTTTCCATGTCCATCAATCAATGGTTTTCTTGTTGCAAAAGACTGTGCTAGTATAACCATTGCCCCATAAACAGAGCTATCTCCATGCGGATGGTATTTACCAAGAATATCTCCAACAATCCTTGCTGACTTAAAATAAGGCTTGTCCGGAAATGCTTTTAGCATATATGCACCATAAAGGATTCTTCTATGTACTGGTTTTAAACCATCTCTAACATCTGGCAGTGCTCTTTCACGGGCAACCTCCACGGCATATGGAAGGTAGTTATCTGGCATTGCTTCTTCAATTGGTGTCAATATTATATTATTATCTTTAGGTATGTCAATTACTTTTGCCATTTAATAAAACCCCCTTAATCATCACCTTCGGTGCTGTAATCATCACCTACAGTGCTGTAATCATCACCTTCGGTGCTGCTAACTACTTCAAAAAGCTTCGTTAGAACTCAGCATATTTATACATGTAACTTTTTCTAGGTGCAACCACATCCCCCATTAGAAGTGAAACCATCTTCTCTGCCTTTGCCGCATCTTCTATAGTAACTTGCTGTAAGGTCCTAGTATTAGGGTTTAGTGTAGTTTCCCAAAGTTGATCTGGATTCATCTCTCCAAGTCCTTTATATCTTTGGATAAATGCCCCTTTTCCAATTTCTTTTTTAGTCGTAGCTAATTGCTCATCACTATATGCGTACTTAGCCACTTCACCATTTTTAGTATTCTTATAAACTTTATAAAGTGGAGGCATTCCCATATAAAGATGACCATTTGCAATTAGTGGCCTCATATATCTATAAATAAAAGTCATCCATAATGTTCTAATGTGATATCCATCAACATCTGCATCACTTAAAATAATTATCTTACCATATTTCAAATTTTTTTCACTGTAATTATCTAAAACTCCTGTTCCAATTGCAGTATTGAATATTTTGAGTTCTTCACTAGCTAGTACATTTTCAAGCTTTTGTTTTTCTGTATTCATAATTTTACCCTTTGATGGCATTATAGTTTGAAACCTTCTATCCCTAGCTTGCTTAGCACTTCCACCAGCTGAATCTCCTTCAACCACTATGAATTCTGTAAACTCTGA
>DHIM01000015.1:13736-16751 GCA_002403785.1 Clostridium sp. UBA4746
ATTGGGTTACTTATTTTAATTCTAACTATCGCAGTCATACCTTCTCTTAAATCGTCACCTTCAAATTCCTTATCCTTCTCTTTTAAAAGATTAAGCTTTTTAGCTCCTTCTTTAAAAGCCCTTGTCATTCCGGTTTTAAATCCAGTTTCGTGAGTTCCTGATTCTGTAGTCGGTATATTATTAACGTAACTTGCAATGTATTCTGTAGTAGAATCAGTAAATTGCATACATACCTCTCCGTATAATTGTAATCCATTTATTTCTTTTTCACCTTGAAAGAAGATAGGGTCCTTATGAAGAAGTGTTTTGCTTTCATTTAGATAATCTATAAAATCTAGAAGGCCTCTATCAGAGTGATACTCCTTTGGGACATTTTCTTCTTTTCGCCTATCATCAAAAACCAAAGTAATTCCTTTATTTTGAAACGCCAGTTCTTGCAATCTTTCATCAATAAAATCAGAACTGAATTCTAGAGTAGTGAACACATTTTTATCAGGCATAAAAGTAACCTTACTGCCTGTTTGTTTTGTTTCCCCTATTACCTCAAGTTTTCCCACTGGTGTACCTGGCATAAGTCTTTTTAAATCATCATCATAGGCATATTCAAATCTTTGAGTAAAGATTTTCCCCTTTTGTTTTATTTCAACTTGTAACCATTCTGATAATGCATTTACAACTGCAGCTCCAACACCATGAAGTCCACCGGAAGTTTTATAATTTTTATTATTAAACTTTCCACCAGTATGAAGTTCAGTAAATACCATTTCTACACCAGATTTATGTTTTATAGGGTGTATTCCTGTAGGAATACCCCTTCCATTGTCAATAATAGTAACACTTTTATCTTTATTTAATATTATTTCAGCTTTATTGCCATAGCCATTAGCTATTTCATCTATGGAATTATCTAATATCTCCCATATACAATGATGTAGGCCTTTGCTTCCTGTAGACCCTATGTACATACCAGGCCTTATTCTTACAGGCTCTAGTTTTTCTAGAGAAGTTAAGTCCGTTACATCATATGTTTGAATTTCTTCATTATCAAAACTCATAAAAATCCTCCAGTAAAATTTTATCATACATTTGCTATTCTATATGTTTTTTTGCAAAAGGTAAAGAGATTTAAATAAAAAAGTAGAACATTAGTTTCTATATTTAATCGAATTTTTATTACTTTACATGAATTTTACCCAATTTTCTATAAAAATATTAACCAGCAAAATAAACCTTCCTTGCCGGTCAATACAGTAATTGACTTTATTTTTATGTCTAATGTACTCAATCTATTTTTTTATTAGTTGGTGGCAATAGTGCCGCAGCTAATCTTATTAGATGTTTTAGGCTTTCATCATCTATATTATTTTTAAAATCTAATGTACTAGCAGCATCTTTTGATATTTTAATAGCTTCTTCTTCTTTAAGGGTATTTTCGCTATTTTTATAGTTAGTTTCTACATATTGCACTGCTTTTGAAACAATTCTAAGAATTATCTTTGCATTCTCAGGCGTAGATTGACTAGAAGTTAAAGAACCAAGTATTATATAAGCAAAACCAAAATAGTCTTCCTTAATATTTATGTCTTTATCCTTTAACAAATAGGCTAAATACCCAAGTCCTGTTACTAAAAGCACAATTAATACATATTGTATAATTATCTCTACCATCACGTACCCTCCTTATTTGAATTTATATTACTTTATATGCTATTCAAATGTAAAAGGGTACATTTTTTAATTAAATTGTTAAAATAATTATGTAGTCTAATACTTGTATTAATTAACTAATATGTAAATTCCATGAAGCCACTACTAATATTATAGTTAACACTAAGTATCTACTTAATATAATTTTGTTTTTAGATAACATACCACATGCCCACATAAAAAGCAATCCTTCAGGTACCCCTCTGATTATTAATTCAATGATGGATATTTTAAGCATATTTTTCTCCTCTATCTATTAGATTTCTACTTTTTAAAAATATCTATATATATATCGGATAGTTCAATATTTGCTCTTTCAATTATGTCTTTTTTTATTTCTGTTGCAATAGCTGTTTTCTCAATTTGCTTCACTGGAAGAATAACAACAAACTCACTTCCGTGATTAAGTTCACTTTTAAGTATTATCTTACCTTCATGAAGTTCCACAAATGATTTAACAAGCGAAAGCCCAATGCCAGTTCCCTGCAGTAATAAAACCAGAATCTAACTTTGTAACGTCTAATAAGTTATTAATTAATCTAATAAGTCTATAACAATTCTGTTTCATCCTATGTAATTATGCAAAAAAAATAGAAACTATATTATAGCTTCTAAAAACTCTTCGCTTTATTTAATATGTCGACTTAATTATATAACAATAAACTTGTTTTGTGAATTATAATTTTAGTTATAATTTTGCGCTTATTTCCCGGTAAATATTACCATAAAAAACACTATTTAGTTCTAAAGTATTATTTCCTTGTTAAAATATAATTTCCAATATAAAATCCATAACGTTCATAAAAAAGTAAAGCTTCAACATTTGCATAAACTACGTTAATTTGAATATCTGTTATATCGTTCGATTTAAACCAACTTAAAGCATTCTTCATAAGCTTGCCACCTAATCCAATCTTACGATACTTAGCATCTATATAAATAGATTCTATTTGACCTGAATTATCTTCTATTGAACTTAAGGAGTATCCTATGTAACTTTCATTGTTACTGTCTAAGAGCATATTAAATTTTATTTTACCTTTCTGTGCCTTTTCATAAACAGATTCCAGTCTTTTTTCAAACGTAAGTTCCTCATATTTACCCTTAAAATAAATTGACTTATTAAAACGGATAGAATTAAGCAATTCCCAAAATGGCTTAATAAGCTTAATTTCATTTATATTTTTCTCCACTATAAATATATTCATAATACCCCCCTAACTTATTGTTTAACTTATTAAATAATAATACTCCATAATCCTTATATTTTCTTATTATATCTTAATATTCAAATAATATCAATTTTGA
>DHIM01000015.1:16897-19587 GCA_002403785.1 Clostridium sp. UBA4746
ACCTAAACATAATCCACACATATATTCACTTTATATATTATTTCAGCCATTTGTTTATGAATTTCTTTTGACACATGTATTCCATCTGCTAAAAAATATTCTTTTAAGTTTTCCTTCTTTAATAAAAGATTTCCTAAATCTATAGATAAAATATTTTTTTCATATACATACTGAAGTAATAAATTCCATAACTCTACTAAACGCTCATTAACCTTTTTATAATCCATATCTTCAAACATTAACTTTATAGAAATATTTTCGTTAACTGGTAAGGGAGTTAATATTATTGGAACTATATTATTCATTTCACATATTTCTACCATGTTTTTTATATTATATAAAATAGTATCCATACCTATTTTTAAGAATATATCATTTGTTCCTCCCATAATTAAAACCTTTGATGGCTTATTATTAACAACATCTCTTATAAATCTTTCTTTCATTCCGCTTGTTGTATCTCCTGGTATACCTTTGTTAATAATTTTCTCTTTAACCCTTGTAGCTACTAGACTAACCCAGTTTTCTGATTTATTAACACCATACCCAAATGTTAAACTATCTCCAATACATACTATACTCAATTAATTCTCTCCTCTGTAATCATTTTTTCTATACAACCATGTTCTATATGCAAATCAAGTAAAAAATAATACACTTCCAATATGACAAAACATTAAATATTTTTCTCCATTAATCCTTAATTTAAATGAGAAATATCAGCCTCTAATATAATTTCAACTTTCTTATTCTCTACTTCTAATATAGTTAAGCATGTATCATATATAAACGGTGAGTTCCAAAAATTCTCAAGAGTATACTCATTAAGTATTGAATAGATTGCCTTTATTACAACTGTATGTGTTACTATCAAAATATTTTCGGCATTACTATTATTTATTATATTGTATAACACCTTTTTTACTCTACTAATTAACTCATCAAATCTTTCACCATCTACAGTCTCATACAATTGGGGCTTGTTCCAGAAATTCAACTGCTGAGATGGATATAATTCTTTTACCTTTTCATGTTCCATTCCTTCACATATCCCAAATCCCATTTCTTTAAGCGATTCAATTATAATAATTTCTGTATCCTTATTACTTCTAACGTATTTTGCAGTATCAATAGCTCTTCCTAGTGGGCTGCAATAAATATAATCAAATTTTACATTTTTCAAACTCTCACCAAGCTTTTTAGCATTCTCAACACCTTTTTCAGTTAAATTAGAATCTTTCCAGCCCTGCATCTTACCCTCTTTGTTCCATTGTGTTTCTCCATGTCTTGTTATATATATTTTCATTTTTTATCCATCCTCGCCTATTCTTTTGTAAATTCCATTTTAATTGTCATTCAAACTATATTAATATTTTTCCTTATACTCCTAATTTTGATTACATCTTACAATCGTGTCATGATATTTTATTTCAAATTTTGTTGAAGATAATTAACTAAGATATTCAGATTTAAAAATGCTATAATATAAAGTAGTACCTTCTTTGTTATCTAATAACTTTACATTCCCCGTCTTTTGAAACCTATATTTAAATTTACATTTTTCAATTACTCTTTTAGAATTACTATTAAAATCATAATGTCCACACCAAATTAAATCTAAGTTTAATTCATTGAAGCCATATTTAATTAAGCAATTTACTGCCTCAGGTATAAATCCATTACCCCAATAATTAGGATTCAAAACATAGCCTATTTCTTTTTGTTTTAAATTAGAAAGAGTTATATCTGGTTTTCTATCATGTAGTCCTATACTACCAATAACTTTATTTTCTGATCTTAAAACAATAACATATGTATCATTATTCTTTATAAACATTTTTATTATATCTTTGCTTTCTTCCTCATTTTTATGTGGTTGCCACCCAGCATTAGGACCTACTAATTCACTTTTAGCATATTCATATAAATCGCTGCTATCAGTTTCTTTCCACTGTCTTAACTTCAATCTATTAGTAGTTAATATTTCCATATCATTCTCCTCCTCTAATTATTTTGTAACAATATTCCGTTGCAAAGTTAAAAAACTGTATGATATTGTTTTACCATCATCAATGTATCCAGTTCCTTCTTCTTTAATATTCCACTCCAAATAATTTACCTTTGGGAAGAATACCTCCGCATCATATTCCTTATGCACTTGCGTTAAGTATATTTTATTACAATAAGGTAGTAATAATTTATAGATTTGTCCTCCGCCTATAACAAAATATACTTTATTATCTTCTAAGGAGGCAAGCAATGCTTCCTTAGAATTTAAAACCGTTACCATTTCATCATTTACTACAAAATTTTTATTCTGAGTAATAACAATATGGTGTCTACCAGGGAGTATACCTGGTAGTGATTCGAATGTCTTTCTTCCCATTATAATAGTATTTCCACTTGTAATTTCCTTAAACCTTTTTAAATCTTTTGAAAAATGCCAAAGTAGATTATTATTTTTACCTATAGCAAAGTTATCTCCAATTGCAACGATACATGTAAGCATTATATAGCCACACTCCCCCTATTTATTTTTCCTAACCAGTTGTTTTAATAATGTTTTTTATAGTGTTTTCTCAAAAGCAATCCTTTTGCTTTTGTCTTCTAAATAAATTATGCCACAATACTTAAACTCATTTTTCTGCAATAATCTCTGCATAGATATGTTTTCTTTATGTGTATCTATT
>DHIM01000006.1:0-14103 GCA_002403785.1 Clostridium sp. UBA4746
TCGTGGGCTCGGAGATGTGTATAAGAGACAGATATATATGTTTTACTATTTCACCAAAAAATATTCTATTTAGTTACAATTATAAACCCATTATGTAATATTCTATAAATTAATACTTGTATGAATACCGATAAAACCATCTTTTAACACGCTTTAACATTCCTAGTAAATCTTTTGAATATTAAAGGTGCACCCACTGTAATCCACAAACCTATGACAAAATATCTAAGCAAGTCTGAAAAAATATTAACAGGTAGCATTCCCTTTAAAGTGCCTTTTAAGGTTATAAGTATACCTATTCCAAACACTAATTTAATTATTTGCTTTACTTTAGTATTTCTGACGTCATACTGGACATATTTCGATTCTATTATATATCCTACATAAAAGCCTAATACCGTTCCGACTATTGTGTAATAGCTTTTTTCTCTTAAAAATATCATTCCAATAAGCATAGGTACTATAATTACCATTAATACCCATGTTTTTTTTGTTGATTGTGCATATTCAAAAATGTAATTAGATATAAAAGTCCATATAATTGCAATTAGTATTCCACCGATTACATCTATTGGATAATGCACCCCAAGGTAGAGCCTAGAGTACCCCACCAAAAGGATTGCTAAAATACCGACTAAATAAATCCATTTTTTCTTCACATGAATAATACAAGAAGCCCAAAACGTTGTAGCCCCCTGTGTGTGCCCACTTGGGAAAGATGCCCCTGTAGCGGTCTCTATCCTTAGTGATCTTACTCCAGGAACTCCTATAGGCCTAGTAGCGTTAATTATGTCTTTCAAAGCAATATTTACAATTGCACTTGTAAGTAAAGCAAAGCCTAACTTATATCCGAATTTTTTATTTACGCACCAAAATATTACAGCAGCTGCAAGAATATAAAAATACTCTTCTCCAGTCATTGTAACTATTTGAAAGAACATATCCCAAAAGGGGGATATCATAGATTGTATAGATCTAATAATTTCTATCTGCATCTTGTCCTCCTTAATTATCACATAAAGTTAATACACAAATAATATTTTTAATTTTCAAAAGATATTTTACTATTTACATCACTGGAAATTTAAGTCTTAGTAGCCAAAGAAATAAAAAACCAATCTAATGAACAGATTGGTTTTTAAACATCATTTATTGATTTATTTTTGCTTTCCTATTTTACCTTTTCATATTCTACATCAACAATAACATTATCCTCATAATTAATATCAATTGGATCTGACGCATCTGTATCATTATCAAACACATTAGCTTTTGCAGAAACCTTTTTCTTTGTACTTAATTTATATATGAAACTTTTAATTTTCTTTACTAACTTTAAAGTACACCACACTAAAACTCCGAAAACTGCAATTGCAAATAAGGCTTTAATAACAAAGACAGCTGCATAACTCATTATTATTGCTAAAATAATAAAAGTAACAATAGATAAAGCTGATTTCATTAACTTTGAAATTATATTTTTGCCCTTTGTAAATTCCATGATAATATTAGCCTTCTTTCATTTCATATGATTTATTTACTAAATACTATTCTAATTATAACATATATAAAGAATCAAATATTAATTCTTCCTTAATAATATATTAATAATTCATTAAATAATACCGCAAATTTATAAAAATCTATTATATCATTCCTCCATCTATTTTTATCACTTGCCCCGTAATATATTTTGAATTTTCACTTGCTAAAAAGGTTACAAGCTTGCCGACATCGCTCACTTCTCCAAATTTCATCATAGGTATTTCATCTATTAAGGATTTGCGTTCATCAACACTTAACCAGCCATTCATTTCTGTATCTATAACCCCTGGTGCTACAGCATTAACTCTAATATTAGAAGGTGCAAGTTCCTTAGCTAGCGCTTTTGTAAAAGAGTTTATTGCACCTTTAGATGCAGAGTAAATAACTTCACAAGAAGCACCTACCTCTCCCCACATTGAAGATATATTTATTATGCTTCCACTTTTCTGTTTTACCATCTCTTTTACTGCATTATGAGAGCAATTAATTGCACCCTTAATGTTTACATTTAATATATTGTTCCACTCATCTATTGTAGCATCCATAAATAGACCTATATTAGATATCCCCGCATTATTTACCAATATATCTATTTTACCTAATTTCTCAACAGTAGTCTTTATCATCCTTTTTGAAAACTCATAATCACTTACGTCACCTTTAATTTTTAATGCATAAGCCCCCATATCTCTTATTTCCTGAAATGTTTTTTCAGCTTCTTCATCATTACTTTTGTAATTTATAACAACGCAAGCGCCAGCTTTCGCAAGTTCTATAGCAATACCTTTACCAATTCCTCTAGATGATCCTGTGACTATAGCTACTTTACCTTTTAAATTCATAAACACTACCCCTAACTTATAAGTTTATTTACTATCATTATTCCTTTTAAATAACTTACCATACAATATATTGTAATTCCATAATAAAATTTTACAACAATAGTATTATTGTCATTATATCAAACATCTTTTGTAACTATCAACTTAAGAAATTTTCTTAGGATAATAATAAATTATATTTAATACTTTTAGCTATTCAGTTTAGTATATAACTTTTTATAGTATATCGATTATGTTATAATTGTAGGTGAATTATAACGGAGGCAAACAAATGGACGTAAAAAACAAAGACAATACCTATAATACTTTATTTCACTGGCACAGCTTTAGATTAAAGCTTGTCCTTGAGGGAATCTGTGTAGGTACTATAACTGGGTTATTAATTGTATTGTATCGTTATGTACTTGAAAAAGCAGGAATTCTTTTACCTGAAATCTATAAAACTATATCTATAAAACCAATACTTATTCTCCCGTGGATTGGAGCTTTAATACTTATAGGTTACATTGTAGGGTTAATGGTTAAACATGAACCTATGATAGGTGGTAGTGGTATTCCTCAGGTTGAAGGAGTCTTGCTTCGAAAACTTGAAATGACATGGTGGAAAGTTATACCTTATAAATTTATCGGAGGAATTCTTACAATTGGATCAGGACTTTCACTAGGGCGTGAAGGCCCCTCTGTTCAGCTAGGTGCAGCAGTTGGTCAAGGTTTTAGCAGAATATTTAAAAGATTAAAAATCGAAGAAAAATATCTTATAACATGTGGAGCAAGTGCGGGACTTGCTGCTGCATTTAATGCACCACTAGCGGGAGTAATGTTTGCACTAGAGGAGGTTCATAAAAACTTTTCTCCCTTAGTTTTACTCTCAGCCTTATCTGCAGCACTATCCGCAGACTTTGTTGCTAGTTGGTTCTTTGGATTAAAACCTGTTTTTAATTTTGAAAATTTATCAATAATGCCCCTTAAATATTATTTTTACATAGTTTTATTAGGAGTTGTTGTAGGAATATTAGGTGTAGCTTTTAATAAACTCCTTTTAAGAACTCAAAGTTTATATATAAATCAAAAATGGCTTCCAAAACAAATGAGAATTATAATTCCTCTACTAATTTCAGTTGTTTTTGGAATAGTATTACCACAAGTTTTAGGTGGAGGACACGAACTTATAATATCACTATTTTCTGGAAACTTTTCTTTAACAATATTAGTAATTATCGTTATTGTTAAGTTTTTATTTACTATGGTAAGTTATGGATCAGGAGCTCCAGGCGGAATTTTTCTACCTTTGCTCGCAATTGGGGCTTTAATAGGAAATGTTTATGGAATAGTACTTATACATTTTGTGCATTTTAATAGTATATATATTAATAACTTTATAATACTTGCTATGGCAGGTTATTTTACAGCCGTAGTTAAATCACCAATAACTGGAACCATTTTAATCGCAGAAATGACAGGTTCTTTTAAACATTTGCTTTCACTTGCTATTGTATCAATAGTTGCATATATGGTTGCTGATTTGTTAGCATCAAAACCTATATATGAAGCTCTACTTGAAAAATTCTTATCAAATTGTGGAGAAAGAATGTCTATTGGCAATAATAGACATAAGTCTATCCTAGAATTTGCAGTTTGTATGGGGTCGCAGCTTGATGGAAAACAAATTAAAGAAGTTAAATGGCCACCTCATTGTTTATTAGTATCTGTTAAACGAGGGGAAGATGAAATAATCCCTAAAGGAGACACTGTTATTTATCCCGGTGACTATTTAATTATACTAACTAATGAGGATTGGGTCTCAAGTATCAATGATTCCCTAATTACAATGATATGTAGCAATGAATTATTAAACTAATTATTATAAGTAAACGATATATTCTTGCAATATAGGGAATAATCTTTTATATTTAATATAAGACATACATCTTTTTAATTATAATTAAAAATCAGAAAACACGAGGAGGAAATTAAATTGAGTAAGATTGAACAACTCACTGTAGATACTATAAGAATACTATCCGCAGAGGCAATACAAAAAGCAAATTCAGGTCATCCAGGTCTTCCACTTGGAGTTGCACCAATGGCATATACATTATGGTCAAAACATATGAAACATAATCCTTCCAATTCAAAATGGCAGGATAGAGATAGGTTTGTATTGTCTGCAGGTCACGGGTCAATGCTTGAATATTCACTACTTAACCTTTTTGGATATGGCCTAACTATTGAAGACCTAAAGAATTTTAGACAATATGGAAGTTTAACACCTGGTCATCCTGAGTATGGTCATACAAATGGCGTTGAGGTTACTACAGGACCCTTAGGGCAAGGCATTGCTAATGCAGTTGGCATGGCAATAGCCGAAAGCCATCTTGCAGCAAAATTTAATACAAAAAAACATGCTATTGTAGATCATTACACATATGCTATATGTGGTGACGGGGATAATATGGAAGGAATTTCTGGAGAAGCAGCATCACTCGCTGGTACTCTAGGTCTCTCTAAACTGATTGTAATGTATGACTCAAATAACATATCTATAGAAGGATCAACAGATATTTCCTTTACAGAGGATGTAGGTAAAAGATTTGATGCCTACGGATGGCAGGTAATAAACGTAAAAGACGGCAATGATATGGAATCAATTGGAAAATCTATCGCACTTGCAAAACTTGAATTAAATAAACCAACCTTTATTAAAATTAATACTATAATCGGATTTGGTTGTGCCAAAAAACAAGGTTTAGCATCAGCACATGGTGAACCACTTGGAGAAGATAACATAACTGAAATGAAAAAATGTATGGGCTGGAGCTTAGCTCCATTTACGGTTCCAAATGAAGTAACTAAACATATGGAAAGTATAAAACTAGAACTCGCTAAAAAGGAAGAAGCATGGAATAATCTTTACGCTGAATATACTAAAGAAAACCCTAAACTTGCTAAAGAATATGAACAATGGCAGAGCGGAGACATTCCTGTAGATTTACTGAAAATTGAAGAACTATGGAAATTCGAAGGAAAATCAGCAACAAGGGCCTCATCAGGCGCAGTAATAAACATATTAGCAAAATATATACCAAACCTAATAGGCGGTTCAGCAGATCTTGCTCCTTCAAACAAAACATATATGAAAGGCATGGGTGACTTCAAAAGAGAAGATAGAAATGGTTCTAACCTTCATTTTGGAGTACGCGAACATGCAATGGCAGCTATTGCAAATGGTATTTATGCTCATGGTGGTCTTAAACCCTTTGTTTCAACCTTCTTCGTATTTAGTGATTATATGAAGGGTGCAATGAGATTATCTGCTCTTATGGGTCTTCCAGTAACTTATGTGTTAACTCATGATAGTATAGCAGTTGGTGAAGATGGTCCAACTCATGAACCAATTGAGCATCTTGCAGCTTTAAGGGCTCTACCTAACTTTAATGTGTTTAGGCCTGCTGACTCAAGAGAAACAGCTGCTGGTTGGTATGCTGCAATTACCTCAAAGGCAACACCTACTGCGTTAATACTAACAAGGCAGAATCTTCCTTTGTATGAAGAGACATCAATTGAAGCTTTAAAAGGTGCTTATGTATTAAAAACTTATGAGCTCGAAGGTCAAAACCCTGATATCATTTTGATGGCTTCTGGTTCTGAAGTAGAATTTATTTATGAAGGCGCTAAAATATTAAATGATCAAGGTATAAAATCTAGGATAGTAAGTATGCCTTGCTTGGATTTATTCGAAGAGCAAACAAAAGAATATAAGGAATCTATATTGCCATCAGACGTAAGGGTAAGGCTCGCTATTGAAGCTGCTGCTTCCTTCGGTTGGCACAAATATGTTGGTTTGGATGGAGATATAATTTCCATTGATAGATTTGGAGCATCTGGTCCAGCTGATGTTTTATTTAAAGAATTTGGATTTACAACAGAAAATGTTGTTGATAAAGCAATTAAATTACTCCATAAATAATTTAATATAATAAAAAAATACAGGAAATTAATCCTGTATTTTTTTATGTTTTTTATTATTTTTATTGAGCTTTCCAATTTGCCAATAAGTATTTTTCAGCGTCATAACACCAAAGACCCTTATTGTTTTTTGTAATTTCTGCTAACATTTTAAAGCGTGGATCTATTTTACCTTTTTCTTCAAATTCATCAATTGCAGTAATATCCATAAATATATTTGTATATATTAGTTTTTTACCTGCTGGCACCTCTGTTAGTTTGAGTGTTGCATCCGCTGCGCTATCTAATCCTCCAATATGAGTAACCATAACAGCTGGATTAATAATATTTTTTTCTGTCATTCTTAATGACTCAATCATATCATTAGTATTTCCGCCTGTGGTTCCAATAGTATGAGTTGACTGATAATGAACATTATAAAAATTAAATGTAGCTGAGAATTGCTTATCTGTAGGACCTGCAAAGAAGTTTAAGCAACCATCCCTACCTAATATCTTATCTCCTTGCTCAACTACTGGTTTAACTGGGGAATATACAAATACATCATCAAAACCTGTTCCACCTGTTAAATTTCTTAAATAAGCGGGAACATCTTCTATCTCTTTAGTATTTACAAATATTAGTTCAATTCCAGCTTTCTTAGCATCCTCTTGTGTAAATATCATTCTTGCCCTATCTATTCTATTTTGATCTATGTCAGTCACCACAATTAACCCTGGCTTTCTATCACAGTTCATAGCGTAATCAAGTGCACCTAATCCCATGGGACCTGCAGCTGCTAGCATAGCAAGTTTGCCCCCTTCAACAATTCCCATCTTGTGTTCATAACTACCCATTACAGTATGGAAACTTGCATGAAAACCTCCGATATTACATGACATTGGTTCAGCGAGGGATGCTTCATAATATGCTTTCCCATCGTATTTAAGTAAACAACCAAGTTCCATTACCTCATGTGGAACAATTACATAAGTTGCGGCTCCACCACAATATCTATAAGAATATCCTGGAGAATCCATACTTCCTTTGTAGTTTAATGCTGGTTGCAAAGAAAACTTATCCCCTGCCTTGAATTCGTTTTTCCAAATAGATCCTACCTGAACTATATCTCCTGCCATTTCATGTCCTACAATTATAGGATTAACTTCTATATCGCTAGGCACTCTCTTATGGTCACTACCTAATATAGCTGCTTTGTAAGTCGACATACATATACTGTCTGAAACTACTTTCACTAGTATTTCATCATCTTTTATTTCAGGAAGCTCAAATTCTTCCATCCTTAAATCTTTTTTACCATATAATCTTACTGCTCTTGTTTTCATATAATTACCACCCTTGTTGTTTTTTATAGATATTCAAATTCTACTTGTTTCTCTAACTCTATAATTGTTTTAATGTCACTTGCCTCTGTACCAGAAGTCATTACATTAGCTGCACCAGTCGCTACAGCTAATTTAACAGTTGCTTCAAAACTAAGGTCTTGAGTTATAGCAAATGCAAGAGCTGCAACCATTGAATCGCCAGCTCCCACGGTGCTTTTAACTTTTACTTTAAGACCATGCGCATATATTGAGCTCTCCTTACTTACGAAAAGTGCGCCCTCACTACCCATAGAAACCGCAACTATATTGATACCATAATCTAATAAACTTTTTGCTACTTCTGTTGTTTCAGATATTCCATTTATTTTCTTATTAAACATACCCTCAAGCTCATCTATATTTGGTTTTATAAGATAAGGCCCTGATAAAATGCCTGACTTAAGAAGTTCACCATCTGCATCTAATATAGTCTTCGCACCTTTTTCTTTTGCCTTAGCAATCCACTCACCGTAAATTTTTTTATCTACGTTACTAGGTACGCTTCCTGATAAAATAATAATATCCTCACTATTTACATTGCTAAATACCTTATCACTTAATTTATTTAATTCTTTTTGACTTACCTCTGGTCCTGATTCATTTATATCTGTATTAGTATGATTGATTGGATCTACAACCTTTATATTTGTCCTAGTTTCACCTTCTGTAAATATAAAGTCATTCATAATTTTTATATCATCTAAATATTCTTTTATGAACAGCCCTGACTTTCCAGAAAGGATTCCCATTGCGCGACTTTTACCGCCCAAACTTTTTATTACTTTTGATACATTTATTCCTTTTCCACCAGCATCGAGCCTTATAGATGTAACTCTATTAACATTCCCCACCTTAAAATTATTTATTTCAATAGTCTTATCGACTGCTGGGTTTATTGTTATAGTTGTAATCATATTTTCACCTCTTCTAATTAAAATTTCATCTCTTGATTTAATCTTCAGATTTTATTGTAAATAAATCGTAAATATATTCAACATCATCTGTACCTTTAAGCTTATTTGTAATATTATCATCTTCTCCTTCAATAGCAATGGCAATATTTGAGAGTATTTGCAAATGTTCATCGCCAACTCCAGCAATACCAATTACTAAATAAGCTAATTCTTCCTCAAACATAATCCCCTTTGGAAATTGAAGTACTACCATCCCTGTTTTTTTAATGTTTTTCTTAGCTTCGCCAACACCATGCGGTATTGCAATTCCTTTTCCGATATAGGTTGAAAGATCATCTTCTCTTTGAATCATGGCATCTATATATTCTTCTTCTACATAGCCACTTTCAAACAATAGTCTCCCTGCCATTTTAATTGCTGTATATTTATCTGTACTTTCTAATCCTAATTTTATATTTTTCTTTTCAAGGATTTTACTCTCAGTCTTAACTTCATCTTTTGTAACACTTTTAGCTTTAGTATGAACTCCAGTATTAGTATCACCAACTGGTTTTAATCTTGCTGAAAGAATTTCAAAAGCAGGGTTATTAAGAAAGTCTTTAACTGATATATGCTCAGCATTTGGTGCTACACCCTTTGCTCTTGCTGTTAGTGTTTCATGAGTGATAACAATTTGAGCATCTGCTGGAATAGCTTCAATTGCGCAATTTACTACGTCAATATTATATCCTGCTTTTTTAAATTTGGTTTTTAAAGTGGTTGCTCCCATTGCACTTGAACCCATACCAGCATCACAAGCAAATATTACTTTATTAAAAGTATCAACTTTCACTTCATTTGTTTCTTTAGTTTCTTTTTTTCCTTTAAGTCCACTAGATTTTAATTTTGCTTCTTCAAATTCATTACCTTCTACTTTTTTATTAGTACTCTTTATTATTACAGATGATACTAAGAAGGAAACCAAAGCTGCTACAAAAACACCTGCTAATATTCCAAAGTATCCACCTTTAGGAGTCATTGCTAGTATTGCAATTATACTACCAGGAGATGCCGCTGCAATTAATCCTGCCCCAAAAATCTGGAATGTGAATATTCCACTTGCTCCACCACAAATTACTGCAATTATAAGCAAGGGATTCATCAAAACATAAGGAAAATAAATTTCATGTATTCCTCCTATAAAGTGAATTATTATTGCTCCAGGTGCTGATTCTTTAACTGCACCTTTTGCGAACATGCAATAGGCTACTAGTACTCCAAGTCCAGGACCTGGATTTGATTCTAATAAGAAGAATATTGATTTTCCGACTGTTTTAGCCTCTTGTGCACCTATTGGTACCAAAATTCCATTACCTATTGCGTTATTTAAGAACAATATTTTTCCTGGTTCTATAAATACAGATACTAAAGGTAATAACCCTGCTTTTACTATGACTTCTACTCCGTCTTTTAGAAAACCATTTAACCCTAGGACTACTGGACCAATTCCTGAGAATGCAATCATTGTTAGCATTGCTCCAAGTATACCTGCTGAAAAATTGTTAATTAACATTTCAAAACCAGCCGGTACTTTTCCTTCAATGGCTTTATCAAATTTCTTTATAACATAACCACCTAAAGGTCCCATTATCATTGCACCCATGAACATTGGAATATCTGCTCCTACTATAACTCCCATAGTTGCAATAGCTCCAACCACTCCACCTCTTACTCCACCTACCATTTTACCACCAGTGTAACCTATTAGTAATGGTAAAAGATAGGTTATGATTGGGACAACTAATTTAGCAAAATTAGAATTAGGAAGCCATCCAGTTGGTATAAATAATGCTGTAATTAACCCCCATGCTATAAATGCGCTAATATTAGGAAGTATCATTCCACTTAAAAATCGACCAAAACTCTGTACTCTTTCTTTAGCTTTTCCTTTACTTTTTGTATTCGATATATTTGTCATAACTTCAAACCTCCATTAATTATTTACTTTTTGCTTATAAAACTCTTTTAATATATCGTTTAATTCATTAAATGCGTATTCACTTTCTCCGGCCTTTAAATATTTAATAAAGTCAATTCTTTCAATAAGCATTTTGCTTACATAACCTATAACCTCTATTTGTAATGAACTACAATCTTCTGGTGCAAGCATTATAATTCCAAGCTTAATATTTTCTATTTTATTTTCACCATTTAAGCATTCTAATCCTTTAGATAATTTTATAGCACCAAAGTATAATTTTTGTACAACGTCTGTCCTACAATGAAGCAATATCATTCCAAGTCCAGTTACAACTATATTACCTTTTTCTTCTCTAGTTTTTAATGCTATTCCTAATTTTTCTTGAATCTTTGAATCTCTCTCTATTATTTTACTAGCTTCTGTTATTAATTCATCTACATCGTTTACATTAGAAACTCCTTTTAAGAAAAAGTTGTCCAAAAGTTGTATTATTGCTTCACTATATATATTTAATAAGAGTAACTTATCCTTAAATTTAATACTTTTTATTTTTTTATATGAACGCGTGATTTTTGTGTTTTTCAAATCCTTTATCTGGTTTGATATCTTATCTTTATCTTCTTGAAACAACAATGGATTTACTCTTACTACTGGTTTGAAACATTTATCTATATTAACCGTAGATATTATGAAATCTATTTCATTTTCTCTTAGAAAGTTTTCTTCAATATGAATTGTAGATATGATATCCACAATTTGAATATTGTCATACTCACTTTCTATTCTGGTTGCTAGAAGTCTTGAAGTTCCCATACCTGTAGCACAGGCAATCGCAACTTTATATATAGGTTTAATTAGAGTTTGACTATTTTCAATTGCCGCTCCTAGATGCATAGCAATAAATGCTATTTCAGCTTCAGGCATCTTTATTCCTATATGTTTTTCTACTACCTCTGCACATTTAGTGCTAATCTTCATTAAATCTGTATAGTTTGTCTTAATTTCTTCTAGGAGTGGATTTCTAATATCAAGGTTCATTTTTAATCTCGTTATGGCTGTTCCAAGATGATTTACTAATCCATTCAAAAAATTTTCATTATTACCAAGGAATCTCCCTGTTTCAATTTCAGCTATCTTAATAATTTCCTTTGATAACTTTATAAGTTCAAAACTTCCTATTATCTTTTTCCCGGTTTGATCTTTATCCTTATAATTTTTAGAACCTTTAATGTGCATTGTTATATATCCAACTTCATCCTCTGGTATCTCAATCTCGAAACATTTTGATATGTTTACAGACAAATCAGATGCAATCAAATACTCCGCGCTTGTCTTAAGTTCTTCTAAGAACTCCTGATTAATAGTAATTTTGTCACCTTTCTTTACCCTCTCAATGGCAAGTGCAATATGAACTATTAATCCAACAAAGGCACTATCCACTAGTTTATAGTTTCTTTCTCCCTCCATAGTCTCAACTAAAACTTCTATCTTTTTTATAGTTTCATTATCTATTAGGTTGAGAAGTCTATTACGAGAAGAAACTCCAATATCTTGATCTGCAACTACTGAATTATCTAAATTTTGTCTTATTAAACCTAATAGCTGACTTTCATTTGTATTTTCATAAATTAAACTGACCATAGCTTTTCTTATGTGATCTTCTCTTCCTTCTAGATATACCCCTAGTCCTTGTTTTCTAATTAGCTTTAAGCTGTGCTTTTTAAACCACCAATCTGTTTTCTCCAAATCATTACTTATTGTTGCCTCTGTAACTTTTAAAGTTCTAGTAAAACTATATAACTTAACTGGCTCTTGATTTTGAAGCAGTTCACTAATAATTATATTTTTTCTTTCTTGAGGCGAATAAATTGTTTCATTTTTTTCTCCATTTAGCAAATTAATAATAGATTGTTTCTCTTCTAGAGTACCCATTACTTTAATGCCAACTCCAGTTTTTCTATCTAAGTATATTCCATTTTGTTTAAGAAATTTTTCTACCTCTGGAATTTCTCTAAGTACTGTCCTGCCACTAACATCTAAGTCTTTCGCAATACTCGAAATAGTAACATACTCATTTTCATTACATATAATTTGCAAAATATTTTTTATGCGTAAATTAATCTTGTAACCCTTCATAAAATTCCTCCAAATTTATTTAAAAGATTGTATCAAGTTACTTATGTTTGAGATTTAAGTTTTCCCTATATTTTTAATCGCATCACTGAACATCTATTAAGTAACAATTTCTTAATTACTTTACTTAATTATATTCCAGTAAACAATTACATACAATTCAAAGATAAATTGATTAGTCAGTAGCTAATGATGACAATATTTAATATATAATTAATAACTAATTTAGTATTTAATTAATCTCAAACTTTTATACCATCAATACTATTTACATATACAAAAAAAACAAGCAAATTTATTTGCATAAATTCACTTACTTTTAAATTTTTTTCTTCTTCTAGTTCAATTCTGGTCTTGTTATTGGATCTTTTAATTATTACTAATGATACTAAGGATAAAACCACAGTGTCATCAATCACACCTGCTAGTACTCCCAAGTATCAGTCTTTAGAAGATGACTTTAAAATTAAATTGCCGCTAAATAACCGGCAATAAATGCAGCTTGTAATTTTCTAATTTCTTGTTTGAAGTGAACGTGGTCATAGTAAATATCATCACCCAAGTTGCTAGTGAAGTTATACATATCTATACAAGGTACACTATATTGATCCATTATTTTTTTTGCAGCAATGTTATATATATTGGAATCCCTACTGTATCTTAAAACTCCTTTTTCCCTTGCATTATGAATAACATCTATAACCGGTGTTGATTCAATCCATATTGTCTTATTTGCCATGTTTTTTGAGATCTCAATTATCTTAATTAAATTCTTTTTATACTCTTCCAACCTGACCTGAACTTCGTTCGATTCTCTATTTACACGGATATCATGTAGACCACAATTGATAAGCAATATATCGTATTTTATATTCTTTTTCATTTCATGTGCTAAATACTCCATAATCATTCGACTATCTCCTGCATTCGCCCCAATTGGTTTATCCAAATCTATTAACGCTTGTTCTATGCCTCTTTTTCTATCATACTCAAATTCGCTTTTTATCATTCTCTTAAGATGTGGACCATAATGTATTGATACACTATCACCTATAACGAATACTTTACGTTTTTTCATTCATTATTCCCCCTTATTTACATTGTAAAATTACTTAAATTTATATTATTTTTTTATTATATATTGAATATTATTTTATATTCTTACACATAATATCATTAATAGTTATTGACTCACAGCTAAATAGATGAGCTCATCATTAATATAGATACAGCTATAGGTTACTAACTACCATAGATATTAAATGAACTGTTTTAAATTTAGTTTTTAGCTGTAATTATTATTTAATTCAGTTCATTTAATATTAATATTCGAAGTTTTATAATTCCATAATTCTCCATTAAAAACCATAGATTAAAAT
>DHIM01000006.1:14200-17399 GCA_002403785.1 Clostridium sp. UBA4746
ATACTAATGATGTTATTTAAATAAAATTTGAAAAATGGGCAAAAATAATTACATCATTTAAACTTAGTGAAGAGCTTATCATTCAGTAATCTTATTCCAATATTTTTCATTTCTAAAAAACTCTTTATTTCTTAGCCAAATTATGATATTATGTAGTAAATTAGTTAAAAAGGAGGTTGTTTATTATGTCATATAAAATTACTGATGCATGTGTAAGCTGTGGAGCTTGCGAACCTGAATGCCCAGTCAACGCTATAAGCCAAGGAGATTCATTATTTGTTATTGATGCTGATACTTGTATCGATTGCGGAGCTTGTGCAGGTGTTTGTCCTACAGGCGCTCCAGTTGAAGCTTAATTAGAACATAATTTTTATAGAAAAGTATGCAAGTTACTGATTTTCGTCAGTAGCTTGCATTTTTTTCTATCCATTTATGTCCTTAAATCCTTCTCCAAGAGTTTCGTGAACATTATATGTAATTATAAAGGCTTTTTTATCTATCTCTTTTATATGATTTTTTAATTTTATAAACTGTTTGTTACCTAACACAGTGGTTATAATTTCTTTTTCATTATTAGTATAAGCTCCTTTAGCAGTGTATAAGGTAGCCCCTCTGTCCAAATTTTCTATTATAAACCTTTTTATCTCTTCACCTTTTGAGCTGACAACTTCAACTTTTTTACAATTATTCATTCCAGCAATAACTGCATCTATAGTAAAACCATTTATAATAACTCCAAGCAATGCATACATTCCAATTCTTGGTCCAAATGCTACTGCCGCCAATATAGTTACGAAAAAATCAGCTAAAAGCAAAGCTTTACCTATGTCTAAGTGAAAATACTTATTGAGTATTTTAGCTATTATATCCGTTCCTCCTGTGGACGCATTTTGGTTAAAGACCATACCCATTCCTACTGCGCCAATTAATATTCCAAATATTAACTCAAGAAATAAATCATTTGTTATACTACCACTCATAGGGTAACACTTTTCTAATACCCATATCATACCGGATAATCCAAAACTTGCATAAATCGTCTTAACTCCAAAATTAGATCCTATGAATATGAACCCTATAATGAACAAAATCACATTTAATACAAGCATTATAGCCCCAATAGTAAGACTGGGCATATACCAATTTACAACCATAGCAAGTCCACTAACTCCACCTACTGCCAAATCGTTTGGTACTAAGAAAAAATAAAACCCTGCAGCTACTAGTGCAATCCCAATAGTTATCAAAATATATTCTTTAATAATTATTTTCATGCTTTCCCCCCCTCTTATGAATTTAATATGTACATATCAAATACATTTATATTTATTACAATAACTAATAATAACACATAAAAAAGAAAACCTCTCAGCCTAATGGCTAAGAGATTAAAATCCTACCTACATTTATATATATTTTTTGTTATGTTATTCCTAATTTTAAAATTCAGCAGAGCCAGTTGTTCTTGGGAATGGAATAACATCTCTGATATTGCTCATACCTGTAATGTACATAATGGCTCTTTCAAATCCTAATCCAAAACCAGCATGCTTAGTTCCGCCATATTTT
Organism: Clostridium sp. UBA4746; assembly: GCA_002403785.1. GTDB lineage: Bacteria > Bacillota > Clostridia > Clostridiales > Clostridiaceae > Clostridium_AD. Next base: position 15,770 of record DHIM01000006.1, read on the forward strand.
CTTAACTCTAAATACCACCAGTAATCTTCTTTATTAAGACCACACTCTTCCATTCTGGCTTCTAAAATATCTTGTCTTTCTTCTCTTTGGCTTCCACCTATAATCTCTCCTATTCCAGGAACAAGTAAGTCCGCAGCTGCAACCGTCTTATTGTCATCGTTCATTCTCATATAGAAAGATTTTATTTCCTTTGGATAATCAGTTACAAATAACGGTTTTTTAAACACCTCTTCTGTTAAATATCTTTCATGCTCAGTTTGAAGATCACAACCCCAAGTTACTGGATACTGAAACTCTTTCCCTGATTTCATTAAAATATCTACAGCTTTAGTGTATGTCACCTGACCAAATTCTGAGTTTACAACACTATTCAATCTTTCAATTAAGTTTTTGTCTACAAAACTATTGAAAAATTCCATTTCCTCTGGAGCATTTTCCATAACATACTTTATTATGTATTTCATCATATCTTCTGCAAGTTTCATATCGTCTTTTAAATCAGCAAATGCTATTTCAGGTTCTATCATCCAGAATTCCGCCGCATGTCTTCCTGTGTTAGAATTTTCTGCTCTAAATGTTGGTCCAAAAGTATAAACATTTCTAAAAGCTAAAGCAAAAGCTTCTGCTGCTAACTGTCCACTTACTGTTAAGCTAGTTTCTTTACCAAAAAAGTCTTTCGTATAATCAACTGTTTTGTTTTCATCCAATGGAATATTGGTTAAATCAAGGGTAGATATTCTGAACATTTCCCCTGCACCTTCGCAATCACTACCTGTAATTATTGGTGTGTGGGTATATACAAACCCTCTCTTTTGAAAAAACTCATGTATAGCAAAAGCAGTAAGTGAACGTACTCTAAACACCGCTGAAAAAGCATTACTTCTTGGTCTTAAATGTGCAATTGTTCTTAAATATTCAAAAGAGTGCCTTTTCTTTTGCAAAGGATAATCAGTGCTTGACATCCCCTCAATGACTATTTTAATAGCTTTTATCTCAAAAGGTTGCTTAGCGTTTGGCGTTACAACTAGCTTTCCTTCTATAGTTAAAGAAGAGCTTATAGGCAATTTAGCTATTTCTTCAAAATTTATCAATTCTTCCTCAAATACTACTTGAATGTTTTTGAAAAAACTTCCATCATTAACCTCTATAAAACCAAATGCTTTTGAAGATCTCAATGTTCTTATCCATCCTGATATTGACACCACTTTGTCTGCATATTCTTCTTTTGATCTATAAATCTGCTTTACCAATACTTTTTCCATATGTTAACTCTCCTTATAATTTAAGAATTTTTAAATAATAAAAAAGCCATCCGACCCTTAATAATAAAGGGACGAAAGGCTATAATTTCTCGTTGCCACCCATTTTGTCATAAAATATGACTACTTTAATTAGTACAGAATTTTATATTCGATAATTCGAATTATAATTCGATACACCCAATGATTAACGGATTGAACCCGTCTAAGCCTACTCTCCTTAAGATTTCGGTTAGAAACTCTGAGATGTTCTTTAATATAAACTTCGTATTGGTCTTGCACCATCACCAATTCGCTTTGACTACATTTTATACCTACTCTTCTCGTCACAGTCTTTATATCTAAATGATATGATAATTAGTATATACACT
>DHIM01000070.1:0-258 GCA_002403785.1 Clostridium sp. UBA4746
AACCTGTAAATGGCTTCTTCGCTGTCATTATATCCCTTGAGAATTGTTATCTCTAATATAAACTTACCTTTGTATTGTTTATTGAAAGAAATCATACTTGATATATACTCATGGAAGGTATAACCATCAATAGGGCGTTGAACCTTTTGAAAATCCTTCTCCGTAATAGTTTTTATTTCTCCAATTACCTCATCACATTTATTGGCTATTTTCATGTACTCAACACTTTCTAACTATTACTTCATTACTTCATTACTT
>DHIM01000070.1:383-2416 GCA_002403785.1 Clostridium sp. UBA4746
ATTACTTCATTACTTCATTACTTCATTACTTCCTATGCAGCTATGACCTATCTATATCCGTATTCTTTAACTCTACGATAGAATATAGCTTTTGTCATATTTACCATCTGCGTAGCTTCAACACCTTTAATTTCTCCATCAAGATATTCAAACACGTCTCGGACTAGTAAAATTGCCACCATAAGATAATTTACGGTGGCAATTAGACAATTTAAAAATTATAAATCAGGCTATTCTGTTGGTATCACTTGGTTAGTTGAACTACCGTCTCAATATGAGGTGTGTGTGGGAACATGTCCATTAATACAACCTTTTTCACCTTATATCCTCTATTAATTAATTCCCTCAAATCAACTACTAGACTTTTAGGATTGCAAGAGACATAAACTATGTGCTTTGCATCAAACTTTATTACATAATCTAGGGCTGTAGGATGAACTCCTACTCTAGGAGGATCTAGAATGATACTATCTGGTTTATCTTTTACCTCCTTTATAACCTTCGCTATATCTCCTGCGATAAACTCGCAGTTATCTAATCCGTTGATTTTTGCATTTTCATTAGCAGCAGCAACTGCTTCTTCTATTAATTCAATTCCTAAAACTTTTTTTGCTTTAGCTGCAACAATTTGTCCTATAGTTCCCGTTCCACAATACAAGTCAAACACGACTTTTGATTCTGAATTACCTAAAAAATCTCTAACTATGCTATAAAGCCTTTCTGCGCCTTTTGAATTAGTTTGAAAAAAAGCAAAGGGATTAATTTTAAACTTAAGGTCTAATATTTTTTCCATAACATATGCTCTTCCATATAATGTTACAGTTTTATCAGATTGAACTATATCTGATAATGAGTCATTAAATGTATGTATTATTCCTGTAATTACTCCATCACATTTTAGTTCTTTAAGCATATTAGTTATTTCACCTAGATCAAAATCTATTTTACTTGTGGTTACTATATTTACCAATATTTCGCCAGTGTTTTTAGCCTTTCGAATAACTAAGTTTCTTAGATATCCCTCACGCTCCATTACATTATAGTGTGGCAATTTTAATTTTTTAAAATAGTTTAATACCAATTTTAGGATTTCTCTAAAATCGACATCTACTATTCTACAATCCTCAACAGTCACAATACTAAAGCTTCTTCCTTTAGTATGCATACCAAGAGTTAATTCACCATCTTTTCTAAAGTCACCAAAAGTAAATTCCATCTTATTTCTATATTCAAATACCTCAGGGCTTCTTTCTATACCTAAAAACTCAAAATCTTTTATATCTGCTTCTTCAAACAATTTTACGACCTGAAGTTTTTTAAATTCTAATTGTTTATCATAAGAAAGAAATTGATGACTACATCCTCCACATAAATCGGTAATATTGCATTGTGGCTGAATTTTATAATCTACGTCTTCAAGTATTTTTACAAGCTTAGCTTCTACACCGAATGGTTTCTTTTTTGATACTTTAGCAATTACCTTTTGCCCTGGCAATGTATTTTTAATTAAAACTTTTTCACCTTCGTAAAACGCAATGCCCTGTGCTGGGAATTCTAATTCTTCTACATAAAGTTCATACTCTTTTCTTCTCTGCATATTTTTTTCAAACTCCTATCTTTTCGTAATTAATAATCCAGATACTTTCTTACCAATGGTAGCAGATGATTTTCCACTTTCCATAATACTCATGTACAATACCATAATAACCATGAAAACAATAAATGTCATTTGGAATTTTTGGCTTATAGCATATCCTGCTAGTTTAAGTACAGCATCTGCAACAAGTACTCCAATTGTTGATACTGCTCCTATAAGTATTAAATCTATAATATTAGCTTTAAAAGTATCTACAAAAGAAGGTCGTATAGCTTTATTCACATTTGAATTGCCTTGTTTACTCCCAACCACTTTGCCCAATTCTTCATTTTTTACTTTGTTTTTATTTTCTGTATTATTTAAATCCTCAATGATTTTTTCGTTTTTAATTTCTTTGTTTTGTTCTAACATGTTAAATCCCCCTCATAATATATCA
>DHIM01000070.1:2547-14351 GCA_002403785.1 Clostridium sp. UBA4746
CCCTCATAATATATTATTATTTTATAACTTTTGTTCCTAACTTTTATTTTATAAACTCTATAAATGGAGAAATGCTTTTAATTTTTTACTCCCACCTATATATAATACGTATATATGACATATAAATCAATAGTTTATGGAGTATCCCCCAAAAATATGCTATTATATACAGCCTCTATTTTCTTATTATACCTTACTTAAACGTCATCACAATTAGATCAAAAAATTTGCCTTTTCCAAATGTGCTCTAAAATAAGAAAGCAGACGATTTATTTCATCTGCTTTCTTTGATATTCTATTTCCCAATATCTGTTCTATAGTACATTCCATCAAACTTAATTTTTTTCATATCATTATAAGATATTTTCCTTGCTTCTTCTAGTGTTCCACCAAAACCTGTTACTCCCAATACTCTTCCACCATTTGTCCTCATAATACCATTATCATAAGCAGCACCTGCTAGAAATAACTTACCTTCTAGTTTACCAGACTCTTTTATAACAAACCCTGTATTATAGCTACCTGGATAACCTTTAGATGCAGCGATTAAGCAGCAAGAATATCCTTGTCTCCATTCTAAATTAAAGTTTTTAAGTTCCCCATCTATAGCACTACTTACAATCTCCACAAAATCACTTTTCATAAGTGGAAGAACCGCTTGCGTTTCAGGATCTCCAAATCTTACATTATATTCGAGCAAGTATACCCCTTTTTTCGTTATCATTATTCCAAAGAATATTATGCCTCTGTAATCCATAACTTCCTCTTGAATTCCCTTAAGGGTTGGCAATAATATATTTTTGTGAAATTCATCTAATACTTGTTTATTACAGTATGGATTAGGTGCTATAGCTCCCATTCCTCCTGTATTAGGTCCAATTCCCCCATCAAATATTTGTTTATGATCTTTTGAAGATACAAAAGGAATTATGATCTTTCCATCTGTTATAGAGAGTATAGATGCCTCTACCCCTTCTAAAAACTCTTCAATTATAATTTTCTTACCACTGCCTTTAAATATATCTAATACCATAAAATCATTTATACTTTTTTTAGCTTCAGTAAAATCATTACAGATAATTACGCCTTTGCCTGCAGCTAATCCATCTGCTTTAATTACTATAGGATATTCACAGCTTTTGAGATACTCTATTGCTTTATTTTCATTTTCAAAAACTTCATATGCGGCTGTTTTTATGCCATACTTTTTCATAAATTCTTTAGAATATGCTTTACTTCCCTCAAGCCTTGCCGCTTTTGCGCTTGGTCCCAATATTTTAAGTCCCTTTTCATTAAACTTATCTACTATTCCTTGTACAAGCCATTCCTCTGACCCAACTATTGTTATATCTATTTTGTTTTTAATGGCAAATGCTAAAAGCTCATCCATTTTTGTAATATTAATATTTTCACACTTATTCTCTCTGTAAGTACCACCATTACCAGGAGCACAATATACCACATCAACGTTGGAATTCTCTGCAACCTTTGACACTAAAGCATGTTCGCGTCCCCCAGAACCAATAATTAACACCTTCATATATCCGTCTCCTTTATCTTTACAAATTAAAATTGATGGAATAACTAGGTTATCCCATCATGCAGTTAAGGTATTGGGCAATTTCAGCTACACTGGTAGCCAATCCACTTTCGTGGATTCATCTACCCCAGTAGATGCTTAATGTTTGAAATGTCTAATTCCCGTAAACACCATAGATATCCCATTTTTATCGCACATATCTATTGATTGTGCATCTTTAATAGAACCACCTGGTTGAATGATTGTTTTTATGTTATATTTTGCAGCTAGTTCTACAACATCTCCAAATGGGAAGAACGCATCTGATGCAAGTACCGTAGCATCTGATCCTCTTTCTAAGGCATGTTCTGCTGCCCATATTCTATTAACCTGTCCTACTCCAATACCCATTGTCTTGCCGTCTTTAACTACTACAATGGCATTTGATTTAACATATTTAACCACTTTCATGGCAAATATCAAATCTTTCATTTCTGCCTCAGTTGGGCTTTTCTTAGTAACTACTTTTATTTCATCTATTAATTTGTTATCTGCACTTTGTACTAGCATTCCACCATCAACATTAACAATATTAACTTTTCCTTCTGATTTGCTTAAACATTTTGCAATTCTTAAATTCTTCTTACCTTTTAATATTTCTAATGCATCATCGTCAAACTCTGGTGCAATTACAACCTCTAAAAATATTTTTTTAAGCTCGAGAGCAGTTTCTTTATCTACCTTTGTGTTAAACGCAACAATTCCACCAAATATAGACATTGGATCGCATTCGTATGCCTTTTTATATGTATCTAATGCACTGCTGCCTGTAGCTACTCCACATGGTGTATTATGTTTTAGGGCGCAACAAGTGATTTCATCAAAATCACATACTACCTTCCATGCAATATCCATGTCCTTTATATTATTATAAGACAATTCTTTGCCGTTTAACTGCTCAATATTCTTCATTGCTCCATTTTCTGCAGCTGATACGTAATAAGCTGCGCTTTGATGAGGATTTTCACCATATCTTAAATCCATTTGTTTTTTATATGAAACCGAAAGATAGTCTGGATATGTTTCTTCCTCGCCAAGTAAAAAATTACTTATAGCTGCATCATAAGCTGATATTAAATTAAACACTTTACCTGCTAAATGTTTTCTTGTCTCAAAATTCACTTCTTCTTTATCATCCATTTTTTTTATAATATTTTCATAATCTGTTGTATCACTAAGTACAATAACATCTTTAAAGTTCTTAGCTGCTGCTCTAAGCATTGTTGGCCCACCAATATCAATGAATTCAACTTTTTCCTCAAAACTTATATCTTCTGTAACTTTATCAAAGAAAGGATAAAGATTAACTACTACCATGTCAATAGGTTTGATTCCTTTAGCTTTAATAGTTGCCATATGCTCTTTATTATCTCTTATTGCAAGTATTCCACTATGTATAACTGGATGTAATGTTTTAACTCTTCCGTCCAATATCTCTTCGAACCCGGTAACATCAGATATTTCCGAAACCTTTATGCCATTCTCTTTTAAATACTTAAAAGTTCCACCTGTGGATATAATCTCTACGCCATTATTTTGAAGGGATGTTGCAAGACCTAAAATATTATTTTTATCAAACACACTTATAAGTGCTGTTTTAATCATTAATAAGCCACCTTTCATATACCTAATACTTTTCTTCCTTTAATTGTTATTATGCCGTCGCTTATATATTTAATAGCTTCGGGTAGTGCCTTATGTTCTTGCGCGAGTACTCTTAGTTGTAAGTCTTTTGCTGTATCAGTACTATAAACATCTACAACCTTTTGAATTATTATTGGTCCTGAATCTGTACCTTCATCTACAAAATGGACAGTACAACCTGAAACCTTAACCCCATATTCTATAGCTTTCTCATGGACTTTCATTCCATACATACCACCACCACAAAAACATGGGATAAGAGCGGGATGTATATTTATAATTTTATTTTTAAATACACTAAGAAGTTCACCTTGAAGTATAGATAAAAAACCAGCAAGCACTATTAGATCTACTTTTCCATCTAGAATTTTTAATACTTCACCTGAAATACTTTTACCATACTGTTTTCTATCTAATATGTATGTTTTTATATTTTTAGCTTTTGCCCTATCTATTCCATATGCATCTTTTTTATCACTAATTACAGCTTCTATAGAACAGTTTAAGTATCCGCTTTCTATATTATCTATTATAGCTTGAAGGTTGCTTCCGCTTCCTGAGACTAATACGGCTATTTTAAGCAAACTCCTGCACCCCCGGCTTCAACATGACCAATTTTATTTGCTTTATCCCCTAAATCATTGATAGTCTTTATAACTTTTAAACAATCCTTATCTTCAACACATAACACATATCCAATTCCCATATTATATGTATTAAACATATGCTCTTCAGTTACCCCAAGTGACATAAGATGTTTACAGATGTCAGGTACATTAAAACTATTTTTATCGACTACAGCTGTAAAATCTCCGTTAAACATTCTTGGTATATTTTCATAAAATCCACCACCAGTTATATGAGCCATACCCTTTATATCAAATTTATCCAAAAGGCTTAATATAGTTTTTACGTAAATCTTTGTTGGAGTCAAGAGCGTCTTGCCTATCTTTTCTCCATTAAAATCTTCATCCAAATTTGGTATTAATTTTCTAACTAAGGAATATCCATTACTATGAAGACCTGATGACTCAATTCCTATAAGTGAGTAACCATCTTTAATAGCCGATCCATCAATGATTTTATGCTTATCAACTATTCCAACTGTAAAACCTGCCATATCATATTCACCGTCTCTATAAAAACCTGGCATTTCCGCAGTTTCTCCACCTATTAGTGCACAATTAGATTGAACACATCCATCTGACACACCTTTTACAAGTTGAGCCGATACTCTAGAATCCAATTTACCACAAGCTATATAATCTAAAAAGAATAGTGGTTTTGCTCCATGACAAAGGACATCATTAACACACATAGCAACGCAGTCAATTCCAACAGTATCATATTTTTTCATTCTAAATGCTATATCGAGTTTTGTGCCTACACCGTCAGTACCAGAAACTAAAATAGGATTTTTATAACCTTCTCCTATTTCAAACATACCAGCAAAACTACCTAGATGATTTAAAACGCCCTTTGTAAATGTTGCTGCTGCATATTCTTTTATAAGCTTTACTGATTTGTATCCTTCTTCAATATTAACACCTGCATCTTTATAAGTTATCATAAGTGTCCCCTACCTTCCTAATTTTTCTTTTTCAGTTTCGTATGGAGCTGATACTGGATAAGTTCCATTAAAACAGCCTAAACAAAATTCTTTATGACCTAGTGTTTTAAGAAGTCCATCTATGCTTAGATATCCAAGGCTATCTGCACCTATCTCTTCTCTAATTTCCTCAACGCTTATATTAGACCCTATTAAATCTTTTCTGTAAGGCGTATCTATTCCAAAATAACATGGATACTTTACTACTGGTGAACAAACCCTAAAATGAACTTCTGTTGCTCCAGCTTTTTTTAATATGTCAACTAATCTTTTACTAGTAGTTCCGCGAACTATTGAATCATCTATTAAAATAACTCTTTTACCTTCTACGTTTATTTTTAGTACATTTAATTTTACAGAAACTGCCCTTTCTCTAATTTCTTGAGTCGGGCTAATAAAGGTTCTACCTACATATCTGTTTTTTATAAGACCTATTCCAAAAGGTATTCCAGAAATTTTAGAATAACCTATTGCTGATGCAAGGCCTGAATCTGGAACTCCTATAACCATATCTGCATCTATTGGCGATTCTTTAAATAGCTGTTCTCCAGCCGCAACTCTTGAAGCGTACACATTTATTCCATCAATGGTACTGTCTGGTCTTGCAAAATATATATATTCAAAAGAACAGGTTGCATTTTTTGTTTTCTCAGCAAAATTAATAGATTGCAGTCCGCTTTCATCTATTATTACTATCTCACCAGGCTCAATATCTCTTAAAAAGTCTGCACCCACTGCATCAAGAGCGCAACTTTCTGATGCAATAACATAACTGTTGCCTATTTTACCTATGCAAAGTGGTCTAATACCATTCTGATCTCTAACACCTATTAGTTTATCCTTTGTAAGCATAACTATTCCATAGGAACCTTTAACAGCTTGTATTGCATCTACTACAGCCTTTTCCATGCCTTTTTTTGCACCTCTAGCAATTAGGTTAAGTATTACTTCTGAATCTATTGATGTTTGAAACATGTAGCCGCAATCCTCAAGTAACTCTCTAATGACTTCTGCATTTACTAAATTACCATTATGTGCTATCGCAATGTCACCTAGCTTTGATTTACTTAAAAGGGGCTGTGCATTTTTCACTTCACTAGATCCTGTAGTTGAATATCTAACATGTCCAATAGCAGCGTGACCCTTCATTTTTTTAATCATTTCCTTATTGAAAACATCACATACAAGACCCATAGCTTTTTCACAAGTAAGTGAAACACCATCAGAGTAAACTATCCCAGCACTTTCTTCTCCCCTATGCTGCAATGCATAAAGTCCGTAGTACGTTAGTGTCGCAACATCTAAGTCTTTATCCGGTGCAAAAATTCCAAAAACACCACATTCATCTTTAAACTTATCTTGATCATCAATGAGTATTTCATCCAATTCATCAACTTTATTCAAAGTTATTCCTCCTTTTTATGTTACCTTATACTTTTTCATTTCCACTTATCTTATTACTTATTAATTCTACTTAATATTTCCTCATATGCTTCTGTAACATTACCTAAATCTCTTCTAAATCTATCTTTATCTAATTTTTCTCCAGTTTTAACATCCCAAAATCTGCAAGTATCTGGTGATATCTCATCTGCCAAAATTATTTCGCCATTAAATCTTCCAAATTCTAATTTGAAATCTATTAAATTAATATCCTTCTTTAAGAAAAGTTCTTTTAGAATATCATTTATTTTGGAAGCCATTTTATATATTTCTGATAGTTCTTCAAAAGTAGTAAGACCCATAGCTACTGAATGAGAATCGTTTATAAGTGGATCACCTAAGTCATCATTTTTGTAACTTAGTTCAAACACTGTTGTTTTTAGCTTGGTTCCTTCTTCTATTCCATATCGTTTTGCCATGCTACCAGCTGCCACATTTCTTACAATTACTTCTAGAGGCACTATTTCAACTTTTTTACAAAGTTGTTCTCTATCATTTATCTTTTTAATAAAATGAGTTTTTATACCCTTTTTCTCTAATAATTCAAATAACATAGTAGTTATACTGTTATTTAAAACTCCCTTTTTATCAATTTGACCCTTTTTAATGCCATTTAAAGCTGTTGCATCATCTTTAAAATATACTCTTACTTCGTCCTTATTATCTGTACTGAACATTTTTTTAGCCTTTCCCTCATATAATAATACTGAATCTCCCATTTATTAAACCACTCCTTAGTATTTTAATTTTTAAATTTATATATATATTTTGATTTTAAAATTCAATCTTAACTTCATTCTCTGATATAAATTTTTCTTTCATCTCTTTTCTATATGTAATTAATTTATCTTTAAGTCCCAAGTATTTAAGTGATAAAATTTGTACCGCTAACATCCCTGCATTATAACTGTTATTAATGCCCACTGTTGCGACAGGAATAGCTTTTGGCATTTGAACAATTGAAAGTAGTGAGTCCATGCCTCCGAGAGCAGCCTTAATAGGCACTCCAATCACTGGTAATGTCGTCTGAGAGGCAATTACGCCTGGAAGATGTGCAGCAAGACCTGCTCCTGATATGATGCATCCTACACCGCTATTTTCCATTTCTTTTATTACCTGCGTTAATCTTTCTGGTACTCTGTGTGCTGAGAGAATATGTACTTCATAATCCACTCCAAATTCCTTAAGAGCAACTGCCGCATTTTTCATTATGTCTATATCAGATTTACTTCCAAAAATAATTCCTACCTTCATTTTTTTCCTCCCTATTTTAATAAAGTATTCAACTTTATAATTGCTAATAAAAAAAGATTACACCATAAAATTTTAATCTAATGGTGTAATCTTGAACTAAGGGTATATTGTGGTACCCTTTATAATGTCGATTCAAGATTCACCAATAGTGAGAGGTTGAAGGCCTCTCGTAGAAACTTCTAAGCCATATTCCTAGAAATATATCGATGAACTAATTATTCATTTAGATGTTAAATTACATTTTAATGTTAACATCTATTTTTTGCTAAGTCAATACATTAATAATTATATCCATAACATTGTTCGTGTTTATTGTTATATGCATACAATTAGATAACTTAGTCAAAGATATTGTTCGTATTTTTCCAGTAGAATTGAATTTTTCACTGTTTTGTCCACTGCGAACAATATCTTGTTTTTATAATCACATTTAATATCTTATTTAAAATAGTTTACTCCTGCTTCAAATAACTTTTGATCCTTATTACCACTAATATTTACTCCAATGTTTACGCCAACTCTTTCAGAATGTCCCATTTTGCCAAGAATTCTTCCATCTAAACTAGTAATTCCTTCAATAGCATGCATTGAACCATTTGGATTAAAGTTTCTATCATAACTTGGAATGCCATCAAAATCTACGTATTGAGTAGCCACTTGGCCATCTGCGAATAGTTTTTTAATTACATCGTCCTTTGCTACAAATCTACCTTCCCCGTGTGATACTGGAATGGAATGTATATCCCCCACTTTTAAATTATTAAACCAAGGAGATACGGTTGACACTACTTTAGTTTGTACCATACAAGATACATGTCTTCCAATTTCATTATATGTTAAGGTTGGGCTATTTTCAGTTATATCAGTTATTTTTCCATATGGAAGCAGTCCAAGTTTAATTAATGCTTGAAAGCCATTGCATATTCCGAGCATTAATCCATCCCTATTTTCTAATAACTCATTAATACTTTCACGTATTATAGGATTTCTAAAAAATGTAGCTATAAATTTACCAGAACCATCTGGTTCATCACCAGCACTAAATCCACCTGGAAGCATAACAATTTGAGACTTTTTTATTTTATCTGCTATAACTTTTATAGATTCTTCTATATGCTTTGATGATAAATTGTTTAATACCATAATTTCTACTTCAGCACCAGCACGCTCAAATGCCCTCATAGAATCATATTCACAATTAGTGCCTGGGAATACAGGAATTATAACTCTAGGTTTTGCTATCTTAATTGTAGGCGTTGATATAACCTTTAAATTTTGAGTACTTGCGTAGCTTTTCTCATCTTTGCTGCTTACTTTAGAACTATCTGTTTTTGTACTAAATACACTTTCTAAAGTCTCCTCCCAATTACTTAGAGCCTCTTTTAGAGCAATAGTTTCTCCTAGTACTTTTACAAATGGATCTGCTACGGTGCTTCCTAAAATTTTAATATTTAAGTTATCTTTAAGTAAATCATTAATTGAGTCCTTATTTACTTCCATTACTATACTGCCGTAATCCTCTTTAAATATTTCTTCTGCCTGAATACCACTTGCAAAAGTAAATCCTATTTTATTACCAAAACACATCTTCGATATAGCTTCTGCGAGACCTCCCATTCCTACTGCATAGGTTGCTAATGCTTTGCCATTCTCTATTAACTTATTTACTAGTTTATAATTTTGTCGAAGTTTTTCAAAATCAGGTAATCCGTCTTCACATATACTTGAATGAATTAAAACGACCTGGCTATCTTCTTTTTTAAATTCTGGAGAAATAACCTTATCCGTATTTATAACGTCTACTGCAAAGGATACGAGTGTTGGTGGTACATTCATTTCATTAAACGTTCCTGACATACTATCTTTTCCACCAATAGCCGCTATACTAAATTGTTTTTGAACATGAAAAGCTCCTAAAAGTGATGAAAATGGTTTTCCCCACTTGTAAGGCTCTTTTGACAATTTTTCAAAGTATTCTTGAAATGTTAATTTAATATTTTCATAATCAGCCCCACTAGAAACTAACTTTGTAACAGAATCTATTACTGCATAAGCTGCTCCATGGAAAGGACTCCATTTAGCTAGTTTTGGATTATACCCATATGACATCATTGTGCCAGTATTTGTATCTCCTCGAAGTACAGGAAGCTTTGCGATCATAGTCTGAATTGGTGTCTTTTGATATTTCCCACCAAAAGGCATTAAGACCGATCCTGCTCCTATGGTACTATCAAACCTCTCAGATAAACCTCTTTTACTGCAGACATTTAAGTCTGCTAAAGTAGAGTTCCATAATTCTTTTATAGTTTTATTCTTACCTGAATTTTCCTTTATGTCTTTTGAAAAGTAGTATTCATCCTCTTTAGGTGCTGCAACTTTTACATTACTATGCTGCTTTACTCCGTTTGTATCTAAGAAAGTTCTACTTACATCAACAATGGTTTTTCCCTTCCATACCATTTTAAGTCTATCATCATCAGTTATCTGTGCAACCTCTACGGCCTCTAAGTTCTCATCTTCTGATAGTTTTATAAATTTAGCAGCATCTTCGCGCCTTACAACAACAGCCATACGTTCTTGGGATTCCGATATAGCAAGCTCTGTACCATCTAGACCATCATATTTTTTAGTAACTTTATCTAAATTAATTATTAGTGCATCTGCGAGTTCACCTATAGCAACCGACACTCCACCTGCACCAAAATCATTACATCTTTTTATAAGTGTTGTAACATTTGGATTTCTAAATAGTCTTTGAATTTTTCTCTCTGTAGGTGCATTACCCTTTTGAATTTCTGCACCTGAAGTCAGAATTGAGCTTTCACTATGTGTCTTAGATGACCCAGTAGCTCCTCCACATCCATCACGGCCTGTTTTACCTCCAAGAAGTATAACGACGTCAGACGCTAAAGGCTCCTCTCTTACTACGTTCGTGTAAGGTGCTGCTCCAATAACTGCACCTACTTCCATTCTCTTAGCAACAAATCCTTCATCATAAACCTCAGATACGAGTCCTGTTGCAAGTCCTATCTGATTTCCATAAGAACTAAAACCATGAGCAGCTTCAAGAGTGATTTTTCGTTGTGGAAGTTTACCTTTCATGGTATCTGAAACTTTTTGCCTTGGATCACCCGATCCTGTAACACGCATTGCCTGATATACATAACTTCTACCTGATAATGGATCTCTTATTGATCCGCCAAGACAAGTAGCTGCGCCACCAAATGGTTCTATTTCAGTAGGATGGTTATGGGTTTCATTTTTAAACATTACTAACCATTTTTCCTTCTCTCCATCTATGTTTGCAGTAACTACTATACTACAAGCATTAATCTCGTCGGAAACATCAAGGTCCTTTAATTTTCCTTTTTTTCTTAGATCTTTCAGACCAATAATAGCCATATCCATTAATGTAACATCCCTACTAGTTTTACCATAAACAAAATCTCTAGTATCTAAGTATTCTTTATAAGCCATCTTAATTGGTTTAGAATATTTTCCTTCCTCTATATAAACATCCTCAATTACAGTATTAAAAGTTGTATGTCTGCAATGATCTGACCAATATGTATCTATAACTTTTATTTCTGTTATAGTAGGATTTCTCTTTTCAGTTTGTTTAAAATATTCTCTGCAATATTTTAAATCCTCAAAACTCATAGCGAGTCCATTATTTTTTAGGAATTCTGATAAATCCATGTCATTCATATTAGTAAAAGATTCTATTATTTTTACCTGCTCTGGTTCATTAAAACTTTGCTGTAAATCCTTCTGTTTTCCCAAATCTGCTTCTCTAGAATCTACGGCATTTATACAATACCCTTTAATTTTGTCTAATTCATTGTTTGTTATATTTCCCTTTAATATAATAACTCTAGCAGTTTTAACTATATGTTTGTCCTTTTGAGTTAAAATTTGTATACATTGAGCAGCTGAATCTGCTCTCTGATCATATTGACCAGGCAAAAATTCAATAGCAAATACTGCATCGCCGCTTTGAATATCTAAATCTTCATCATAAACGTTATCTACTGTTGGTTCTGAAAATATTGTATTCCTTGACATAAGGTATTGCTCTTTTGAAATCCCCATAATATCATATCTACTAACTAATCTAAGGCCTTCTAAACTCACAATGCCTAGATTTGTTTTAATATCTTTTAATATTTTTTCACCTTCAATATCATAGTTCGTTTTTTTCTCTACATATAACCTATATATCTTATTTTCCATGATTAATACCTCCAAGAGTTAAAATTTATACGAATATTAAGC
>DHIM01000336.1 GCA_002403785.1 Clostridium sp. UBA4746
GTAGGTCGTCGCCAGATAAACATGGTTTACTAGCTCAGTTGGTAGAGCACATGACTTTTAATCATGGTGTCCGGGGTTCGATTCCCCGGTAAGCCACCAAAAAAGTATTTCTTTATGAAATGCTTTTTTTTATTTATATAAAGTTATAATTTTAACACCTAAAGGTGTGTGATTATAGCTTTGTTTTTTTTGAGAATAAAGGGTAAAAAAGATACATTCTTTAGAAATTCTATAGCATAGAGTAAAATGATTTTAAGATTTGTAATGAACATTTGCATTATGATTACTAATTGTTTATTATATAAATATATTGTTTATATGCTAATTTTTTGTTTATACTAACTATAGTTTATGTTTAAATATATTAGTAAGGTGGTGAGATTTTGAAAGAAAGCAAATTTGATGCGAAGTTTTTGGGTATTTCTAGTGAGTATAAAAACAGTGATTATGATAAAATTAAGCCTAAAACGATGATTATTAATAATGCAATTAAAACAGTAGTAATTATGAGCTTATCCATTATAATATCTCTTATATTTAGAAAAATCGGGTTGCATGAGTCAAATGTAATAATAGTAGTTATATTAGGGGTATTATTTGTATCAAGAAGTACTGATGGATATTTTTATGGTATACTGGCTGCAATAATTGGGGTGTTATCATTTAATTTTTTCTTTACTATACCATATTATAGTTTTCTAGTTTATAGAGCTGATTATCCAGTAACTTTTATTATTATGTTGATAGCCGCAGTTATAACAAGTACTTTAACTTCAAGAGTTAAAACACAATCTAAAATATCTTTTATGCGTGAAAGTAGAATGCGAATTTTATATAAAATTAATGAATCATTACTTACAGCAAAAAATAAAAAACAAGTAGTCGAATTTTGTGGTGACAATTTAATTGATATGTTTAACAGAACAATTATGATAGCAATAGTAGACGATAAAGATATTTTACAAGAGCCAAATGTTTATATGATTAATAACCAATATAGTAAGAAGATATTCGAGTCTAAAATAGAATTAATGGCTATTGAAAAATGTTTCAAAACAGGTAAAGTAATAGAATTTGAGGTTGAAAATTCTATTAACAGTATGGGATATTATCATCCAATTAAAGGGCAGAATAAAATACTTGGAGTTATTGGTATAGCTTGTTTGGAGAAAAATACTTTATTGGATAATGAAAAATTCTTTTTACAGTCCGTTTCAACGCAGATTGCTTTAGCTATTGAAAAAGAAGATTTATACGAAAAGAAAAGACAGATAAACTTAGAGACTGAGAGAGAAAGACTTAGGGGAAATATTTTAAGGTCAATATCACATGATTTAAGAACTCCGTTAACAGGTATATTGGGGTCGGTTTCTACCATTATTGATAATTATGATATACTTAATAATGATACCAAGAAAGAGCTTCTTGCTATCATCTATGAAGATACAAGCTGGCTGATACATTCAGTTGAAAATATATTAAGCATGACGCGAATGGACGAAGGTAAGCTTGAAATCAAGAAAGATGTGGAGATTGTTGAAGAAATTATTTCTGAATCAATATCTAGAGTTACTAGGTTTTCAGGAAGTCATAATATTAAGACCGACTTACCAGAAAAAATGATCATATTATTTGTAGATGGATTATTAATAGAACAGGTGTTTATTAATTTAATTGATAATGCCATAAAGTATACACAAAGTGATTCTAGTATAGAAGTTAAGGTTACACAAAAGGAAGAAAATGTGTTTTTTGAGGTGTCAGACAATGGAAAGGGGATACCGGAAGAAGACATATCATCTATATTTGATAGATTTTATACCAGAACTAATGGTGTTTCTTTAGAAAAACGAGGGATAGGACTGGGATTGGCTATTTGTAAGTCTATTATAGAAGCACATGGTGGATATATGGAAGCTTTAAACAACTCATCTGGTGGGGCGACTTTTAAATTTAGCTTACCTGCAATAAGGAGTGATGGCAATGAATATAAAGCCTTTGATTTTAATAGTTGAAGACGATAAACCTATTAAAAAATTTATGAAAGTTTCTCTTGAGGCACAGGGATATAAGTGCATGGAAACTGAATTTGGAAATGCGGCTATAACACTTATTTTTTCTCGTAATCCAGATATAATAGTTTTGGATTTAGGTCTACCGGATATTGACGGACTTAAGGTTATAGAGAAAGTAAGGGAGTCTACAAAAGCTAGGATTATAGTTGTTTCAGCTCGTGGGCATGAAAGGGAAAAGGTTGAGGCATTAGATAAAGGTGCAGATGATTATTTGACTAAGCCATTTAGTGTAGCAGAATTTTTAGCTAGAATTAGAGTGGCACTTAGACATTTCAATCAAAACATTAATTTACAAGGTAATGTGCAAACAGTATTTGTGGTTAAGAATCTAAAGATAGATTTTGAAAAACGCAGAGTTACAATTTTAGATGAAGAAATACATCTAACACCGATGGAATATAAATTAATCGAGTTAATGTCAAGATATTCAGGACGTGTTTTAACTCACAAGTACATAGTTGATGAGATTTGGGGAAGTTATTTTGAAAATGATACACAGTCTCTTAGGGTATTTATGGCCAATATAAGAAGAAAAATAGAGAAAGACCCAGCCCAACCGCAGTATATCATAACTGAGGTTGGAGTAGGATATCGTTTAGTTGATGAATAATCTTCTATAAATGAAGCTTTTAGCTTCATTTTTTCTTATAAAAGTAAGATATGACTTAAATTATAAAATCTTAACATAATCTTTATACGATGCGAGTTATCTTTATACTTTCTTAATAGCAAATAAGCAGTAGTTTTGATAATATATAATTATAAAATATAAATCGAAGGGATAACTTGAGGTGATTATATGTTAACAATTAGAAATGAAAAAGTTTATTTTGAAAATAATATAAAAAAAGCTATTAGGGCAATAAAATCAAATGAATATGATTTAGCATGTACTTATTTACATGCACATATGATTGAAAACGACCATTCTGCAGAAGTGTACAATTTACTTGGAGTTATTTCAGAATATAAAGGTGATGTGCTTTTGGCAATAAAATATTATAGAGTAGCATATGTATTTGATCCTACTTATAAACCTGCAGATAGAAATTTAGAAAAATTAACTTCATTTTTTTATATATTTAATGAAGCAAATATAGATTTTGGAGATAATATGGAAAAAGAAAATAAAAAATTAAAATTTGTTGAGAATAGTGCATTTCATATTGGACATCTAAAAATAATGAGATAGATATAAATCAATATAAATCAAGTATATTTATTAACTTAATATAATTAAAAAATAAGTCAGTAAAACAATTAACAGCTTCAGAAGGAGAGTTTATCTCCATCTGGAGCTGTTAATTGTATATTGAAAAAAATATAATATATTTATTCATATATAATCCATTGAGAAAATAACATTATTAGCTTAAAATGATTATATATAATTGTAAGATAAAAGGAGCGTGATTTTTTGTTTCAATCCATTGTTGATTTTTTTGCAAAAGATGAAATAAGATATGTTTTCAGTGATTTAACGACCTACAAATTTAAATATATAGGAATAGCTATTGCAATTTTTGTAATTTTTGTAATGCTTAAAAAAATATTTGCAAAGTATGTATTCAAGATAATATTAAAACTTGTAAATAAAACAAAATTTAATGCAGATACACAAATAGTAGCCGCGTTTCAAAAACCCGTAACCAATTTTTTTGAGGTATTGGGATTATATTTTGCTTTTAAAATTTTAACTTATGCATTTCCAATACAAATAGTGGATATAGATAAGGTTTTTAGTTCTGCTATAATAATTTTAATCTCTTGGGGATTGTATAATCTTACTGAAGAATCATCTCTGTTGTTTGAGAGAATGCATAAAGCGTATGACATAAAGGTGGATAAAATATTATTTCCATTTATATCAAAAACATTAAAATTAATATTATTATCATTAGTTATCACTATAATAGCCGAAAAATGGGGATATAATATTCAGGGGTTTGTTACGGGGCTTGGATTAGGAGGTTTGGCATTTGCTTTAGCAGCTAAAGATGCAGCCGCTAATATCATTGCCGGTATTTCTATAATAGTAGATAAACCTTTCACCATTGGAGATTGGATCAATAGCGATATATTAGAAGGTAGCATTGAGAATATTTCATTTAGAACTACTAAAATAAGAACTATTGATGAAGCGTTAATAATAGTGCCTAATTCAAAATTAACTAATGAAGCTGTAACCAATTATAGTAGAAGAGGCAAACGGAGAGTTAGTCTGAATTTAGAGTTGAATTATAGAACGTCTAGGGAGAAATTAGAGAGTTGCGTTGCAAACATTAGAAACATGTTAGAAAATCATCCACAGGTTAATAAGGAGGGTATTCTTGTTAGATTTGATAAATTTAGTGCTTCTAGTTTAGATATTTTAATATGTTGCTTTGCTGATACGCCAGATTTTGATGAATACTTTAAAGTAAAAGAAAATATTAATTTTGAAATAGTCGATATACTACATCAAGAAGGAATCTCAATGGCTTTACAAAGCACAAGTGTTTATGTGGAAAAGTTAACCAATAGCAGAGTGGAAAAAGATATTAATTTGGAAAAATCAAATCTAAACGAAGAAATACCATTAAAGAATATTAATAAATAAGGGTTTTAGAGTTTTACCACAGAGCCTTTAAGGTGAAAGTGTAGCAGAAGTAACTTATAAAGGATTGCTGCTACATTTTTGTTGATTAAAATAAAGCTCTTTTTTCAATAACTAGTGGAAACTCCTCATCACCATTAAGCTGTTTATCTTTAGTAATAATTACATTTTTATCAATTATAACATTAAAAAGTGTGCAATTTACTTTAATTATACAATTCTGAAGAATAATACTATTTTTGATTTCAGCTCCACTCTGTACTACAACTCCTCGTGATATAATACTATTTTCAATAAGTCCTTCTATAATGCAGCCATCACCTATTATTGAGTTATTTACTTTGCTTTCTTCAGAATACTTAGTAGGAGCTTCATCTTTAATTTTTGTATAAATAGGTCCATTACTAAAAAATAGCTGTTTAGTTGTTTTTAAATCTAACATGTCCATATTAGTTTTATAGTAAGAACTTATTGAATTAATACATTGAAGGTAGCCTTTAAATTCATAAGCGGTAACCTTTAATTCGTTAAGATTTCCATATATAGCATCTTTAATAGTAGAGTAAGAGCCAGTTTGAATACATTTATTAATAAGTGATATTAAAAGATCTTTTTTCATAATGAACATTTCCATGGAAATATTTAAACTATTGTATGCACCTATATTTTCACCTACACTTAATACATTATTGTTTTCAGCTATATTTAGTACATCGCAATTCAAGAAATCTTTATTACCAGTATTAATATTTTTGTATATGACAGTTATATCTTGATTTTTTTCTTCATGATATTTGACCGCTTCTATGTAATCAATATTCCCTATCATGTAAGAGGGAGAAAGTATAACATTTTTTCCTTTACTTCTATATAAATACTCCATGTTGTTCCACAATATTTCTGCATCATTTAAAGAGACACTTGCAATAAGGGAGGAAATAAATATATTTGATGAAAAAATAAGGGAGGAAATAAATATAAACAAAGGAATTAGGCGAATACAAGCTCCTAATTCCTTTGTTTATATTATGAAAATTTACAATATAAAGCTTAATAACAGCATTAGATTAAGGGCGGTTACTATAAGTCCAATAATCCAAAGGGTAATCTTATTAAATGTAGTATTAGCATATTTGCCCATAACTTTTTTAGAAGATGTTAAATATATCTGAAGGAATATAGTTATAGGAAGTTGTATACTTAAGAGCATTTGAGAGTAGATGAGACCTTTAAAAACGTCTGATATAAAAAATATAACTATTGCAGCACCAATTAAGGTGATACCAATTCCAAGTTTAGTATGAATATTATCAATATTATAATCTTTACCAAATATTCCGGCAAAGATACTTCCACCAGCCATGCCAGCAGTAACTGACGAGGAAATTCCGGCAAAAAGTAGCGCTAAAGCAAAGACTAGTGATGCGGTATTTCCAAGTAGGGGAGTCAGCATTTGTTGAGCTTGACTAAGCTCCGTAACTTGAACCTTTTGTGTGAAAAAAGTAGTTGCTGCAATAAGTATCATAGCACTATTTATAGCCCAACCTACTATCATTGAAAAAAATGTATCCATAAATTCATATTTAAGCTGCTTTTTTATTACACTTTCATCTTCTAAATTCCACTGACGACTTTGTATAACTTGCGAATGTAAAAATAAATTATGTGGCATTACGACTGCACCTAAGACACTCATTATTATTGGAAGTGAACCACTGGGGAAGGAAGGCTTAATCCAGCTTACCATAGCTTTTACCCACTCTATATGCACAAGACTTAACTCGAATATAAAAGATATTCCTATTAGAGAGACAAAGCCAATAATCCATTTTTCTAGCTTTCTATATGAATTTGTGTATAGTATCCATAAAATAAAACCTAAAACGAATACTGTTCCGAGTTTTATAGGTATACCAAATAGCATATTTAAAGCAATAGCGCCACCAAGAAGTTCTGCAAGGGCAGTAGATACTGCGGCTATCACAGCAGACCCAAGAACTACTTTATTCAGCTTTGGATTTAAGGTGGCAGTTGATGCTTCTGATAAGCAATTACCTGTAACAATTCCAAGATGGGCAGCATTATGCTGAAGAACAATAAGCATAATAGTTGAAAGTGTTACCATCCAAAGTAAAGTATAGCCGTAATCTCCACCAGCAGAAATATTTGCTGCCCAGTTTCCAGGATCTATAAATCCTACAGTTACGAGTAAACCTGGTCCTATATATTTTAGAAAATTTAATGCCCTAACTTTAGGTTTGTGATCTTTTTTTGAAAACTTTTTATTAAATGATAAATTCACTATAACACATCCATTCTATATTATTGCTACAATATATATTATATGGTAATTACTATTTAAATCACCCCCAAAAACAGATAAATTTATTTTTGTATAGATTCTATATTTAGGATAGAAAGTCATTTTAAAGTAAAATTAATAATTTTAATAGCCATTTGCTATGTAAAAACATCCAAAAAAGTAAACGATTTTTAGATGCATAATATAGTATTTAGTAAGGAATGATGGTATACTGGTAGTAACGACCGTTGCTTTATTGGAGTTTAATTATTTAATTTAAACTAAAATAAAGTTTTTTTTATAAATGCACGGTCAAAGTGTTTATTGTCTGAATTATTGGAAACAATTGATAATAAGCTTTTTTATTTTTTATAAGTGAAATTGATCATTAAAAACTACATATTATATTATACCTGTC
>DHIM01000270.1:0-8519 GCA_002403785.1 Clostridium sp. UBA4746
ATTAGTAATTTATTTAAGATTTAATATTTTTAATATTTTAAAGGAATTATTAAACTTATGAGGAAAGAAGAAAAGTAGTATTAAAAAAATAAGTATGAACATATAATAAATGATTGTAAGATATAAATAAAGAGAAAGGATGTTAGGTGATGAACAATACTAAAAAAATGAAAATTTTGATTGTAGATGATGATTCTTTTAGTCGACGTTTTTTAACAAAAATTCTTGGTAATGTTGGTTATGCGATTAAAGAGGCAACATGCGGAAAGGAAGCTTTAGAAAAAGCAAAGATTGAAAATCCAAACTTAATCATACTTGCTGTTGAATTACCAGATATTACAGGTTATGAGGTATGTAAGCAACTTAAGTTAAATCCTGATACCGAAATTATACCTATACTTAATATTACAGAATATTATACTGAAAATAAAGATTATGTTCACGGACTAGAATGTGGAGCCGATAATTATCTTATAAAACCTATTGACCCCCATGTGCTTATTGCTATTGTAAGTTCAATGTTAAGAATTCAAAATACAGAAAGTAACCTTAGACTTGCCCTAAAAGAAGCTATAACTGCTAATAATATAAAATCAAAATTTTTAGCAAATATTTCTCATGAATTAAAAACGCCTATTAATGTGATTGTTTCTGCTTTGCAGATGACTAATATTATTGTTGAGAATATAGAAAAACTAGAAATAAAGAATAAATTACATAAATATAATGGTATGATGATGCAAAATAGCTACAGGTTAATTAGACTTATAAATAACTTAATAGATATTACTAAAATAGACTCAGGTTTTAAAAATATAACAAGGCAAAATGTTGACATTGTAAAAATTGTGGAAGATATAACTTTATCGGTGGCAAGTTTTGTAGAGAGTAAAAAAATTGAACTTATATTTGATACAGATATAGAAGAAAAGATAACTTCTTGTGATCCAAGCAAAATAGAGACAATAATGTTTAATCTTCTTTCGAATGCAGCAAAGTTTACTAATGCAGATGGAAAAATAAGTGTGAATATGTATGATAAGGGAGAAAATATAATTATTTCCGTTAAGGATACAGGTATTGGAATTGCTGACGAGAACAAGGAAAAGATATTTGAAAGATTTCTTCAGGTTGACGATATTTCACATAGAAATAATGAAGGAAGTGGTATAGGCCTATCATTAGTTAAATCATATGTTGAAATGCAGGGAGGCGAAATAACTATAGAAAGTGCTTATGGTGAAGGCAGTAATTTTATTGTTAAACTTCCAATTGTGATAATAGATGAAACTAAAGTAAAAAACAAATATAGTATTAAGCCAGATTATGTAGATAAAATGAATATAGAGTTTTCAGATGTATATTCTTAAAATTACAAACAATTTCTCCTCAAGATACCAATTTATTTGGTATCTTTTTATTTTAGAATTTTAATAAAATATAAAATATTTATATTAAACTGTCACATAGAAAAGACAATTGAGGAAATAATAAGATTAATTATGTTTAATTAAATCAGGAGGTAGAATAATATGGATAACTTAATAACAAAAGAACTTATAATATTAGATTTAGACTTATCTTCCAAGGCAGAGGTGATTGAAGAGATGGCTAGGTTATTTGAATCACAGGGTAGATTACATGATTATAGCAATTATATTAAACAGGTATTTGCAAGAGAAGAAAATTTTGCTACATCAATAGGCTTTGAAGTTGCTATTCCACACGGAAAAACCGACGCAGTTAAAAATGCATCACTAGCATTCGCTAGATTGAAGAAAGAAATTCAATGGAGTGATGAGGAAAAAGTGAAATATGTATTTCTAATTGCAGTTCCAGAGACTGAGGCAGGAAATACTCATCTTCAGATTCTTGCTCAGATTTCAAGAAAGATAATGAGAGAGGAATTTAGAGAAAAACTAAAATCTTCCTTGGGAGTTGATGAACTTCTAGAGATTATTACAGCGTAAAAATCTAAAGTGAAGATTAAATTGTTATCTAGTATTGGATATTATTCGTAAAAAAATACTAATAAAAGTTAGAGAGGGTAATTAAAATGAGAGAATTAAAGGAACTACTTAAAAATACAAGACAACATTTGATGAGCGGGGTATCTTATATGATTCCTTTTGTTGTAGCGGGAGGTGTTCTATTAGCACTTTCAGTTCTATTGTACGGTTCAGCAGCTGTACCCCCAAAAGGAACAGCATTAAACGACCTATTTAACATAGGTGCTGCAGGATTAGGGCTTATGGTACCTATACTTGCAGGATTTATAGCATTTTCAATGGTAGATAGACCAGGTATTGCACCAGGAGCTATCGGTGGATTCTTAGCAGGACAAATAGGAGCAGGTTTCTTAGGTGGAATAATCGCGGGGCTACTCGCAGGTCTAGTTGTTTTCTATTTAAAGAAAATAAAAGTTCCATCAATAATGCGTTCAGTAATGCCTATATTTGTTATTCCACTAGTAGGTACATTTGTTGTTGGTGGTTTAATTGTTTGGGTTCTAGGACAGCCAATCGCAGGTGTTATGATAGCAATGAAGGCTTGGCTTGAAGCACTAGGTACTGGTAATTTAGTAGTACTTGGAATAGTTTTAGGTCTTATGATTGCATTTGATATGGGAGGTCCAGTAAATAAGGTTGCATACGCATTTGGAGTAGCTATGGTTGGTACAATAGATCCTGCTACAGGAATGGCAACACCAATGGCTTTAAAGATAATGGCTGGAATCGGAGTAGCTATATGTATACCTCCAATAGGAATGGGTCTTGCTACATTCTTAGCACCTAAAAAGTATACTACAGAAGAAAGAGAAGCTGGAAAAGCCGGTATCTTAATGGGACTTATAGGAATAACAGAAGGAGCTATACCTTTTGCAGCAGCAGATCCAGTTAGGGTTATACCTTCAATAATGGTTGGTTCAGCGGTTGGATCAGTTACAGCAATGTTACTTGGAGCTGGAAATCCAGCACCTTGGGGAGGATGGATAGTATTACCAGTTGCTCAAGGTGCACTTGGATATGTTATCGCTACTTTAATAGGTATTATAGTAACAGCTTTAATGGTTAACACTTTAAAGAAAACTGTTAAAGGGGAGACTGACAAAGAAGTTAGCGGTGATAATGAAGAAATAGAAATAGATTTTGAATAGTAATAGCTTTTCATAAATAGCATATTTTGATATGTTATTTATGAAGTAATCTAATAGAGGAGATGATCAATATGAAAATTTTAGCAGTAA
The DNA here is from genome assembly GCA_002403785.1 of Clostridium sp. UBA4746. GTDB lineage: Bacteria > Bacillota > Clostridia > Clostridiales > Clostridiaceae > Clostridium_AD. Next base: position 3,248 of record DHIM01000270.1, read on the forward strand.
CAGCATGCCCATCAGGAGTTGCACACACATATATGGCTGCAGAAGCATTGGAAAGAGCAGCAAAAGCAAAAGGTATTGAAATTAAGGTTGAAACTCAAGGTTCAATTGGTGTAGAAAATAAAATTACAGCAGAGGATGTTAAAGGTGCTGATGTAATTATTTTAACTAAAGATATGGGCATAAAAGAAGTTGAAAGATTTAATGGCTTATTAACCGTTAAAGTTGCTATCAGTGATGTTGTAAAAAAAGCTGATCAATTGATTGACAAAGTTGTGGCACATGTAAATAGTAAGAAGTAATTTTTTATGAAGCTGTCGGAGAAAACGACAGCTTTTTTATTTATATAATATATTTCCTCGGTAATTATATTATTTCTATTGAAATTTCTCGAATTTAATTATACAATAAAGATGAAAGAAGAAGAAACAATACAAAACAATTATAAGGGGAGGGTGAATGATGAATGATTAATAAAAGAATAACTAAACTAAAAAATCAGCTTTTTGAATATAAAAGAGAGATTTCCTTAGAAAGAGCTATATTGTATACAGAAAGTTATAAGAAAACTGAAGGTGAACCTGTAATTGTAAGAAGAGCAACAGCAACAGCACATATTCTTAATAATGTTCAGATTTCCATCCGTGAAGGAGAACTGATTGCAGGTAACAGAACAGTAAAACCAAGAAGTGGGATAATTTCACCAGAAATGGATCCATATTGGATATATGAAGAACTTGATACTATTCATAATAGACCTCAAGATACTTTTTATATAAGTGATGCGGATAAGAAAATCTACAAGGAGGTGTTATACTCCTATTGGGTAGGTAAGTCTATGAAGGACTTTATAAATTCAAAGATAAGTATGGATGTAAAAGTAGCGGTGAAAGATGATGTAATAAAACTTAACCAAACAGATAAAGGCCAAGGACATATGATCATGGACTTTGAGGGTCTCCTTAAAAATGGTATTGAGGTTATAATATCACAAGTTAGAGAAAAAGCTTTACAAAACCCTCTAAATGATTTTTATAAGGCGTCAATTATAGTACTTACGACTGCTCAAAGACATATTTTGAGGTATTGCAGTTTGGCACTGAGTCAAGCAGAAAAAGAAAGTAATGTTTTAAGAAAAGATGAATTTTTAGAGATTGCAAGAATATCTAAAAAGGTTGCATATGAGAAACCGGAAAGTTTTCATGAGGCATTACAGCTTCTTTGGTATATTAGTATAATAGGGCAGTATGAATCTAATGCCAGCTCATTATCCCTTGGACGATTTGATCAATATACGTATAAGTTTTATAAAAATGATTTAGAAAAGGGTATTGATAAGGAGAAACTTAGAGAAATTCTTGAGTGCTTCTGGGTTAAGACAAATGATGTAGTACTTATAAGAAGTACATCTAGTGCTAAGTATTTTGCAGGTTTCCCAACAGGATATACTATAGCTTTAGGTGGGGTATTTAAAAATGGTCGTTCTGCTGTGAATGAGTTGTCTTATCTTTGTTTGGATACTTATCATGATATACTTCTTCCACAGCCAAATTTATCTGTAAGAATTAATGAATTTACGCAAAGGAGGTTCTTAAATAAAACTGTGGAAACTATAAGACTAGGAACCGGCATTCCTCAAATTTTCAATGATGAGGTAATCATCCCGGGCTTCCTAAACAGGGGTGTCTCTTTAGACGATGCTAGAGAGTATGCAATAGTTGGGTGCGTTGAGTTATCTATACCGGGTAAAACCTATGGGCTGCATGATATAGCATTATTTAATCTACTTAAGATAATGGAGATAACACTAAAAGAAAATGAAAATAATGAAGATATAACCTTTGAAAAAATCATAGAAATAATTCAAGTTAAGATAGATAGATATGTAGAACTTGTAGTTTGTGGTTCTAACATAGTTGATATAGGACATAGAGAATACGCTCCAATTCCACTGCTTTCATGTTTTATAGACAGTTGTATTCAAAAAGGAAAGGATGTAACTGACGGAGGAGCAAAATATAATTTTTCAGGTGTTCAGGGAATAGGAATAGCAAACTTAAGCGATTCATTATATGCACTTAAAAAGATTGTTTTTGAAGAGAAAAGAATGAGTTTTAAAGAACTTATTCAGGCACTTAATAACAACTTTGAAGGTGAAGCAGGTGAAAAGCTAAGGGTAAGACTTATAAATAAGTACGATAAATATGGAAATGATAATGATGAAGTTGATTTTCTAAGTTCAGACATTTTGAGACATTTTGAAGGGGAAATAGAAAAACATAAAAACCCTAGAGGGGGTTATTTTACACCAGGAGCATATACAGTATCTGCCCATATTCCATTAGGTGCTGCAGTAGGGGCTACTCCTGACGGAAGAAAAGACGGAGAACAGTTAGCTGATGGAGGACTATCACCAATGGTAGGAAAAGATAGGTTAGGGCCTACAGCCATATTAAAGAGTATAAGTAAGTTGGATAATTATTTAACCTCTAATGGAAGCTTACTCAATGTGAAATTTAGTCCAAAGACTTTAGAGGGTGATGAAGGTGTAAAGAAAATGGTAGACTACCTCTTAGCTTTCATGAAACTAAAACTTCAGCATATACAATTTAATGTTATATCAGTAGCTACTTTAAAAGAAGCTCAAAAGCATCCAGAAAGTCACAAAGGTCTTGTTGTGAGGGTTGCGGGCTACAGTGCCTTCTTCATAGAACTTAGCATTGAGATACAAAATGATATAATTGCAAGAACAGAACATTTATTATAGGATGTGATAATTATGAAAGGATTAGTTTTTAATATACAGCGATATTCCCTTCATGATGGTGATGGTATTAGAACCATTGTATTTCTAAAGGGATGTCCAATGCATTGTCCATGGTGTTGTAATCCTGAATCACAAAGCTTTGAAATAGAGAAAGGCAAAATAAACAATCTATGTATACATTGCAAAACATGTAGCTTGGATGTTAATGAGTGCCCATCTGGATCTATTGTTGAATTTGGTAAGTATATGACTGTAGAAGAGGTTTTGACTGAGGTTCAAAAGGATATGATATTTTATAATACTTCAGGTGGAGGAGTAACACTTTCGGGAGGGGAGGCCACAGCACAGCCGCAATTTGCATTAGAACTTTTGAAAGAACTTAAAAAACTTGGTGTTAATACTGCTATGGAAACCTGTGGGCAAGTAGCAGTTAATAATTTACTAGAGCTATCAGAGTATTTGGATTTGATTTTGTTTGATTTAAAAATATTTAATAAACACAAGTCTTTGAAATTACTAGGAGCAGATATAGAATTAATTAAAGGTAATATTAAAGCTTTGGTAGGAAATAATAAAAAAGTTATTCCAAGAATTCCTTTAATTCCTGGCTATACAATGGATGATGAAAATATTGATGAAATTATTAACTTTGTAATACAGTTAGGTCTAAAGGAAATTCACATATTGCCGTTTCATCAATATGGTAGCAAAAAGTATGAATATATAGGAAAAGCGTATGAATTAAAACAAATAGATCCTCCAACGAATCAAGAGGTAGAAGGTATAAAAACTAAAATGGAGTCCCAAGGTCTTAAGGTTGTAATAGGCGGGTTATAGAAAATATCTACAGTAAAATGGCAAGTATTTAAAATAATTTAAAATAGAAAGGTGATAAAATTATGTTATATATATTAGATACAGCAAATCTTCAACAAATTAAAAGAGCTTTTGATTTATATCCAATGAGTGGGGTAACAACAAACCCAACAATAATATCAAAGGAGAATAGAAATTTCCTAGATATTCTAAAGGAAATAAGAGAAATAATAGGTGAAGATAAAGTGCTTCATGTTCAAGCTGTGAGCCTTAAGGCAGAAGATATAGTTAAAGAAGCAGAGTATCTTAATGAGACTATTGGGGGAAATATTTATATAAAAGTTCCTGTAATTCCTGAAGGAATAAAGGCTATGAAGATTTTAAAGAAAAAAGGTATAAAGATAACTGCTACGGCTGTATTTACGGCTCAGCAGGCTCTTATGGCAGCAATTGCAGGTGCTGAGTTTGTTGCACCATATGTAAATAGAATAGACAATATAACTGGAAATGGTGTTGGCGTAGTTGCACAAATAGTTGAGTTATTTGAGCTTCATAACATTGATGCAAAGGTGTTAGCAGCTTCTTTTAAAAATGTACAGCAAGTACATGAGGTTATACTAGCTGGAGCACATTCTGTAACAGTTAACGCAGAAATAATGGACGGATTATTAAAACACCCACTAACTGACTTAAGTGTAAACCAATTTGTATTAGACTGGGAAAGTGTTTATGGGAAAGGTAAATATACCTGCGACGTAAAATAATTATCAAGTTTAACTTAAAATTGAGGTAGTATCACCACTTTAATAAAATAATAGGCTAATAGCTAAATATAAATTTAGACGGTTAGCCTATTATTTATTTTTTAGAATAAACAGATGGGGAACAGGTAGATAAGTTTTAAAGGACAACCTAAACTTTATTGTTAAAAACTGTAATATTATTCACGAATATTAAATAGTTATTAATAGGGGGTGTTATTTATGGAAAAATACAGAAAAAATATTACAGCTACAATTAATAAAGCTAAGAAGGATATCACTAGTATAAAAAGTGATATAGCATTAAATAAAAAAGATGTAGAAGATACTAAGGATATTATTGATAGGTTAAAAAAGATAGAGCTAGATTTAAACCCAAAACAAAAATGGATGAAAGAAAAGATAGATTCATTAGACTTAACATTAAAAGAATTATCAGAAATTAAATTTGATATCTTATATTCCGTTTGACTGAGTAGTGGGCTTAGTTCCTATGAACCTTTGGCTGGTGACCGTCGCTCACCTTCGCGCGAACTTTCGCAGAATTAGCCAAGGAGGGAACTATTAAAATTCAAAATATTAAGCCTAAATTAAGTAACTACAGGTATTGTGGTTATTTTTTTTATTGCGTAAAAAGCTTATGAAGGATCGACCCACACGACAGCCGATGAAAAGGATAAAATAAGCTAATAGCTAAACATAAATTTAGTCGGATAGCCTATTCTTTATCTTTTTAAAATCTTATATAATAAATATAAGATATATAAAGATATATTATTTAATGTAACTTTTTATATATTAACATTATTTTATATTTAAATAGAAATAAATAGATAGATTATGATTTTTTAGAATAAACTTATTTGGTCTTAAATGTATTTTTTATAAGGTTTTGATTTGGTGATATTTGCAAAAAGACAGGAGGTATATA
>DHIM01000270.1:8659-13538 GCA_002403785.1 Clostridium sp. UBA4746
TGTGTATAAGAGACAGGGTATATGATGATATGAAAAAAAACATTTGCGTCATATTAGTAATTGTCACATTTGTTTTACTAACTGGTTGTAGCAAGGAATTAACACCGAAAATTAAGGTTCCGGGTAGCACGGGTAATGCAAAGCCAAAAGTTGATGTCTCAAAGCCTAAGCTTGATAATTCAAAAGATATTGTTGCTACAGCTAAGATAGGTGATTATTATCCCTTTGAAAAAAGCACAAAGTATATGTATGCTGGTGTTGGTAATGAATACGCAACTTATTCTGTCTATGTTGACTATTTAAGAGGAAACCGCCAACAGATTAGAGTTAACAATGGTGGGTCAGAGACGGTAAAAGTACTTGAAAATAAGAGTGGAGAATTAAGACTTATATTTTCCAAAGGGGAGATCTATTACAGAGAAGATTTTACTTCCCGTATTAATAATAAACCTGAAATTTTATTGAAGGAACCACTTATTAAAGGTAATTCTTGGACATTGAAAGATGGCAGCAAACGAAGTATAACCAATGTTAAAGTTGCTATAAAAACTCCCCTAGCTAGTTATGAATGTATAGAGGTTACAACCGTGAGAAAAGAAGGTACAGACAAAGATTATTATGCAACTAATGTGGGATTAGTTAAAACGTTATTCACATCTAATGGTGAAATAAGTTCTTCATTAAGTAAGATGGAGAAAAAGATACCCTTGGTTCAAACAGTTAAATTCTATTATCCAAACGGAAATGACAGTATGAATTATATTATAGATAAAGAGCTTTCCTTTGATACAAATGATGTAACAAAAAAAATATTCGAGAAATATTTTAAGGAAGTTCAAAGTAAGAATGTAGGAAGATTAATTAGTCCTAACACAACAATAAAAAGTCTTTATTTAAATAAAGATAATATGGTATACCTGGACTTTTCAAAAGAATTCACACACGAAATGAATGCTGGTAGTGGTTACGAGAGGCAGATATCCCAATGCATTACTAATACACTGGGTGATTATTATATGGTGAAAAAGGTTTATATAACCGTGGAAGGTAAGCCTTATAGTTCTGGTCATATTTTAATGAAAAAGGGTGAAGTTTTTATTGTGAATTACAAAAACACTAAATAATTATAACTTATTTTCATTTAATTCTAAAATTATGTAATTGGCTCGCCATAAATTGGGAGCACTCTTGTCCAACCTTTTATTTTTCCATACTTCAGATATTTATCGTAATACTCTAATTCTGCAGTAAGGAGCTCGCTCCATAACTTACGCAATGCTTCGTTCTTAATCGTCTCAATGATTGCTCTGACATGAGTATCTAAGGAATTTAATTCCAAGTTTAAAAAAGTTCGGTACATAAACCTATCTGTGATTGTTTCAGGATCAATCGGAGACGTTATTGGTAGTGCCGGTCTGTTAGGTAAAGGTATATTAAGATTTAGTGCTAACTGTTCAAGATTCTTAACCTGATTGTTATAAATCTTTAACCCATGTTGAAGTATTTCCTCAAAATTAGTATCATGAGCAAAACTAGAGAATAAACCTATGAGTTCAATTTGTTCGTACCTCATAGTAATATGATCCCAAATGTGAAACGCTTCAGAAGTGGAAAGCTGTTCTTTTTCCTGATTAATAGAAGTCTTGTAATTAGGATATGCCTCTTCCCAGCCTTTCAATTTACCAAACTTATAAAGGGTATCAAAATCCTCTAAATGAATGATTAAATCTTGTATAATAATATTTCTTAAATTATCATTTGTATTGGTTGAATGAGCTGCTTGGATAAGAAATAGTAGCTGCGCTACGAGGTCATGGTATATCGTTTTATAGATATAATCATCTGTTATATCATTAATACTCGTTTCTAACTTAACATCCAACGGAGGTCTGTTTGGCATGGTAATGTTAAAATTTTTGCCTAATTCCTCTAAAATAGCTATTTGCTTTTGAAAATCTTTTTGAAATTTATCTAGTATTATTTCCCAACCTACGTCATGAACAAAGTTCTTAAATAATTGCACGGTTTGAATGCTAACATATCTTGTTTTTAGAAGATTATATATATTAAATGCCTCCTGTATATCTAGGCTATCTTTTCTCTTCTTAACTTTTTTTATTTTTGAAATTATATCCAATACCTTCACCCCTCAATTATAAATAATTATTATATATTATTATGTGTAGAATAATATATATATATACAAACCTTTATTATATGCCTACTTGACATTACACAGTAGTGGGTGTATATTTTATTTGTACTATTAAGTAATGCAAAGTAGGTGATTATTTGGCTAATTCAACGCAGATATTGAAGGGTTTACTTGAAGGATGCATTTTGAAAATTGTAAGTAATCATGAAACCTATGGTTATAAAATATGTGAAAGACTAACAGCGTATGGATTTCAAGAAATTTCTGAAGGCAGTGTCTATCCTATCCTTATAAGATTGGAAAAGAAAAAGCTACTCTACTCTAATATGATTAAGTCCCCTTTAGGACCAATGAGAAAATATTACTATCTAACTAAAGAAGGAGATAAAGACTTAGAAGATTTTATATCATCATGGGAAAAAATTAAGAAGAACATTGATAATGTATTGGAGGAATAGTTAATTAATGTTGTTAGAATGGAGATTTAAACAAATCAGATTTAAAGAGCAGAAAAAATTAAATTACAGTAACCTGTATTTATATAAAAGTATAACTTCATATATACAAAACAGCGATTTGACTCAGACAGTTATTTTATCGTTCCACTGGTATACGTGCTTGTATCCATAGCCCCAAGTTTACTTTCATATGTAACTTTATTTGAAATTGATGGGCAGGCTACAATTAGTAAGGGGAATATTATAATAATGGCAGTAGTTGGTTTATTTGTTGCTAAAGCAGCTCCAATCGCAGGGGGGGATACATCATGGAAGTATATACTAATAAAGAGAAGAACATAGATATTTGCCCATTAGATATTACAAGATGGAATGACTTTGAGACACTGTTTGGAGAAAGAGGCGCATGTGGTGGCTGTTGGTGTATGTCTTGGAGGCTAAAGAAGTCAGACTTTCAAAAACAAAAGGGGGACATGAATAAAGAAGCAATGAAAAGGTTAGTTGAACAAAATGAAAGTATAGGAGTGCTAGCATATATATAGGGAAAAGTAATTGGATGGTGTGCAGTAGCACCTAGAGAGGTATATTTAAAGCTAGAAAACTCTAGAGTATTAAAGAAAATTGATGACGAACCAGTATGGTCAATTACATGTTTTTTTATAACAAAGGCATTTAGAAGAAAAGGAATATCTTCTATATTAATTAAGGGTGCTATCAATTATTGTAAAGTTAAGGGGGCAACAATAATTGAAGCATATCCAGTTGTACCATACAGTAGTGAGGTTCCCGATGCATTTATGTGGACTGGAATGCTAACTGCCTTTGAAAAAGAAGGATTTGTTGTTGCAGAAAGAAGGTCAAATTCAAAACCAATTATGAGATATTATCTATGATGGATAGGCATAAACGCAGGTGAGATTTTCACCTGCGTTTTCATTTGCTTTGTTTTTCTTCCTTCTGAATCTCTAAATATGCTTTGTACAGCAATACTATTGTTTTAACCTAATTACCCCAGATCTTTCAGATATATAAGGTAATTGTTTTATAATAGTGTAAATATATTTTGGTTTTAATTTATCATCATCTAAAACCTGATCTAAAGTTAATTCTTTATAGTACAACAACCTGCACCAAAAACTAGAAAAGTCATCTTTTGTAATAAAAATATTATCATCGTTATCTTTAACAGTAAATCCGCAATTAAGTCTCTCCAAAATATCTATATCTGTGTATTCTTCATTTGATAAAAGTAATAGTACATCATCCCACATTTTCTTAAACGTAACCATTAAATCTCCTCCTAAGTAAATAGTTCATTTTTATAGTATATTATATTAAATAACTTGTGAATTATTGTTGTGCATTACAAGGCTAATTTTTTTACTGTACCACGGTTCTTTTCAAACTGTATTACTGTTTTCTTTTATAAATTTTAGTATACAGTTGCTACACCCCCAATACCAATACTTATATATAGTAAAACAAAGCTTGAACAAATTTCAATTAACTATATACATATATTACAGTATAAGAGAATATATTGCAACAATATTTACACTGTAAATGTTGCGATAATATAAACTAGGGTGTGCCTTTGGCATAGGCAGTCATGTTACTATAATTATCTATTACTTAATGAAACGTAAGTACTACTTCCTGAAACACATTTATATGCAGGTCTAATGATCTTACCCTTGTTTACTATTTCCTCTAGTCTGTGAGCACTCCAACCAGCTATTCTTCCTATAGCAAAAATAGGAGTGTACATCTCATCTGGTATACCAAGCATTCTGTATACAAAGCCTGAATAGAAGTCAACGTTAGCACTTACACCTTTATAAATTTTTCGTACGTGGGCAATTACAATAGGCGCTAGTTCTTCTACTTTTGTATAAAGGTTGTATTCATCCTCTAGACCTTTTTCCTTAGCAAGTCTTGCAACATACTTTTTTAAAAGGACAGCTCTTGGGTCAGATATAGAATAAACCGCATGACCAATTCCGTAGATTAGACCAGATTTATCAAAAGCTTCCTTAGTTAGTATTTTTGATAAATATTCTTCAATTTCATTATCATCTTTCCAATTATTGATATTTTCTTTTAGATCTTCAAACATTTGCATAACTTTTATGTTTGCCCCCCCATGTCTTGGACCTTTTAAAGAACCAAGCGCGGCAGCCATTACTGAATAAGTATCGGAACCAGATGATGTTATTACATGTGTAACAAAGGTGGAGTTATTGCCACCACCATGCTCTGCGTGAAG
>DHIM01000235.1 GCA_002403785.1 Clostridium sp. UBA4746
ATGATGAAAATAAAGAAAAACAAATAAATGAACTAAGTATAAATATTATTGAAAGTAATAAAATTGCTGGATGCAAACCCCTAAATACTATAAATGAATTTTGTGATATAAGTTCTACAGTAATAGCAGAAGAAACAGAAATTAGAGAAATGTCAAAAATATATAAACAAATAGACATATTAGAAAATGATAAGAGTGATTTAGCTGAAATTAAATGTAATTTAGAAACAATAGATAAGTACAAGCCTATTGTAGAAAAATATAATCAAAAAAGTCTTTTAAAAAAGCCTATGAGCCACGTATGAAACTACTGAAATATATAACTTATATATTTCAGTAGTTTTTTCGTCGTTAAAATGTAGTCCAATGGCAGTTATAGAATGTCCATCAAAGTGTTTAAATAAATAGGAAAGTAATTTCTGAAAGCCATTCAGGAATCTAAAACCCTAGTAAAAGAAATAGAAAAGATTAAGGATAATGAGGAAATGTATAAAGAAATACTGAGCAAAATTACACCTTTAAAAAATAGATATGTTAGACATATGTAGTGATATAGTCCACAAATTAATTCCGTAGATATAAGTATTGAGATATATAAATATAGTAACTAATTTTAGGTAACAATATTACTTATATGAGTGTAGATTTGACTGGGATGAAAGAAAAAAATAAAGATAAAGTCAGAAGTTCTGTAATATTTTATTATTGTAGAGAAGAAAAAGTAATTTTTAGGAGGAATAGTATGGAAGCTATAAAAAAAGATAAAAATCAATTTTATATTGGTGAAAATATTGAAGATGCATTAGCCAAAATAACATTTGTTCCAACGGGTGAGAGTAAAATTATTATTGATCACACTTATGTTTCAAATTCGTTAAGCGGCCAAGGAATAGGGTTGCAATTAGTGGAAAAAGTGGTAGAGTACGCTCGTCAAGAATTTAAAAAAATTGTTCCTATTTGTCCTTATGCAAAAAAAGTTATGACGGAAAGTGATGAATATAAAGATGTTTTAAAGTGATGTTGCTCCAGAAAAATGAAAAGAAACCGAAACCAAAGGTAGTGAAAGATATATAATTAGAAATTGCGTGGATGGCAGTAATGTATAAGTCTATAAGAATATAGTGTTTTGTAAAATTAAAGATTAGTTAATATACTCTGGGAGCAATATCTCAGAGTTTTATTATTTCACAAAATTTAAAGGAAAATAACAAGATGTTCATTAAAAAAATTAGCATAGAATATAAATTTAATTATGTTGTAGGATTCATATTCTATTCATATTTTTTTATTGATTTTATCTAAAATGGCCTATCAATATTAGAAATTAACAAAACCTAATAAATTGTTCTTTGTTATCATAAGAATTCACGTAACTGTATAAATAATTTGGAACATATATATCACATATGAATAAAATAATAGAGTAGAACTATTTTCTAAATAAACTCCTGTGGCACCCTGAGTACATATAACTGAGACTTTCATTGAAGAATGCTCTGAAATTTCAGAAACAAAAATTATTTCACTAAGTAATGACTCGGAAATAAGCTGATTTTGATTGATAATATATAAATTAATCTTGATAATATAACAGAAAAATATTTGTAATTCAGAACTCGGTATAATATACGATTTATAAGGGGGAGTATTGATGAGTAATAAATCTTATTGTAGGAATTGTGGTAAAGAATTAGAAAAAGGTCAATTATGCGAACTCTGTGGATTTGAACAACCAAATACTTTTAATTTAATAATGAGACATATCCCAGGATTTAGAACAGGCAATAAACGTAATATGATAATAGCATTAATATATTATGCATTATACATTTATAGTATTCCTATTTTAGGTATTGGTACATTGGTAGTAATGTTGGCTATTCCTTTCATATTTTTTGGTGTTAAGGATAGAAAGAAAGTTAGACCAGTATTTAAACCAATTAAAATGACTAATGCATCAAGTATAATAGTTGTAATAGTTGTTATATCAATATTAAGTCTTGGTGGAATAACTAATGCAAGTATTAATAAAACTAAAGCAGAGGCTTTAGCAAAACAACAAGTAATAGCTATTCAGAAAGAAAAAGATGATGCTGCCGACAAAGTTATAGCAGATGCTAAGGCTGCTGAAGACCAAAAAATAGCAAATGCTAAAGTAATTGCAGATAAGAAAATAGCAGATGCACAAGCTGTTAAACAAGCAAAAATAGATAAAGAAAATGCAAGACTACAAGCCATTGCAGATAAAAAGGCTGAAGAATTAGCTATAGTAGAACAACAGAAAGCAGATGCACAAGCAAAAGCAGATGCCGATGCTAAAGCTTATGAAGAAAGAGTTGCTTATGATACTGGAATAACTTATGACCAGTTAGCTAGAAATCCTAATACTTATAAAGATAGAAAAGTTAAATTCTCAGGAAAAGTAATACAAGTAATTGAAGGTACTGGCGTAACTCAACTTAGAATAGCTGTAGATGATAATTACGATACTGTTTTATTGATAAAATATGATCCCGCTATAATATCTAACAGAATATTAGAAAATGATGAAATTACGCTTAAAGGTGTATCTCAAGGTATTTACACTTATGTATCTACTATGGGAGGTAATATAACTGTTCCATTAGTTCAAGTCGACTCATTTAATTAATAAAGGATAATATGATTGTGATTCACTTTACAACAGGGATTGTTAGATAATAAAAGATAATTTATGCAAATAAACTGCTATCGTGAACATCAGAGAAAAAAAGCAACCTCAGTCACAGGCTTCTTCGGAAAATTCTCCGGGGGACATTAACAAATTGAGAACACAATTTGTTTGCTATTTGTGCTGTTCTTGATTGGGCTGGAGTTTGTACAAATGAAAAATGGTGTCTTTCAATTAAGCCAATGTTTTTAGCAGAATATAAGGCAGTTTAGAGAAATAAATATGATGACAAACCCTCCATAGATAAAGGATATGAAGGGTTTTGTCTATTCATAAACTTTTTCAAGGAATATGCATTTTTCAAAGCCACCGTATTTTTTTGCATTTCTTTTGTTAATTAAATCTTTTTCAGAATATCCAAGAGTATTAGCAAGAGCAAATAAAACTTCAATAACGTCAGCAAGTTCTTCTTTTTTAGTATAGTGTACATCAGAGTTCTTACCTGAAGCTTTAATAATTTCAGGAATTTTGTCACGGACTAATTTGCTGTAGATTCTCATGAGTACCTCCTGGGTGATAATATAAGGTTATTATAGCATAAATGGGGATAGGGTTAATGCAAAACTCATATGCAATGTTGTAATTTATGGCATATGGGGCAGTTGATTTTCAATTGAAGATTGATATAGAGAGTAATATAAATTATTTGCGTATAAACGTACTAACACCATTACTTTTTTAGAATAATTTGAACAACTTTAACTAAGATTAAATAAATTTAACTAAATCTAATTGAATAAGTATTTCACTCTCATTTTCTGTTTTTGATTATAGCAAAGTGTTGTTTTAATAATTAATAAGTAATAATTTTCTATAGTACCGAAACAATTGGTATTGTTTCTATTACAATATTTATAATAAAACATAAGAGCGTGAAGCTACTAGAACCTATATTATAGGTAGCTTATATAGTAAAATTATTATGAAAAAAAGTGCAGATGGCATGAATTGGGGATTGACACCATCTACATCATAAATCCCTCATAAAGGATCAACTTAAGAATAGCCTTTATGTAGCATAATTACCATAAATGTTAATAAAAATTAACATAACGAGGAGGATATATCATGTCTTTTTCTACACAAAAAATAAAAAATGCAAAGGCGGGACGTGAAATCCTGATTACCTTTGCATTTAAAAACTAGCCCCAAAAATAATCGGGGTAATATTATAATACCCTAATTTTATAAACTTAATACCGAATGATCCTGCAAGACTTCAGCAAGGTGAGCAATTAGACCTACGATTGATACCATCCGTAGTAGGTGGCGATGAAGAAAGTAGACAAGGCATTGTATTAACTAAATCAATACCAGCTAAAAAGTTTAACATTCATACAGAGTTCAATGCTTTAGGGAGTAGCAAAACAAATTGTTTACAATTTGTTCACGACCCTCGAGGGTCATGACGATGGAAGAATGACGGAGTTTGCTAAAGATTTCATCGCCTTCATCTGAAAATTTTATCGCATTTGATATAAGATTTAATACTATTCTCTCCAGCATTTCTGGGTCACAAGCAATTATTTTTTCCTCTATATTCGTATCAAAAATAATATTTATGCCTTTACTTTCTGTAAAAGCAGTTACAGAAGTCACTATTCCTTCTATTACTTCAACTATATTTTTATTTGATAAATTCAATTCAAAGAATCCTGCTTCAATTTTTGATGTATCAACTATGTTATTAATAAGTTTAGATAATCTATAGGTGTTTTGTTTGAGTGAGTTTATATATTTAACAATTGAATCCTTCTTCTCGTCGAGTGAACCACTATTGCAATACATACTAAATAACTGGGCTGTTGCAAATATAACATTTAATGGTGTTTTTAGTTCATGAGCTATGTTAACAAGGAATTCTCCCTGTGCCTTATTAGCAATTATTAACTCTTT
>DHIM01000313.1 GCA_002403785.1 Clostridium sp. UBA4746
CCCATTTATATAGTTCATTCAAAGAAGGAAGTAACGATTTACCTCTTTGTGTCAAAAAATATTCAACTTTAGGAGGAATTGTTTCATATTGAGTTCTAACAATAAGCTTATGTTCTTCTAATTCTTTTAAAGATTTTGTAAGCATCATATTAGTAATACCGTTGACGCTACGTTTTAATTCGTTATATCTAGTAGTTTCATTTTCAAATAAGCGCCACATAATAGGCAATTTCCATTTTTGGCCTACAACATTAAGTGCATATATAATAGGACAATTTGACTCATATATATTATCACTAGGTAATTTTGATTTATAACCTATATTTTTATTCATACTCACAGCTCTCCTTTAAATATAACAGTATATTTTATATACTAACACAGAAAAAACTGCATACTTGTTTATTCATACCTTTATGCTATATTAATTATAACAGAAACATTTTGAAATAGGGAGATGGTAATATGAATTTTTTACAACTAGTAAAAAAAAGATATGCAGTTAGAAAATTTAGCGACAAAAAAGTAGAAAGAGAAAAATTAGATTTGATTTTAGAAGCTGGTAGAGTTGCTCCAACGGCTGATAATTATCAGCCACAACGAATACTCGTTATTGATAATGAAGACAGCCTGACTAAATTAAAATCATGCACACCTTATCATTTTAATGCACCTCTAGTATTGCTGGTGTGCTATGATTCCACAGTTAGCTGGAAAAGGCCTTATGATAAAGTAGACATGGGAGTTGTTGATGCTAGCATTGTCACAACTCATATGATGCTTCAAGTTACGGACTTAGGATTAGGTAGCACTTGGGTAGGACATTTTAATGCTGATATTATCAAAAAAAACTTGGAATTACCAGAATATCTTGTTCCAGTAGCACTTCTTCCAATAGGTTATCCAAGAAGTGATTCAGCTCCACATCAATTACATGGCAAGCGTTATGATATTAATGATACAGTTTTCTTTAACTCTTTTGAAGGTATAACTCAGGGCAAAAATGATGAAGGACAACACCGGGTACAGCCGACATACATGGTGCGTCCCGACAGGGCGTATATTCTAGCAGGTGGGAATTCTGTAGACTCGTTGTTACTCTTATGTATGTAATAACCCCCTATATTTTTGCTATTTTGGACCTCTAATTGAGAATATGCACTACTTTTATGCATCCTCCATCACTTTTCACATCACATTGTGAGAGATTGTTTTAGGGTAAATAAAAAAGAAGCCAACCTTTGAAAGCTCCTTAAAAATTACAATGCTTTCACATAAAATATCTCATAAATGAATATCTGAAAGTTCCACTTTTATGTTTTCATTTTTACTTGATATTTTGTTACTATGTATTATATTTTCCTGAGACACATTTCTTGAAGGAAGCGTAACTATAAACTTACTTCCATTCCCAACTTCACTTTCAGCATAGATGCACCCATCATGTAATTCTACAATTGACTTAACTAAACTTAGCCCTATACCTGTGCCACCTGTATTTCTTGATAGTGATTTATCTACCTGTTTAAATCTATCAAATATTGTATTTAAATTTTTTTCTTCAATGCCAATGCCATTGTCCTCGACTAATATCTCAACAAATTTGTTCTTATTTTTAACACCAATAAATATTTCATCACCTTTATCTGAGAATTTTATCGCATTTGATATAAGATTTAATACTACTCTCTCAATCTTCTCTGGATCACAAGCAATTATTTTTTCTTCTGTATCCGTATCAAAAATAATATTTAGCCCTTTACTCTCAGTAAAATTAGTTACAGACATAACTATATCTTCTACAACTTCGACTATATTGTTATTTGATAAGTGCAATTCAAAGAATCCTGTTTCAATTTTCGATGAATCAACTATGTTATTAATAAGTTTGGATAATCTATAGCAATTTTGTTTCATCGAGCCAATATATTTAATAATTGAACTCTTCATTTTGTCTAATGAACCACTATTACTGTATAAACTAAATAACTGAACTGATGCAGACAAAACATTTAGAGGCGTTTTAAGTTCATGGGATACGTTAACGATAAATTCTTCCTGGGATTTCAATGCTTTTTTCATAATTATATTAGAATTTACTTCAGTAGTAATCTCGTTATCTTGTTTCCTTATAAATTCCCTTAGTTTTTCAATTTCGTTATTTTGTTCACAAATAACTTTCCTAGCTAATACTATTTCTTCTAACATTTCTTTATTAGCAATGATTATCTCTTCTGACCTAGATACGTATCTCATATTTATAATCTCCCATCCCTATTAATAATTGAACTATAACAATGTTCAGTTTTTAACATTAATTTAATAATGGAAGACTCAACTGTTCTATTAGCAATAAAATTATTTATTTTTGAACAACAAAAAAACTTTAGCTCGGCAACTGGCTACCATTCAAATGAAAGGCCCTATAGCTTTGCGTCCTTACCTTTCGATAAGTTTGCTATTGATCGGTAAAAGCATTCAAAAATCAAATTAACACTAATTAAATATAGAATATTATTCATGTAATTACAATCTTTTCTTAAAAATATTCTAAATTTTCTAAATATATTCAACTTTTTTAATATTGCAAACATACTCTATTTTTACGGCATATCTTACTACGCGGAAAAATCTAAAATTGGGGATGAGCCTTTATGAAAGGAATTGATATATCTAGTTAGGGTAGTTTTGCCTATCCCCCCGGAAAGGTATATTAGGGTATTAATATGGGGCAGTACCAGCATCACTGTGTAATATTCGTTATTTTTAGATACATTGGAAATATAAAAAAGCAGTAAAATTACCTATTGCTTTCTTATAAAAAAATTACAAATAAATATCTGAAAATTCCACTCGTATACTTTCATCCCCACTTCTCATTTTGCTACTATATATCATATTTTCCTGAAGTACCTTTTCTGAAGGAAGCATCACTGTAAACTTACTTCCTTTCCCAAATTCACTTTCAGCATATATACTGCCACCAGCTAATTCTACAATCGATTTAACTAAACTTAAACCAACACCCGTACCTTCTGTATTTCTTGATAGCGATTTATCTACCTGTTTAAATCTATCAAATATTATATCTAAATGCTCGTCTTCAATGCCAATACCATTATCCTTGACTGATATTTCAACAAATTCATTCTTATCCTTAATACTTACAATTATTTCATCACCTTCATTTGAAAATTTTATCGCATTTGACATAAGATTCAATACTATTCTTTCTACCTTTTCTGTATCACAAGCAATAATTTTTTCTTCTATATCCGTATCAAAAATAATATTTAAACCTTTACTGTCAGTCAAAGTAGTTATAGACATCACTATTTCTTCTACAACTTCCACTATATTGTTATTTGATAAGCTCAATTTAAAGAATCCCGCTTCAATTTTTGATAAATCAACTATATTATTAATGAGTTTGGATAATCTATACGAATTTAGTTTCAGTGATTTAATATATTTAATAATTGAATCCTTCTTCTCGTCGAGTGAACCACTATTGCAATACATACTAAATAACTGAGCTGTTGAAAAAATAACATTTAGTGGCGTTTTAAGTTCATGAGATATGTTAACTAGGAATTCTCCCTGTGCCTTATTAGCAATGATTAGCTCTTTATTAGCAACAATTAACTCTGCAGCCATGTCTGCTTTCTCATCGCATTGAAAAGCAAGCTCTTTATTAG
>DHIM01000150.1:0-646 GCA_002403785.1 Clostridium sp. UBA4746
TAAAAATAAAATAATATTAATTATATATTGACAAAGATAAAAGAAAATATATATAATGAATACAAGTAAATTACATATTTTGTAATTTACTTGTATATATCTTGCATGCAAGTTAAATAAAACTAGAATACGATATTAACTCAATTAATTAATTATTTCAATAAGCAATATGAAGCTTATATTATTCTTTTAAAATTTTTTTAAATAGCAGGAAAGATGAAAATTTATTATTTGTAAACGATTAATTGAATTCTGAAGTATATAGATCTATGTGGGATATAGCGGAAATGAGTTTGGTTGATATAGGTATGAAGATGTCCTATCTTGAGGTAAAAGCAGTAGCCATATGTAGTATGCAGATCTAAAACATTATGGAGTAGAAAATGGATCAGCTAAATTTGTTTTGGTAGAGATAATGGATTTTCAGGATAGTTCAGGTAGGGAAAAAACGTACTGATTGGAAAGTTGGGCAAAGAGTTGTTTCTGATAATTCAATTACAATATATCAATAAATGATATATCAATGAAGGGCGTAACAATCATAAGCCATATGACGGAACTAATATGTATATCTACTTTTAGTAATGTAATTAAATCGAAAAAATTTTTGGATAAGTAAAATAATTTAATAAATACTGAATAAGAA
>DHIM01000150.1:815-3758 GCA_002403785.1 Clostridium sp. UBA4746
TTAAAAAAATAAAATACTACTTTAAAATTTATTATGGGGGGATTTATATGAGTATAGAAACAAATAATATTGGTCAAAGAATGGATCGTTTACCCATATCGAAATGGCATATGTCGGTTTTTTGGCTGATTGGATTTGGTATTTTAATAGACGGTTTTGATAATTATTCCGGTGGTGCAGTCCTAGCTCAATTAGTTAAAAATGGTTGGTCTAATAATTATTTGAATGCAGCGTTTACTTCGACTACTATGATTGGACTTTTTTTTGGTTCACTGTTTGCAGGCTTTTCTGGTGACCATTGGGGGAGAAAATTTGCTTATCAAGTAAATCTCCTTATATTTGGGGTAGCTTCAATAGCAGCAGCCTTCGCCACTAATATGACCATACTGATTGTTTTACGAGGAATAATAGGTTTTGGTCTTGGTGCAGAGCTAGTGGTTGGTTTTGGTACATTTGCTGAATTTGTACCAGCAAAGACTCGTGGTAGATGGACTGCCACATTATCACTACTATCAAATTGTGCCCCACCACTAGCACTTTTAATTGGGTTAATAGTTATGTCTTCTTTAGGACCTAATTATGGTTGGCGTGCAATGTTTATAATTGGGGGAATTGCTGCACTAGTATTATGGTATGCCCGTCATGATTTGCCTGAATCACCACGTTGGCATGCATCACGTGGTAATTTTGCTAAAGCAGACGAAATACTTACAAAAGTTGAAATGGAAATTGAAAAAGAACAAGGATTTAAACTACCATTAGTTAAAGAAGTAGATGTCTTGAATTCATCTCAAGATATAAAAAATATACCTTTTTCAAGTTTATTTAAAGGTACTTTGTTAAGAAGAACAATAATAGGTAGTTGTATGCTTATTGCGATGAATACAGCAGTCTACAGCATTACCACTTGGATCCCAACTATATTTGTAAAATCAGGTATAACTGTTACTAAGTCTATTTTTATGACAACAGTAATTTTGTTTGGTGCACCATTTGGTGTATTTATTGCCTCACGAATAGTAGACAGATTCCCTCGTAAATGGATGGGATCTACACTCTTAATCGTAATAGCTATATTGGGGTATATCTATTCATTGCAGACATCAGAGACGTTAATTCTTATAATTGGATTCATTCTAATTTCTGTTCTTTATATGTATGTTTGTTTTGCATGTTCAGTTTATGTTCCAGAATTATGGCCGACTGAAGCTCGTCTTAGAGGTTTAGGATTGTGCAATGCAGTAGGGCGAGCCGTAACAATTTTTACGCCCTTTGGAGTAGCGTGGATTATGACAAAGTATGGATCTGTTGCTGTATTTTTAACAATTGGAGCAATACTTGGTACAGTAGCAATAGTTATCGCTACTATAGGTATTGAAACAAGACAAAAAACAGTTGAAGAAATAGGTAAGGAAGCAGGGATCGGTCTCTAAAATGTGTTGATTTTTTTAAGTCGATGCAATTGTATAATGATACTTTAATATTAAATATTTTAATAGATTCCGTTATAGATCCTTCTACAAAGATTTATAACGGAATTTATAATTGCCACAGAAATTATCTTTAATAGTAGGGTAGTTTTTTATCCATTTAATTCCTTAACGTATCCCTTGTGTTAAACTAACGCCCTAATATTACAAATTAGAAAATAACTAATAACAACCATATCCGTGTCTCAATAATTAATGAAACATATTGACTTTATATACCAAAGTTCGTATTATATCAGCAAAAAGTTCGTTTGTTATTTCGTTAGATCAGGCAAATGGAATACTCATTGAAGGTTATAATATAATTAGCATAAAATCTCCTACTAATATTAAAAAATGAGAAACATAATCTTCTTGTCAAGGGAGGGCTATGTTTCTTATTTTATGTTGTATGGGTTTTAATTTAAGAAAGTAATAGTTTTTAAATTTAAGAGATAGGTTTTTAAAATAGTCCATCGTATAAAAGGATACCCTTATAAAACTTAATATCAATGCTTAATATAATATTAAGATAAACTTAGTTATACAAGACTGTACGTTATGTTAATCTTAAACTTGCTATTATGTTGTATATCGTTGTATGATAGCGATGTAATAGGAATTGATAAAGGCATAACACTATTGATGATTGAAAATTATATAAATGGTATTACCTAGAATAATTATATGAAAAATAAAAATGTTCAGGTTGGAATTGCAAAAATAGGATTAACTGATATAGG
Source organism: Clostridium sp. UBA4746 (assembly GCA_002403785.1). Taxonomy (GTDB): domain Bacteria; phylum Bacillota; class Clostridia; order Clostridiales; family Clostridiaceae; genus Clostridium_AD. The sequence goes on from DHIM01000150.1 coordinate 3,028, forward strand.
TACATTAGTATTTGATGATTTCGAAGGTAATACTTTAATTACAGATAGAAAAAAGCATTCAATATAAGATTAGTTATCTCCAATGAACCGTATATTATTGCAGTCACTTGCAGTCACTAAGAACTACTCTATATTACTATCAGTGTAAACTTTAACGGTGTCTTATTTTTATAAAGTGAAGGTCGTAGTTTATTTTCATTAATGTCACGTATGGACTTGATTATAAATTAAGATGCTAGTACCTAGTACCTAGTACCTTAATATTAAAGATATGAAGTGATAATAAAGTATTACTCAGAAGAGTTTCTTTAAAAGTCATTGATATGACTAGCAGTTCTTTCGGGCCTGTAAATATCTATACAATTCTTATTCATATAAGGTACTTGGAATACAATCACCTTATATGACTTAACGAATCGTTACCCTATAATTTATTATAATCTATTGTGAGTAATCATACCCTACGATTTATAATCTTTATAACATAATACATTGTAACTACTGATGCTACCGTTACAGCTCCAATAGAAAACCTATCATTTGATATTCCACCTCCATAATCTTCTACAAGTATTTAATAAAATTTCTACTTGGGGTTTAAGGGTATATTTCTTTCTTTTGATTCAATATAATGATTTATTATGTACTATACACTTGTAAACACTGGTATTACTTATCTTACATATTACTACTATATTTTGAAAAATAATTAAAAGTGTATATCGGAAAAT
>DHIM01000072.1 GCA_002403785.1 Clostridium sp. UBA4746
ATGTAATTGTTATCAAATACGTGATAAACTGTTCTTGTCAGTATTCTATAAGAAACTGAACTATAAATAAGGATTTTGAATAGATCGACTTATATCCTTATGGAATAAGAGCGGAGGGAACACATGATTAATAATAATTCTATTAAACTCAGAAGAATAAAAACACATGAACTTACAACTATTGGTATGCTATCAGCTATTTGCATCGTACTTGGATTAACTGGATATGGTTTTATCCCACTTCCTGGTGCCAAAGCTACTATTATGCACATTCCCGTTATTATAGGCTCAATAATAGGTGGCCCTATGGTAGGAATGACTATTGGCTTCATATTTGGGATATTTAGTATTATGCAGAACATAACAACTCCCAATATACTATCTTTTGCTTTTATAAATCCTTTAGTATCTGTATTACCAAGAGTTCTTATTGGTCTTACTTCTTACTATGTTTATAAACTATGCAATACTAAAAATGATAGCCTAAGGATCGGACTCGCTACCATTGTCGGTTCGCTAACTAACACTTTTGGGGTTCTTACTATGATATATGTTTTATATGCGGCCAGATTTGCTGTTTCTAAAGGCATAGACCCATCTATTGCTGCAAAAACCATTTATGGTATAGGTATAATAAATGGTGCTCCAGAAGCTATCATAGCTACTGTAATTACCATACCAGTTATACTCGCCATTAAGAAAATAAAGAAAAAATAAAAAACAAGACACTTAGCATTTGCTAAGTGTCTTAATTTTTTTATGCGTTTAATGCAGTCATTAATTCTTCTAAATTAAGACCATGAACTGTTGCTGCTTCTTCTAATGTTTCAGCTTGTGCTGAAGGACATCCTACACAACCCATTCCAAAATTCATTAATACTTGAACTGATTCTGGGCTTTGTCTTACAACTTCACCTATTGTCATATCCTTAGTTATTTTCATATTATCTACCTCGCTTTATGTTAATTTAGAATAATTATATCAGAGTTTAAATAGTAAATAAACAAAAATTTATTTAACTTTAATTCTCATTATATTCTATATACTTGTATTTTACTAGTACGCACTTTTTTAATCTTTAGTATACACTTATATACCTTAATATATTTGTACAATAGTTATACTTATAATTTCCTATAATATAAAAACCATACATGTTGAAATAAATAAACTTTGCATAATATGTAGTTAGTATTCTATATTTCAGTTAATACCATTGTTTGATCTCTTTTAGGTCCTACTGAAACTATCGAAACTTTAACACTCGTAAAATCTTCAATTTTCTTTATATATATTTTTGCATTTTCAGGAAGTTCATCATAACTTCTTGCATCGGCTATATTTTCATCCCAACCATCAAACTCTTCATATACTGGCACACATTTAGCTAAATCCTCGAGGCTTGCTGGGAAATAATCTATAATGTTACCTTCAAATCTATATCCTACGCATATTTTAATTTTTTCAAGTCCTGCTAATGTATCTATTTTAGTTACAGCAAAGCTTGTAAGTCCTGAAACTCTTGCTGCAGATTTTAATATAACAAGGTCAAGCCATCCACATCTCCTTGCTCTACCTGTTGTTACACCAAATTCAAAGCCTTTTTCACGAATCCATTCTCCAACTTCATCCTCAAGTTCTGTTGGAAAAGGTCCTTTTCCTACTCTTGTAGTATAAGCTTTCGCCACTCCTACAGCACTTGTTATCATAGTAGGTCCTATTCCTGCTCCAATACAAACTCCACCTGCAATGGTATTTGATGAAGTTACAAAAGGATATGAACCATAATCTATATCAAGTAGAGTTCCTTGTGCTCCTTCAAATAAAACATTTTTTCCAGACTTTATTGAATCGTAAACTTTAACTGATATATCCTTTACAAAAGGTCTCATTCTTTCTGCATACTCTAGGTATTGTTTATATATTGTATCAAAATCTAAAGCTTTTCCACCTAAAACTTTTGTAATTATATTATTCTTAATTAATAGATTGGTTTTAAGCTTTTCTTTTAAAACATCTTTTTTCATTAAGTCACATACTCGAATCCCACTTCTTTCAAACTTATCAGTATAACAAGGACCTATGCCTTTTTTGGTAGTTCCTATATCATTTTTACCTCTAGCTACCTCATATAAATCATCTAGTGCTTTATGGTAAGGCATTATAACCTGTGATCTATCACTAATCATTAATCTTTCTGGTGTTATATTTTCACCTAGCTCTTCTAAGTAGTCGATTTCTTTAAATAGTGCTTCTGGGTCTACAACAACACCATTACCTATTACATTCAATTTATCTTTATATAATATTCCTGATGGTATTAAATGAAGTTTATATTCCTTTTCTCCTACTACTACAGTATGACCTGCATTGTTTCCGCCTTGGAATCTGACTACAACGTCTGCTCCTTGCGCAAGATAATCCGTCATCTTACCTTTACCTTCGTCTCCCCACTGGGCTCCTAAAACTATAAATGCTGACATATAAATTCCTCGCTTTCTTTCAGTTCACAATAAAATTTCTTAGCTACTGAGATTGACAAATTTTATTGTCTTCTATGTTTAGTTTACATTTAAATTATACACTTTTAATACTCATATAACCAATTATTTAGGTTAATAACTCTTAGTTTTCTTTCTTAGCTATGTCTCTTGCTACTACAACACCAGTTGTTGATGCTTGCATTAGTCCTCTAGTTATTCCTGCTCCATCTCCTATTGTGTACAAATTACTAATAGATGTCTCAAACTTATTATTTGTACTAAACTTACTAGAATAGAACTTCACTTCTACTCCATATAATAATGTGTTTTTACTATATAGCCCCGGTGCTAACTTGTCAAAGGCCTTTAATGCTTCTACAATAGACGTTAAATGCCTTTGTGGTAATACAAAGCTTAAGTCACCTGGTACTGCCGATTTTAAAGTAGGTATCGTAGTAGATTTAGCGAGTCTTGCATAATCTGTTCTTCTTCCTTTTAGTAAATCCCCGAGTCTTTGAACCATTATACCTCCACCAGTTAACATATTACCTAGCTGTGCTATATATTTTCCATAACCAATAGGTTGATTAAAAGGCTCAGTAAAACTAGTAGATACAAGCATTGCAAAATTGGTATTAGTTGTTCTAAGCTTTTGCTCTGAATAACTGTGACCATTCACAACCGCAATCGTATTATCATCATAATATTCTGCTGACACTACTCCACCCGGATTCATACAAAAGGTCCTAACCTTATTGTCAAATGTATCGGAATAATATACTAATTTTGCTTCATACAAGTCCTTTGTTAAATGATCCATAACAGAATTAGGTACCTCAACTCTTACTCCAATATCTACTGCATTATTAGTAACCTTAATGTTATGTTTTTTAGCTTCATTTGCAACCCATTCTGCCCCACCTCTACCCGGTGCTGCTACAACATACTTTGCATTAACCTTAAACTTACCTTCTTTATTATTTAATAATATTCCAGTAACTTTATTATCATCTATTAATATTTCTTCCACTTCACTAAGTTCTATAAATTCTGTATTTGTATTATCAATTAAATGGTGGTACATAGATTTTAAAACTTCATATGCAAGTTCTGTTCCTAAATGCCTTACTGGACATTCAACAAGACGAATGTTGTGCTTACTTGCTTCATATTTAATTTCATCAACTTTATCAGTATTAAGTCCATATACTTTCTCATTTGCTCCAAAATTTATATATATATCATCACAATACTTTATTAATTTTTTTGATTCATCTTCAGAGAAATATTCAAGAAGTCTTCCACCCACCTCTGGGCTTAAAGAAAGCTTACCATCTGAAAATGCTCCAGCACCTGCCCAACCAAACGTTATCCCACAAGGATTACATTTAACACATTTACCAGTAACTCTCGCTGGACATTTTCTTTTTTCTATATTTCTTCCCTTATCAACTATAAGTACACTAAGTTCAGGTTTTTTATTAGAAATTTCTAATGCCGTAAATATGCCCGCCGGACCAGCTCCTACAATGACTACATCGTAAAAGTTTTTCATTTTAAATACCTCCTTATATTACTCTGTAGGGAATAGTAAATATTAATGATTGCCATACTCCTTAATGATATCAGAGCAGTATAAAGCAGTCAATATAAAATGCGAATATTAATAATATATT
>DHIM01000354.1:0-1776 GCA_002403785.1 Clostridium sp. UBA4746
ATTTCTAACAATACCTCTAAAAATAATAGATTTAATCAAATTGAAGTATGGCAGTCTAATAATAACCTTGTTCAGAATAACATTGTAGATGAATCAATAAAAGGTTGCGGAAATTTAGGAGCAATATGTTTGTTTGCTACAAACGGAACAATTGCTAAAAGCAACAAGGTATTGTCCTCGCAAAATAATGGTATTGATATAACAGCCGGAAGTTATAAATGCACTATAGCGGATAACTCCATTGCTAACTCAAATGGGAAAAACAATATTGATACTTCAGAAAAAGGTAATGCGATATTGCTAGACTCAAACGGAATATCGGATCCTCAACAAATAACAATCAGTAATAATGAAATTAGTTCAAGTAAAGGGATTATAGATAAAAGTGGTATCTATTCAACTTCTAATAATAATCATCACAACACAATAGATAGTAATACAATAACAGGTTATAAAGTTGGACTTCATTCCTATGCCAGGATGACAAGTGGGATAGAATAAGACAGTTTTCAATTAGCAGTTTTCTATTAACAATTTATACTAATTTTTTTCCATGAATTAGTATTGAATGGTTGGTTATACTATAGTATACTCATGCTACAGCATGCTGAGCTTATAACAAAATTACTAATACGAAAACAAAGGGTGAATATATGAAGTTTATAAAAAACAAAACGGTTATAATTGTACTAATATTAGTTGCAGTTGTGGCATCGACATTTGTAATTGTTAACAAAACAAAAAATCCATCACTACATAATACAAAAAAATATTCAGTAGACAAAACTGGAAAGACTGATACTACCGTTGCTTTTCAAAAAATGGTAGATTCTTATCCTCAGGGTAGTACAATAAAATTACCAAAAGGTAAATATAGCTTACATAATACTGTTAAATTGAAAGATGGAATAAAATTAGTTGCTAAAGGCAATGTTAATATTGTTGGCACAGGCAAAAACACTTTATTCTCTGTAGGTAATACTAACAGTTTTCAGGGAATAGATTTTCAAAACTGTGATACAGCAATAAATGTTTCGCAAAAAAAAGGACTTAAGGTAACAGACTGCAAATTTACAAATAAAATTAATTTTGCAGCGATCAATTTTTCTAATGCAAGTGATTGCTCGGTTACAAATTCTTCTTTCTACGACATATCCAAATATGGAATATTGATAGATAAAGATAGTTCTAATATTACAGTTGATAAAAACAATTTTGATAATCCTAAAGTTTTTGGTGGATATAAAAAGGAACAAATAAGTGGTCATGTTTATTGTTTAAACGGAACAAAAATAAAAGTAACAAACAATGTTTTAAAAAATAGTGGTGGGCAAGGTGTAATATTCGCCTACAATTCAGGAACTGGAAAAGGTACAACTGATTCCATAGCAAGCAATAATCGTTGCGAAGGAAATGGTCAGGAAGGTGCTACAATTTATGGAGGTAGCGATAAAGTTACCAAAAGAAATTCACTTATAGGAAATACATGTAAAAACAATAGATTTAATCAAATAGAGATATGGCAATCTAATAACAACCTTGTTAAAAACAATACAGTAGAAGAATCAATAGCTGGCGTTGGTAACTTAGGTGCAATATGTTTGTTTGATACATTTGAAACAACCTGCATAGGAAACAAAGTATTGTCTGCGCAAAATAATGGTATTGATATAACTTCAGGAAGTTATAAATGTTTTGTAACAAATAATATTATATCAAATACAGGTGGCAATAAATCAAATGCTGTAGAGAAAGGTAATGGAATATTACTTGACT
>DHIM01000354.1:1969-18905 GCA_002403785.1 Clostridium sp. UBA4746
GGTAATGGAATATTACTTGACTCAAATGGAAAAACTCAACCTCAATATATAACAATTAAAAACAATAAAATTAGTTCAAGCAAAGGAACTATAGCTAAGAGTGGTATTTATTCAACTGCTAATACTCTTCAGCACAACAAAATAGCTAACAATAAAATATCAGGTTACAATACGGGACTTCATAAATATGCTCGAATGACTATAGGAAAATAGAAGATTTAAAGCCGGTAGGCTACTGGTGTAATCCATATGTTAGGTTTTCCTATTAATAAAAAAAGAAAAGAGATAATTTTTTAAATTATCTCTTTTCTTACGTCTAATTCTATTTTGTTTTCATTCTCAATTTGATCTGGCGTCCATTTACTTAAGATTAACCCATATATAATCCAATTCACTGGATTTGTGAAATAACCTCCGTAAATCTGATATAAGAAACTAAATAACAGAAGATTTGCCAGTAACATGTTTCTTTTTATGTTTACATTAATTATTAACAACGAAAGTAGTATCACAAGGTATGCTATTGCAAATACTCCACCCTCTGCAATAAAATATGGATATGAGGCTGCTACTACAGCAGTCATTCCAGTTGCCTTAAAGATTTTCCTTGTGTTGTCGGTATTTAGGTTGCCTAGGCCTACTCCAATTCCATTGGTCTTAGTCACTGCTGTACTAGTGAATTTTTGGGTAACATTTACTCTATAACTATTGGAGTTATCTTTACCATTTAACGTATCAATTGTTCTCATGTAGATTGACGATTTAGTTACAACAAATAATATTGTTACTATAGTGAATATAATTATTAACCCATATCCAACTAAAATATTTTTAAAATTTATCTTTGAGAGTAATACTACAAATGATACGAATGCTATAGTCCCCATCAACATTACTGAAGACCCATAAGCTCCGGATAATGCCAATAACCCTAAACAATCTAACATATAGATTATGTATATACATCTTTCTTTCCTAACTTTTTCCACAATAATTAGATACATTAGTATAATAACTATAAATGATAAATGAAACCCTAGTTCGCTAGGTTCTATATAAAATAAATTAAGTCTCACAAGGCTGTATTTATTTACAGTATCATTGAGCCTCCAGAAGTAATCATTACTTTTTAATAGTATACCTAGTGGTGTAAGTATTAAATAGATTCTACAGATGAAATGAATAAATTTTTTCATTTTGAAATCATTCATTTTTCTGGATACCAAAATCATTAAAGAAATGCATATAGTAATTTTAGAAATATTGACCATAAGCTTTTGAGTTTCCAAATTTTCTATAAACATAGCTTGTAGTATCCCATAACATACAATAGGTAAAGCACATATAATTAAGATTGAAATGTCTTTTTTTCTTTTAAATAAAACAAAAATAGTCCCTAATATAGCTAGTGCATAAAAAAAATCTAAATTACCAGTTAGGGTTTTACTTACAAAAGGTAAATTGGCAAACATTTGATGAAAGCAATACAATAAAGCCATTAATAATTCCATTAAATCACCTCCTAGGTCGCCGCTTTCTCCAATTCTTTAATCATCTCTTGCAGAGCTGTAAATCATCTCTTGCAGAGCTGTAAATCATCTTCTATGTCTCTGTTACATCCCTGTATAATTTCATTATATCCTCAGTATGTTTTTCCATTATATAAATACCTGATAACTCCATTATATTTTGATTAATATAAGATAATTTTTCTCTGTCTTCTATTATAGGTTTTAATTTATTATATAATTCATCCTCATCGGCTTTGATTACGATGCCCGTTTCTCCAGGAGCTATCATATCTTTAAAACCTACAAGATCTGTTAGAATTACAGGCACGCCATAAGAAAATGCCTCGAGTGCTATATACCCAAATGTCTCATACCAAATACTCGGTACTATGAGTACATCTGTATTCTTGAATATATCCTCTAATTCCCCGTAATCATAAGTACCTTTTATCTTAACTTTTCCCATAAATTTACCAGCTTTTATATTTACATTTCTTCCATAAACATTTAAATGCCATTCATTAATATTATTTTTCATTAATCTTTCAAGTACATCTAGTAGAAAAAACAAGCCTTTATATTTTTCTATAGAACCGATATAAGTTATTTTCAATGGTTCATTACTACTAATATGTTTTTTTATTCTATTATCCTTTATATTTGAATGCGTAATATTTAATACTTTGCTATTTACATTGTCTATATATTTCTCATATGCATATTTAGATACCGTGCTATTATAATGAATGAAATCTATATTATTCAAAATATCTATATAATATTTTCTTAAGTTAATATATTCATCCGCAGAAGGTTTAAGATTAACATTAATATTATTACATTTTTCTTGTACCTGTTCGGATTCAGATAGATTACGATTTTTCTTTATAATTAATGTCTGCTTATAGGCTCTTAATTTTTTTAGAATGGAACTATTCTTTAATCCCCTATAAGTCTTTGACTGCATTAAAATCACAAGCCACTTACTGTAACCATTTGTGTTGCATTCAATACAGTTCTTCCCGTTGTCATAATTCGTACAAATTGAGCCTTTCAAATCTATAAGATTAACTTTAGGGCATATCCCAAAATAATCATGAGATGTGAATATGGTTTTTATATTTAACTTCTGTGCAGCTGCAATTAGCTCTTTATTAAGTCCCATTAATGTGTGAATATGTATAATTTCTACATTTAAGCTTTTTAAAAATTTAATATAAATATTTACATCTACATTTTTCAAATAAACCTCTGGGCTTGGTATTCCACCTAATAATGGAATAGAGATAGGATTTAATATCTCATATACCGAAACCCCTTTAAAGGGTTTATTCTTAATAAGTCGCAATTTTGTATTCAGCGAAAAACTTCCTGGATATAATAGTGAAACTTCGTCGCCGTTTTTAATTTGGTTTAACATAAGATCTACAGAATACTTAGTTAATCCTCCTGTTCGAAATGGGGGTAACCCTAGAGAATAATGCAATATTTTAATAACAAAGCACCTCCTTTATCTATAAGAAAATCTCTTCATAATCATGAACAATCTTGTCCCAAGAATAACATTCCTTAATAATACTTCTAGCCGCTAGCGATAATGTTTGAATTTCATTTTCTTTTAATTTTTCGGCTTTATTTATTATAGATGATAAATCACCATTTCCATTAGTAAAATACAAAGCTCCATTTTTTCCAACTTCCTTATTAAAGTTAACACCCAAGAGCAAATTAACATCTGTACTTGACAAAGCTTCAAGTAATGAAGGATTTGTTCCTCCTACTGAATGTCCATGTATATATGCAAAAGCTTCTTCTCTTATCTTTTTTAGAAGCTCATTATCATATACAGTTCCTACAAACTTTATTCTCTTATCACTTGTAAAGTTAGTAGCCTTAAGTAATCTATCATAAAATTTGTTTTTCTCAACATTCGTAATTATAACAAGATCTTTATCCACATCAGTCTTCATAAATTCTCTTATCATAGTCTCATAACTGTTTTCAGGTACAAACCTTCCTACTATCAAGTAATATTTTTTTCTTTTTACTGAAAATTTATTAAGCCAGTCTTTTATTACCTTATCTTCTTCTTTTAACTTGGATCTTGAAATTTCCGCTCCATAAGCTACAAATGTCGTATTAGGATTATAATCTGTATACTCAGTTTTTATATAATCCTCTATACCTCTAGAATCGCATATTTGTAAATCTGCATGTTTAACCATCAATTTCTCGGAAAATTTCCAATAAGCCCTTATTGGCATAATCCATTTACTTCTTTTCCATTCATGTCCATCAGGATTCACATAAAGACTTATTCCTAAATCTTTTAGTTTTTTCTTGTAAAATGGTAAAAATGGTCCGATGCGACAAGCAAGAATAAGAATAATACTATTAGCTAAATTGTGATCTTCTATATATTTTATAGATTGGCTTAAAGCTTGCAAATCATACAAAACTGCTTTAGCACTGCCTATCTCTTTTACCTTAACATTAAAACATCTTGCCTTATTATAATAAAACTGTTCTTCCTTCACATTTAGACAAGCTACATGATACATGATACTTTTACTTTTTTTATAAAGAGTTAACTTATCTACGAAAGTTTCAAACCCACCATAATTCGCTGGTATTCCTTTAGACCCTATAATAAATACATTTGTCATTTATGCACACCTCTATTTTTCTTTGTAATGCTATTGTTATTTCGTTTTATTTAAAAATACACCTATGATATTTGCATTGGCTTTTTCCAAAATTTCCTTAGCTTTTGCAGCAGTTTTTCTTTCTGTTTCTCCATACTTAACCACAAGCACGCACCCATCAGCATACTTCGTTAAAGTCTTAGCATCTGCACCCTCATTTAGAGGTGAAGTATCCAAAATGATATAATCATTCTCTTCCTTTAAGGTCTTAATAAATTCATTGAAATTTTCTGAAACAAGAAGTTCTGCATAGTTTAATGACTTTTCACCTGAAGTTACTATAGATAAATTCTCTTGCTTTGTAGTTTGTACTACAGTTTCAAACTTAATATCTCCTGAAAGAAAATTTACTAAACCTTTATCATTTAATAAACTAAACATGTTATGTATATTAGGATTCTTTTGATCACAATCAACAAGTATAGTTTTTTTCCCACTTTCAGCCAGCGACAAAGCAAGATATGCTGCTGTAGTAGATCTTCCTTCATTTTTTTCTGCACTGGATATCATAATAACTTTACTGTTTTTCTCTGCACACAGAAACTGAATATTTGCTTTTAATTCGTTAAATGCTTTAGCATTGCTTGAATCTAAATTAAGATACTCTGCATATTTTGTTTTTTTCATTAAATATCTCTCCTTTTTCTTCTAGGCAACTTTCCAATAACATCAAGTTCTAAATATTTCTCTACATCGTCTTTACTTCTAATTTTTTCATCAAAGAAACCTCTAAGGGTTACAATAAATACTGAGAGAAAAAGTCCAAGTAAAAATGCTAATACAACAGTACTAGATTTAAATTGACTATTAGAAATACCAATTGGAACTAAATTCTCCATAACGTGTACGCTCATTTTAGGATATATTCTTACAACTTCTTTTGCAAAAGAGTTATAAACTGCATCAGCCATTGCAGCGGACTTTTTTTGTGATTCTCCACTAGCTGTGATTGTTACAATGGGAGCATCGGCTGCTACAGTTATATCGTAACTCTTTTGAACTTCTGCCTGAGAAACAGAACCCTTTAATAAAATACTAGAATTCCTTGCAATAGTACTGGAGCTTGCAATGTTCTCAAATGTACCAGTTAAATCTTTTGCAGTAAGTATATCTGTTTCTTTACCTATTATGACACTTGTTTTTGTTTGATAAATTGCACTAGAACTTTTCATTGTATAGTAACTAATTGAAGTTGCTATTAATGTTAGTAATAATGTTATAAGCAATATAGTCCATTTCCCTCTTTTTATAACATTTATAAACTCTTTATAGTCTACTGTAGTATCATTTTTCATTTTAATACCTCCATGGTAATTATCTTTCCTTAACCTTTTATTAGTTGTAATATCCTATTTCTAATTTTTTTTATTAATCTCGTATCATATTTTGTAACGATTTAGCTTTTATCACCAATAATATTAATACGACATTTTTTGATTTCATAAATTTAATAATTAATTTAGGAAATTTTCCAATCACATTAGAATTACCCAAATTTTCTTTAACGTCTTCATCATTTAGCATCTTTAATACTTTTTCACACTTATCTTTAAAATTAAAACCATTTCCAGAATAAGCAACCCAAAAGAAATACTCCAATATACGATAGGTAAAATGAGTTGACTGATATTCTATAGCGGCCTTGTTATATTTACCCCATTGTTTAAGTTTATTAACAATCATTGTATTTTCTTCTAAAACAACCTTTAAATAATTTTCTGAATACTTTAGCCATACTGGATTTGAGTTTTCAATTCTATAATTATAAAAAGATTTGCTAATAACCATACATTTATCTATGTTTTCATAGTAGTTAGCATTAAATATTGTGTCTTCTCCACGTTTATAATTTTGAAATTTTAAATTATTTTTTTTTATGACTTCTGATTTATAAATTTTATTCCACAGAATATCTCCAATTTCTTCTTCTCTTAAACGAATAAAATTATTCAAAATTTCATTTTTATTTACGTAAAACTGTTTTTCTGGTAATACTTTAATTCTTTTTCTAGTTTCTCCATTTTTATTTACAAAAACATTGGTTTGCCCTGATATAACTAAATCAACGTTGTTTTTATCAATGCTTTCGAACATTTCTTGCAATAGGTTGTCTTCATACCAATCATCACAATCAAAAAATATAATGTATTTACCTAGAGAAACATCTACCCCTTTATTTCTTGCAGCCCAAGTTCCTCCATTTTTTTTTCTAATTATTTTTATTCTTTTATCTTTCTTTGCATACTCATTACACATCTCGAAGCTATTATCAGTAGATCCATCATCTACTATTATTAATTCAAAGTCTTTAAATGTTTGGTTTATTATCATCTCTAAACACTTATTGATATACTTTGCTCCATTATAAATCGGCACTATAATACTTATTTGAGGCATGATATTTACCTGAGACATAATAACACTCCTTTATTATTTCTTTATATTTCTGAGCTTATATAATATGGGGAATATTAGGCCATAGGTTCTTGTCTTTATAAGTAATGCATTCATTTTATATTTCAATGTTAGCTTACTATTACCAAGTATTTCAGAAATCTTTAGAACACCTATCTCTTTCGAAACTATCCTTTTAAAATCAGAGTAATTACTTTTTTTGCCCGTTTCACAATATTGTATAAAGTATTTGTTATGTATAACCCACAAAGTTTTTATCAAATACACTCTATAATAATCAATTAACTTTTCATAAAGGAGTGGATCCATCCTCATATAATCTCTCATGATATAACAACCCGAGAGCAAATCCTGCATTGATTTAATTGAAAATGTTCTTGTAAGTGATGCCTCTCTTTGCCTATAATAATATAATGGTTCATTCATTAAATAAATTTTCTGAGAAGATGCTAGTAGTAAGAACCCAACAGGAGTATCTTCACATACTACAAAATTAGGAAACAGAATTTTGTTCCTAGTAAACAGTTCTCTTTTATGTAGCTTATTCCATGCATAACCCTTAATATCATTTAACAAAAACATCTTAAGAGCCTTGATTTTATCAATATGACCCTCTTTATTAATTCCTTCTACTTTAAATTTATCAGAATTCTGTTCATCTGAGTTGTCCTTATACAATATATAATTACAAATAACAATATCTGCGTTCTCTCTTTTAGCAGTGTTATACATTTTCTCAAACATATTTAATTCAATAAAGTCATCACTATCAACAAATGCGATGTATTCTCCTTTTGCTGCTTTGAGTCCAGCATTTCGAGTCTCACTAATACCCTTATTCTTTTGATTTATAATAATTAATTCAGGGAACTTTATTTTATATTCTGTAAGTATTTCATAACATTTATCTGTAGAGCCATCATTTATTACAATAACTTCTTTATTATCAATAGTTTGTTTTATAACACTATCTAAGCATTCTGGCAAATATTCCTGTACATTGTAAACAGGTATTATAATACTGACATCCACTCTTTTCAATGAAACATTCCTCCTCCCATACTCTTGCTAAGCTATTCATCATCAGAATTTCTAATTTCTACTCAGCTACGTTATGAGATGTTTTTAGATAAATAAGCTTCTTGATTTTATGAAAAGTGATATCTTTTAATAAAATTCGTAGATATTTAGATTGCATATAACTTTTGCTTATTAAATAGATTCTATGAAATTCATCCTTTTTCTTGTAAAGTTTTGATTTAGTAAGTCCTTCTAATGCTAAACTATACTTTTTTTCTACATTAGAATCAATTTTAATATTCGCGAGCTCTTCTACTGTTTCTTTCTCACACCCATATTTCACTCTATCTTTATACATCTTAACAACGTGTTTAGAATACAAAAGCTGTTGCAATGAATTACTTTTGGAAATTCCACTCTTTCTAATTCTATATCTAACTAAGAATTCATTAGTGTTCGCAAGCTTAAATCCATTAGTTATAAGCCTTAATAAGAAGTCATAATCCTCTGCACATGTAATTTCTCTGTAGCCTTTATTCTTAGCTGCACACTCTTTTCTAAAAAACCATGTTGGATGATTAACAAAATCTATGTTTACTAAACAGTTTTTTATTAGTTTCATATCCTCTGGTATTATTGCATCTCTGTATAATTCCACGCCTTCTTCATCAATATTAATACATCTGGCTCCCATAAAATCTATATCCGGGTGACTAATAAAATAGTTTAGTTGTTTTTCAAATCTTCTAGGCATGGATATATCGTCTGCATCCATTCTTGCTACAAAATCACCTTTTACATAAGTTAATGCTTTATTTAAGCTTTTAACTAAACCGATATTTCTTTCATTCTTAAAATATCGTATTCTAGCATCTTTATTGCTATAATTCTCAATTATATTCTCTAATTTCTTATTGCTAGGATTGTCTAAAATAATAATAAATTCTAAACCTCTATAACTTTGATTTAGCACAGATTCTATTGATTCTATTAGCCATTTTTCTCTTTCGTTATATACACTCATAATTACAGAAACTAATGGTTGTTTACTAACATTCATGGTTAACACCCCGTTAAATATTTTATTATTCTTTTAAAATTACTATTTAACCTTTACTAATTTTAATGCTGAAATGAAAATTTTCTTCTCAAATTTATTAAATCCCAATACCCAAAATACAATAAAGTATATTATTGTAAATAGAACACCAAACATCAATATTGAAATCCATGATGTCAAACTAAATATACGTAAAGCAAAGAAACCTATTATAAATGAAATTGAAGTTGGAATTAATAATTTCAACATATCAATCCAAAAGTATTTTATATCTAGCTTTATAACATATTTATAGTATATATTGTTTGCAACAGCATTTATAACCATGCCTATTGCTGTACCAATTGCACATCCCATCCCTTGATACTGCTTGACAAGTAACACTGATATAATTACATTTACGATTGCAATAGTCAAGTATATGTATGCCTTCACTCTATGCATATTCATTGCTTCTAGCATTGTAGCAAATAATGATTGAATGATTGAAAAAATTTGAGGAAACATAAGTACTATTGCAATGAGATAGCAATATGAATATCCATTACCAACCCACCGCACAATAAACTGTTTACCTACTAAGACAAAACCTACAAAAATATAGCTACATATGTAATATTGAATTCTACCTACTTTTGTTAGTAATTTCATTAGCTCTTTCCTGTTTTCCTCAGCCGTTACCATTTTTGTTAATTTAGGCAAAAACATACTTGATAAAACATTAGATAATGATATG
Organism: Clostridium sp. UBA4746; assembly: GCA_002403785.1. Lineage (GTDB taxonomy): Bacteria > Bacillota > Clostridia > Clostridiales > Clostridiaceae > Clostridium_AD. Next base: position 11,417 of record DHIM01000354.1, read on the forward strand.
AAGTATGTATTAAATTGTGATGAAACTGCATATATAGCAATAGGTGCTGAACCAACAAACATTGCTATTATAAGTTGATCTGTATTCCAATATATTTGATATGCTATTGCGCCTAAAAACACGAAAAACGAATAATTAAATATTTGTTTGAATAGCGCTTTATCAAACCCTCCAAATTTTATTTTTAAATCGAGTATCTTAAAGCAATAGAAAACATTAGTTATTCCTAACATTAAATTAAAAATTGTTGCTCCTACAACCATTCCAAATGCTCTAGATCCAAATAACAATACAACAATCATAATAGCAGGATTCATAACTGTTCTTATTAGATTAATTACTTTTATATACACAAATTTTTCATGTGCTGTTATGATTGAATTAAATATACTTAAAGGAAACGATAGCGAAATATTAACAATAGCAACCATAAACATCTGCTTTGTTTTAATAACTTCATCGATACTTAAACTGTTACTCATGATTTTTCCCAAATTGAAATAAATTATTGTTCCAATTATCATAGATGCCAAACCTAAAATCAGATACAAAGATAAGAACATTCCATTTACTTTTTTTCGTCCATCCTCATTTTTTTCTATCATATATTTAGAATTATATCTAATAACTGCATTCCCAAATCCTAGATCTAGAAGATAAATATATGCTACTATTGAATTTACTAAAGAAAATAATCCATATTCAGATTTGCCTAATTTTGATAACATGAATGGTGTATACATCAAAGAAATTACATTCCCTAGTATTATGGTAATGTATGTTATAACTACAGCTTTTCTCATACCATTTTTCAAATCTTACCTTCACCTCTATTTCATTACTTTTATTATTTTTTCATAATTCTTCATAGCGAAGGAATTATCATATTCTTTAACTTTAATATTTTTAAGCTCTTTTATTAATTCTGGTATTTCATCTACATTATTTACAAATCTAATATAATTTAAATCTTTCAACCACTCATACGTATCTTTAACTTTATGATTATAATTTGCGATAACAATACAAGGCGTAGATGTAATTGCACAAAATACCATTCCATGTAGTCTATCAGTAATGACCAATTCAACTTTCTTAAATTGATCCCATTTTTTATTTAATTGTTTTTCTCTTTGATTTACATTAATCATATATTCTAAAACCTGATTATCATGACTCATACATTCGGCCACTGTGTCTGTAATAATTATGTCATCAAAATTTTTACGGACCTCATTTTTAATTTCATCCTTTTGTGCTTGAGATAAAACACCTTCTCTATCTTTTCTAAGACTTAATAAAGCACCGGCTCGATCAAATTTTGGAGAAGTTTTATTTAAATACATAACAATATCTGGTGTCAAAATTACATTGTTATTTGGGAAAGCCTTTTTCATTACATTATATGATGTGTTTTCTCTTGCAATTATAGTGAAATTTTTATGTTCATTGTAAATCATTTTAGTTTTTTCAAACTCTTTTTTCCCATTCTCAGTATCTTTAAAATAAATTGATTGTGGAAATAAAATAATCTTATTATCTTTAAATCCAGAAATAATATTTCGCCTTGCCTCTTCTTCCCAGTAATATTCGTCTCCTAAGTTTCCACCACCATGTAATACGAAAACATCATCTTTTTTAACATTCTCTTTTAAACTTTTTAAATGATTCATTATATCTACTGTGCATATTTCTATAATTGTATGGTCCTTAAAATTATCTTCTAATATCTTGTTTTCTGCATATGCAATAGCTTGATCTCCCAAATTACCATGGTGTGGTGTTCCTATAATAAAAATGTGGTTTTTATCCTTATTTATTTCATATAAATGTTTTGTTTCATTATATCCTCTTTCATAATCTTTATGGTATTTCCTTTTGTGCATCATTCTGCTCGGAATAATTGAACTTACTAAATCTTTGATTTTTATCTTTTTCGATTTATGTTTAGGATAAATGAAAGAATACAAATTAGAATTTTTAGATATAAACATTAATGATATTTTCTGTTTTAATCCCATTTCCTTACTATTTTTTATATTAAAATAGTTTTCTTTCAATTTATTTAAAATCTCATTTATTTCCTTTGTATATTCATTCTTAGTATAATCTAATGACAATATATCATTTAAACAGAAATGTATTCTATTAAACATTTGCTTGTCACACATAGCCGCTAATTGTGGCTCTAAGTTTTTTATATATTCTAAACACTCAATGTTGGCGAGGTAATAATCATATCTTTTACTTGCATCATTTGTTCCACAAATACTGTCTTCTCTCATTAAATAATAATATTTAGGACTTTTTATATCTACAATTTTATTTGATAATGAAAATAATTTGTATGTAGTAAATATATCTTCGTAATACTTACCTTCTGGATATCTAATATTCTCAAATAATTCTTTTTTATAAAGTTTGTCCCATGCAAAATTTTTCATGCCACTATACTCATCAAGAACTAGTTCTGATAATGCTTCACGTCTTGTGAATACTTCAGCTTTTTCGCTATCTGAAATCGTTGTTATCCTATTTCCTTGTACAATATACCTACCACAAACTGAGATATCAGCATTATGTTCAACTAAAGCATTGTAAAGTGATTCATACATATCCCCTTCTATCCAATCATCGCTATCAATAAATCCTATATATTCACCGCTGGCAATATCAAGTCCTGCATTTCTCGCTGAACTTAATCCTCCATTTTTTTTATGTATTACTTTTATCCTTTTGTCTTTTAATGAATATTCTTCGCAAATGTTTCCGCAATTATCAGGGGATCCATCATCAACAAGGATAATTTCTAGATTTTTATATGTTTGGCTTATTATACTGTCAATACAGTTTTTAATGTATTCCTCTACTTTGTAAATTGGTACTATAATTGAAATTAAGGGGTTTTGCATTAAATTTCACTCCTATCTCTTTAACTTATTAATCATCATCTTCGATGCTGTTCATCATCATCTTCGATGCTGTTCTCATCACCACAGGTGCCGTTCATCATCACCTGCGGTGCTGCTTATCTTCTTCAAAGCTGCATTAACGGCTTTAAATGTCGTTAAAATATTACTTTCGCATCTTTTAATAGTTCTGCTTTTTTATCTTTCTCTGAAAGTAGTATTTCCTCTATTCCTTTTAGTGGCCATTCTATTCCTATATCTGAATCATCCCATGCAATTGAACCCTCTACCTCAGGATGATATAAATTAGTACATTTATATACAAACACTGCTTCATCAGATGTTACAAGAAAACCATGGGCAAACCCCTCTGGTACGTAAAACTGTCTTTTATTTTCTCCATTAAGTAAAACCCCAGACCATTTACCATAGGTTTCAGAGTCTTTTCTTAAATCCACAGCTACATCAAATACTTCGCCACTTAGAACTCTAACAAGTTTTCCTTGTGAATACTCTCTTTGAAAATGTAGACCCCTTAGTACACCTTTTTTTGATTTAGATTCGTTATCTTGAACAAACACCATATCGAGTCCTGCTTTTTTAAATTCATGATAATTATAAGTTTCCATGAAATATCCTCTGTTGTCTCCAAAAACTGTAGGCTCTATTATATATAAATCTTTTATAAATGTATCAATAAATTTAAATTTTTCCATTAAAATCTTATACTCCTTTATACATCTTATTATAGTATTTTTGATATTCTCCGGTCGTAACATTTTCCATCCATTTTTTACTATCAAGATACCACTGAATTGTATTCTTTATGCCTACTTCAAAAGTAGTTTCAGGATACCATCCAAGTTCATCCTTAATTTTAGTCGGATCTATTCCATATCTTCTATCATGACCTTTTCTATCTTCAACATGTTTTATTAACTTCTCCGTTATTTCCTTGTCTACATTTTCATTTAAATAAGAAATAATACTATTAACTATTTCAATATTCGCTTTCTCATTATGTCCACCAACATTATAAACTTCGCCAGGACGTCCGCCCCTTAATACCATATCAATGGCTTTGCAATGGTCTTCAACATATAACCAGTCACGAATATTCAAACCATCTCCATATACAGGCAAATCCTCATGATGTAGACAATTGTTTATTAAAAGAGGTATAAGCTTTTCTGGAAACTGATATGGTCCGTAATTATTTGAACATCTAGTTATATTCATTGGCATTTTGAATGTATCAAAATATGATTTCACCATTAGGTCACTACCAGCCTTGGACGCCGAGTATGGACTATGTGAATCAATAGGTGTTGTCTCTACAAAATAACCTGTTTCACCTAGTGATCCGTATACCTCATCTGTTGAAACCTGAAGGAATTTTACACCTTCCTTGAAACCTTCTTCAATCTCCCATGCATTTTTTGCGCAGTTTAAAAGATTTACTGTTCCAAGTACATTTGTTTGAGCAAATATCTCTGGGTTTTTTATGCTTCTATCCACATGTGATTCTGCTGCAAAGTTTACAACATAGTTAATGTCGTATTTCTTAAATATCTTTTCTACTAGTTTTTTATCACATATATCTCCTTGAATGAAAGTATAATTTGGATTATTTTCAATTTTTTTAAGGTTTTCCAAATTTCCTGCATAAGTTAACTTGTCTAAATTCACTATATTAACATCTGAATATTTCTCTAAAATATAAAGAACAAAGTTTGATCCTATAAACCCTGCTCCACCTGTTACCAAGAAAGTTTCCATTTAAATCCTCCAAATCTTATATCTTTTGATTTAATAATTTTAATTTTTTTAACTTTAAGTTTTATAAATTTGACGTAGCAGCTACTTCTTTTAATGCTTCTTTATTTGCTTTTTTATATTCCATAGCAATATCCATTAAATAATTTCCATATCCGGTTTTCAAAAGTGGTAAAGCGAGTATTTTGAGCTGTTCCATAGTTATCCAACCTTTTCTGTAAGAAATTTCTTCAAGGCAAGATATATATGTACCTTGAGTACTCTGCACAGCTTCTACAAAACATGAAGCTTTAAGCATTGATGCATGAGTTCCTGTATCAAGCCAAGCTAGTCCTCTTCCAAGCAGATTTACCTTAAGTTTTCCCTCGTTCATGTAAATTCTATTTAAATCGGTAATTTCGAGTTCTCCTCGCTCCGATGGTTTTAAACTTTTAACTTTTTCTACGACAGTATTATCATAGAAATATAGTCCTGGAATAGCATATTCCGACTTTGGATTTTCAGGTTTTTCCTCTAGCGAAATTACATTTCCATCTTTATCAAACTCCACAACTCCAAAGGAATTTGGATCTTTAACATGATATCCAAAAATGATAGCACCATCCTCTAAATCTGCAGCTTTGCTAAGACTTTGAGAAAAACTTTGTCCCCAAAATAAATTATCTCCAAGGATCATCGCTACCTTATCATCACCAATGAATTCTTCTCCGATTATAAATGCTTCGGCTAACCCATTCGGCTTTTCTTGTACTGCATATTCTATTTTAAGCCCCAATTCACTGCCATCTTCAAATAACTCCTTAAAACCTGGCAAATCTCTTGGTGTCGAAATTATTAATATTTCTCTTATCCCAGCTAACATTAAAACGGATAGCGGATAATAAATCATTGGTTTATCATAAATGGGTACCATTTGTTTTGATAATGCTTTTGTGACAGGATACAGTCTTGTACCTGATCCTCCAGCTAATATAATACCTTTCATAAATATATTTCCTCCTCATATAACTTCTTTAGTTTGAATAAGTAACTTTCCTATCTTGCTCCATCATCACCAAATAGCACTCCTACTGTTTTAAAAATAAGAATTATATCTAACCATGTATTTCTATCTTCTATGTACTTAACATCCATTTCCATCCATTCTTCAAAACTAACGTCACTTCTTCCATTTACTTGCCAGTAACAAGTTAACCCTGGTTTTGCAACTAAGCGTTGTTTTTGAAAAGACGTAAACTGCACTACTTCTTTAGGCAAACTTGGCCTTGGTCCAACTAAGGACATGTCCCCTTTTAATATGTTGAAAAGTTGTGGGAGTTCATCTATGCTTGTCTTTCGTACAAACTTACCTACCTTTGTTATTCTAGGATCATCTTTCATTTTAAACATAGGTCCTGACATCTCATTTTCCTTTTTGAGTTTGCCTAGAAGACCTTCTGCATCAGTACACATAGACCTAAATTTGTATATCATAAATTTCTTACCATCTTGACCAACTCTATTCTGAGCAAAGAAAACGGGTCCCTTAGAATCTAGCTTAATCCAAATAGCAACAATAATCATCACGGGACTTATTAATATTAATCCGCTTAAAGCACCTAGAACATCAATCATTCTTTTGAATATAAAATATCCAGTGTTCTTCTTATATTCGCAAGTCATCTCCACCTCTGTAATTCTTGAATTTCTTTGTGTTTGTTGCATCCATACATCCCCCTTTTTATAGATATTCAAATTTCTATACCCTATTATATCTACTGTTGCTTCTTTTAATGAGTTATTCAGTTCTTACTTAGTGCAAGCTATTTCTTCATATAGGTCGCTAAACTTATCATTATTTTTCAAAGTTTGAAGATACTCCATAAATGGAACTTTTAAGTTTTCTCTTTTTAAAGCAAATTCTACTGTCGCCTCAAGAAATCCTAATTTATCACCTACATCGTATCTACGTCCTTCAAATGCATATGCATACACATCTTGCTTAGATATTAAAGTCTTAAGAGCATCAGTTAACTGAATTTCGCCGCCTTTACCAGGTTTCGTATTATCCAATATGTCGAATATTTCAGGAGTTATTATGTACCTACCAAGTATAGCTACATTTGATGGTGCTACATCTACTTGTGGTTTTTCAACAAGGTTATCTACTTTGTATACTCTATCACTAATCTGAACTCCATCAACTATGCCATATTTATCAACATTTTCTTTAGCTACTTCTTGAACTCCTACGATTGTTGCATTTTTTTCTTCAAAACAATCCATAAGTTGCTTTAGGCATGGAGTCTTAGCATCAACTATGTCATCACCTAGCATAACAGCAAAAGGTTCATTACCTACAAAAGCTCTGGCACAATTAATAGCATGTCCAAGTCCCTTAGGTTCCTTTTGTCTTATAAAGTGTATATTTACCATGTTTGATATATCTCTAACCTGTTTAAGAAGACCATCTTTATGTTTGTTTTCTAGTTCTAGTTCAAGCTCTACTGATTTATCAAAGTGATCTTCAATAGACTTTTTATTTCTTCCTGTAATAATTAATATTTCTTCTATACCTGCCGCAATAGCTTCCTCTATAATATATTGCATTGTTGGCTTATCAACTATTGGTAACATTTCTTTTGGTAATGCCTTTGTTGCTGGTAAAAATCTTGTTCCTAATCCTGCTGCTGGTATAATTGCTTTTTTAACTTTCATATAATAAATCTCCCTTTTAAAAATAAATTTTTGTTGAATATGTTAATTTTTGATTTGTCGATCAATGCATTAATAATGCGTATACCCTAGTATGCATATAATAATTA
>DHIM01000354.1:19016-23100 GCA_002403785.1 Clostridium sp. UBA4746
TATAATAATTAGTTATTTAACATTTTTGATGATATTTTATTAAAATGTAATTTTATCTCAATCTTTTTTTGAAAATAGTAAACCGTCTAAATGTTACATATAGGGTATCACCATTATACATTTATTGTCTTAATGTTGCATTTTGTATTATTTTTGTTTTATACCTAATAGAACATGATTGTTCTATCGGTTTTTCTTATAAAACTATAGCTTTCATTTAATATTTCATTCAATATGTTAAATGTGTTATAGTTTTTTACTATAAAGAGAGTATACCATAATTATGAAAGATGTGTGTTAAGGTTCTATTAAGTTTCTATTTTAATGACATAATAATGTATATTTTCTTTTTTATTCTTATATTTTTCACATATTTTTTTACATATTTTCATTATATTTTTTAATTTAATTAAACTCGCCTATGTAAACGTAGTCATATGCTTATGCTATATTATTGCTATTTTCATAGTCAATTGGTGTTTTATGTAAAAAGACACATTCCTATTAATATAGGAATATGTCTTTGTTGAACTACATCCCAATTGCATGGACGCAACTTAAAAAATCAAAAATATTGTTTTAAACATCTTTATTACTATATTGTCTTGGTTTACTATGTTGGAGTATACTATGATGTCTACCATATATAAAGTAAATTACTAATCCAATTGCTAACCAAATTATAAATCTGATCCATGTTTCTATAGGTAATGCTGACATTAAATAAAAACAAGCAATTATAGTAAGTATAGGTATAAGTGGTACCCAAGGACATTTAAACTTTCTTTCAGCATTTGGCATAGTTTTTCTGAGTACTATTACACCAATAGATACAAGAACGAAGGCAAATAATGTACCTATATTACATAGTTTTATTATCTCCTGTAATGGTAAAAGTCCTGACATAATCGCAGCTATACAACCTGTGATTATTGTGCAAAGTGTAGGTGTTTTGTGAACTGGGTGCACCTTTGAAAACGCCTTTGGAAGCAGTCCATCTCTTGACATAACCATAAACACTCTTATCTGTCCATAAAGCATTACAAGCAGTGTTGAAATCATCCCTATGACTGCACCGGTTCCAACCAAGGCTGCTCCCCAGTTAATACCAAAACGAGTCAATGCATCTGGAATAGCATTATTCTGACTAATTTCTTTAAATGGGACCATACCCGTTATAACAACTGCAACTGCAACGTAAAGTACAATTACAACTCCTAGGCAAATAGCTAGCCCCCTTGGTACATCTCTCTTTGGATTTATAGTTTCTTCTGCAGCAGTTGAAACTGCATCAAACCCAATATAAGCAAAGAACATAATTGAAGCACCTGCCATGACACCTTTCCATCCGAAAGGAGCAAATGGCTTATAGTGAGCTACACTAATATGAAATACACCAAGTACTATAAATAAAAGAATTACACCAATTTTAATTAAAACTATGACGTTATTCAATTTCGCACTTTCTTTTATTCCTACATATAATATCCATGTTACAAGTGCAACTATAAGAACGGCCGGTAAATCAATAATGCCACCTGATGCTGGCCCTGTCGTTATTGCTGCAGGCAAATTAAGCCCAGCAGATTTTAACAGCCCTACAAATGTTCCTGACCACCCGGATGCAACTGCTGCTGAGGATACTAAATATTCAAGCATTAGATCCCATCCTATAATCCAGGCTATAATTTCACCAAAAGCAATATATGAGTATGTATATGTACTACCTGCAACTGGAAACATTGTAGCAAGTTCTGCATAAGTAAGAGCACAAAGTCCACTTGTTATTGCGGCTACGATAAATGATAAAACAACTGCTGGTCCCGCCATATGAGCACCAACCCCAGTTGAAACAAAAATTCCTGTACCGAGAACTGCACCTATTCCAAGTGCTGCTAGGTCAGTTGATGTAAGATTCTTTTTTAAATCAGTTTTTTTGGCGGCATGAAGCTCCATTTTTAAGGATTTTTTCTTCCACATTCTCTTCCATATGTTCTTCAAATTGTTTGTCTCCTTGCGTAAATTATTTTTTGTTTGATTTATAATAGAAATATATAATATGACATTATTACTTTAATGTAGATAAAACTAATGAAAATTTATTCAATATTATTTTGTACTTTATGTATATAATTGATAATGTACTTTTAGTATGTATATCAAAAATGAGTTATTCATATTTCTGTAGCAATCTAAGCACTTCAACTGAGGCATTAAACCTTCTCTGAACATCATCACTGTCAATAGCATTTTTTATATTGTCTATAGCCTTTGGTAACAACTTTCTCAACTTTTCCTGTAAATTAATATTCTCGTCATCAGGTTCAGTTTCAGATAAAAACGCCTTAAATTCATCTATACGATGTCCTAAATGTGCAACATAATTTTGTGCACCTAACGATTTTCGAACAGCGTCAGGTAAACTAGCCCTACTGATAGGCTTATCCTTATTAATAAATTCAACTTTTCTTTGATGAGGATAACCATCTTCTACCTTAGTTGCATCATAATAATACGGACTTGTAACTTTGGCTATATATATTTTATTTCCATAGGGTATGATACATAAATCGTCAACCTGCATATTATTCACAAAATGATTTATAACACCAAGCTTTACATTTGAGCAAGAATAGTTATTTCTAGAAAGCTCTGCAAAAATTTCGCTTTTTGGCATACTTGTTAAGTCAAGTAAGTTACTCCAACCTATTGCAATTATGCCTTCTTCTAAAAACTCTTTTAAGCGATTAGTGTTTTCAGGATTAGTTCTTACTAACCATAAATCATTAAAATCTAACATTAATGCCCCCCAATATCTTTTTAATATTATATTAGTATAATTGTACGACTAAACGGACTAAAAGTCAACTAAAAGGCAACTAAACGTGACTAAAATACCTTGTTTTCAACTGTAGTTAAGTTTTAGTTAATAAATTTATATAAAGTTGAATTTAAGATGCAAATTTAACTTCAAGTTATATATCTTTTTATCCAAATACTACACGCATAAGAAACCAGGAGTTAAAAACTCCTGGTTTCCTTATTTACGAGATACTAATTTTTTATAAATATTGAATGATTTCACTATCAGACTTGGATCGAAATCGTTTATTTTGGTAAGGAATCTATCTTTTTTACTAATCCTGCTAAAATACTTATTTTTTCTATAGTCTTTAAAATTGATTTTCATATAATCTCTAATTTCATATAACCGTTCGATTTGAGGTATATCATAATTAACTAAACATATCTTTATGGTGTTTACATAGTACAGTTCTGAAAATCTAAATTCAACCTCTTCTTTAAATTCTTCATATAGTCCAGTCCTTTTGAATCCCTCTATGAGAATAATAGAGGTTTTTAGCCTATCAAAATGGTGAAATGAATTTTTTCTTGTTGTGGTAACCTCAAGATTTTTAAAATAGTAGTATAAAGGCTCATTAACCTTCTCAAGTTTCTTTGCATGTACAAGAAGTAACGGAACCACGGGATTATCTTCATAGGTTGATTTTTCTGGAAATCTTATATTATTTTCTATAAATAATGATGTTTTGAATATCTTAGTCCACATTCTCCCACTATGAAGTACTAAACCTTTCTTTTGCATACTAGTTAATTCCCCTAGTTGCTCAGCGGTGTTACTTGTAACACTAGTTAAAACATTATTACCATCTGAAATAAAATAATCACTATCAACAACATCACTCTTGGTATCGTTTGCTTTAGAGTAAAGCTTTTCATACATTTCTTCATGTACCCAGTCATCACTATCAACAAACCCCAAGTATGTGCCTTTTGCTATTTCAATTCCTAAATTTCTCGCTCCACCTTGATTTAAATTTATAGGCGAGTTTACTACTTTAATTGTATTGTATTTGCTTTCATATTCTCTCATTACTTTAAGACTATTATCAGTAGATGCATCGTTAATTATAATAATTTCTATGTCCTTTAGAGTCTGATTTACTAAAGAGTCTAAACATCTTTTTAAATGATCCTGACCATTATATACAGGAACAATAATGCTTACTTTTATCATATAGTAACCCCCCTTACATTTGTGATAGTGTAAACACTATCTTTA
>DHIM01000340.1 GCA_002403785.1 Clostridium sp. UBA4746
TTCTCTTATTTCCTTTAAAATATTACAAAAATAAAAAAAAGTGCTATATGCACTTTTTTATTGTCATTATATGTATACATACGTATACCCTTTTTAATAGTGAATATTTTAAAACGTCTAGGAATGATTTAATTCCTTGTTAAGCTTCTTTAATACTCTTTTTTCAATTCTAGAAACATATGACCTGGAAATTCCTAGAATGACTGCAATTTCTCTTTGAGTTCGGGGGGTACCATCAACAAGCCCATAACGCATTTGAATTACTACTTTCTCTCTATCTAGTAAAGACGCGTTTATCTTGTCATATAGCTTTTTAATTTGTATTTTACTTTCTACTATATCAATAATAGAATCTTCATCACTACTTAGTACATCTATAAGCGAAATCTCCTTTCCCTCTTTATCAGTACCAATAGGATCCTGCAAGTAAACTTCACCTTTTGTTTTCTTATTATTGCGAATAAGCATGAGTATTTCGTTTTCTATACACCTTGCAGCGTAGGTTGCAAGTCTTGTTCCCTTATCCGTATTAAAGGAATCTATACCTTTAATAAGACCCACTGTTCCAATAGATATGAGATCATCTACATCCTTTCCGGGGTAGGAGTATTTCTTTACTATGTGGGCAACTAGTCTCAAATTCCGTTCAACTAATACGCATTTAGCTAATAAATCACCCTCTTTTAACTTTATTAGATAAGATTTTTCTTCATCTTCACTTAGTGGTTGAGGGAATGAATTACTCCCAGTTATATAAGCTGTCAAAAATGTAACATTTCCAATCATATTCAATAAACAATTTACGAAAAACACAGATGTTCCTCCTAATAGAGCTTCTTAATATACTATGTTTTATTTTATTAAAAGTGCCTGTACACTAAAAATATATTTAATTATATTTTTTGTTATTGATTCTATCTTTGAAATGCTAAACAATAACCTATGAAATAAAAGCTTTTAAGATCAGTTCCTAAAATTCAATTAGAGAAATACTGTTTTTCATAATATACTCTTGCATTAAATCTTAGAACTTATAACTTAGAACTTAAAACAACATTTCACATATTATAAACTAAAACGCAAATAAATATAAAAAAAATAGGTTTCAATTATCACATTATTAATAACTAAGACAAACAAGTAGTTTGTTTTGGTGGCAGGAGGAATGCAACCTATGCTACAACAAAATTGTAAACAAGAAGCAACCTATATTATAGAATCAAAAAAAAGATGTATCGAATTAGGTATGGACCCTAATGAACCACGGCCACCTATAAATATTATGTCGACGTCAGATCTGGCAGAAAAGAAAGAAGCTTATAAAGAAATTTTAGAGGTTGTAAAATTCTTTAGTGAGAAAACAATAAAATCACTAGAAGGTACTCCCATATTAATAGTTATATCTGACGAAAACGGTTATTTATTGGATACTCTAGGGGATGAAACAATAAAATCAACCATGGCTCAATTAGGAATTAAGACTGGTATTCAATTTAGCGAAGATGTCATGGGTACAAATGTAGTTAGTTTAACGCTAAACCAAAATCATCCGGTGCAGATAATAGGAACTAATCATTTTCATACTTTTTTGCACAGCAGTGCTTGTTACGGGGTACCCTTTCATTATACTGATGTTGATAACCTGTTAGGAAGTATATGTATTATGACTGCCGTAATACTTCACAATCCATTTTTCTTATTGACCTTAACTACTGTAGTTGACTCAATAGAACGTGAATTATTACTTAGAAGACAAAACAGGAAACTTAATATAATGAACCAAATCATGCTAAGTAAAACTAGAAATGCAATTATTATTACAGATACAAATGGAAAAGTAGTAGATTATAATGAATTTGCAGAAAAAATATCTGGATTTAAAAAAGAAGAGATTATAGGAAAAATTATTTATGACTCGGAAATAACAGGTAACCTTTTTAAAGATGTTTTAAGTAATCAAAAATGTTATGAAAATGTTGAAGTAAAATTTAAAAATAATATTAATGCAGAATATATTTGCCTTGCTGATGTTCAACCTATTCATGATGAAAATTTGAATATGATAGGCGCTTTTGGACAATTCAGAGACATTACAGAAAGATGTTTGGCTGAAGAGAGATATAATTATTTGGCATATCATGATGATCTAACAGGACTTCCAAATAGAAGGAATTTTACAGTAATATTAAAAAACTACATTGACAATTACACTTGCACATCAGAATATATGTCACTTATATTTTTAGATTTAGATAAATTAAAAATGGTTAATGATACATTTGGCCACTCTAAGGGTGATTTATTGATAAAGGAAGTTGCAAATATATTAAAAAAATGTTTGAACAAAGAGGATCATGTTTTTCGGACTGGCGGAGATGAATTTGTATTATTATGTTTTAATATTAGAACTGAAGAACAAGCAATTGAACTTGCAGAAAAAATCATGAGCTTTTTTATTAAAACAATTACAATTGATGGTCATCAATTGCATATAACAGCAAGTTTGGGGATCTTGTTATATCATGAACACCCAACAAATTACGAAAATTGTTTGATTTATGTTGATAATGCTATGTATAAAGCAAAAGCTAATGGGAGAAATGGCTATGTTATCTATAGCCCAATTTTAGAAGAATCATTTAAGTATAAATTAATTCTAAAGATGGACATTGAAAAAGCATTAGAAAATAATGAATTTATTCTATATTATCAACCACAAGTTGACATAAAAAATGGTAATATAATTGGTGCTGAAGCGTTAATTAGGTGGATGCATAAAGAAAAAGGAATGATGTTTCCAGATGAATTTATTCCTATCGCTGAGGAGACAGGTTTAATTTCTAAAATAGGTGAATGGGTATTAAGAGAAGCTTGTTCTCAGCTAAAAAAATGGCAAAGTATTAATTTAGGCTTAATAAAAATAAGTGTAAACCTATCAGCACAACAATTTCTAAAAAATGACCTAACTGAAGTTGTTAAGGATGCTTTATTTAAAACCGGACTCCATCCCGAATATTTGGAATTAGAAATTACTGAAAGCATGACAATGGAAGTCAATTATGCCATAAAAACGTTAAGAGAATTAAAAGACTTAGGAGTTAGCCTTAGTATTGATGATTTTGGAACTGGATATAGTTCATTAAGTTATTTAAAAGAATTTCCTGTTAATTATCTAAAAATAGATAAATCTTTTGTCATGGATATCATGAATAATGAAAGTGACGCAAATATAGTTGAAACTATTATTTCTATGGCTCATAATCTTGGTTTAAAAGTAATAGCCGAGGGCGTTGAGGATAAGAACCAATTAAGATTTTTACAACTACGTAATTGTGATTTTGTACAAGGTTATTTTTTTAGTAGACCAATACCTGCAGACCTTTTTGAAAAAGAATTTCATAATCTTCAAAAGGAATTTAAAGATAAATATTAATTAGATATAAGGGGGATCAACAAAATTGAAAAGTATAGCATCTATTCTAGCATCACATTTAAAAAGATGGGGAATAAAATATGTTTTTGGTATACCTGGAAAGCCTATTGTACCGCTAATTATGGCATTAGATAAACAAGGTATCAATTTTATATTAAACAAACATGAGGGTGGTAGTGGTTATGCTGCGTCAGGTTATGCAATGATGAACGGAAAGTTGGGGGTAGCAATTGCGACTGCAGGACCTGGTGGCACAAATTTATTAACGTCTGCAGCTCAAGCTAAGGCTTATCATCTACCGGTGCTGTTCATTACTGGTCAACCACCTATTAGTCGTGCAGGTGAAGCATTAGGGCAGGATTCTACACCATTTGGAACTGATCTAGTTAAAATGTTTGAACCTGTTACTAAATTTAGCGTCCGGGTAGAACGAGCTGACCAATTTAAAAGGTATTTACAGCATGCATTAGAAAAATCTCATTCTGGCATTAAGGGACCAGTTCATTTATCTATACCATTGGATATTCTAGTCGAGGAAATAGAAGAATTTGAACTTGAGCTGCCTAATAACATGTGTGAATCCTTTTCTTCTAACCTGGATGAATTCATTAACAAGCTTGACAATGCAAAGAGAGCTGTAATTTTAACTGGCAAAGGTGTTCATTCAAGTTTAGCTTATGATGAAGTGAAAAAAGTTGCTGAGCTTTGGAATATACCAGTTATGACAACGCCAGAAGGTAAAGGTACGTTCATAGAAAACCATCCATTATCACTTGGAGCATTAGGCCTCGGTGGCACAGAAAAAGCGAGTCAATATATCAAAGATGGCATAGATTTAATGATTGTCATTGGAAGTAAATTATCAGACATGTCTTTAGTGGATATATCACCTGAAAACTATCCTGAAGAAGTTATTCAATTAGATTATGATCCTACTTTTATAGCAAAGTCACTAGTAGTGACCACCTTACCTATTATTGGTGATATTAAAATGAACCTGCAACTTTTATTAGAGAAGGTATCAAATAGACCAGTAAAGGATTATAACCTGCTAAATGAAAAATGCATAATTACAGAAGAAAGTTGTGATACTTATATATCCGCCGTTAATGCTATAAAAATTATAAGACAAGGACTGCCAGATGATTCAATTATTTTTGGGGATGATGGGAGTCATACTTTTTATGCAATAAAACATTTTAATATTAGAAAACCTGGTACATTCTATTTTGATGATATATTTGGTGCAATGGGACATGCTATTGGATATTCAATAGGGGCACAATTGGCAAGAGATGATGTTAGAATTATTTGCCTAACAGGTGATGGATGCACTTTTATGCATGGCACTGAAATGTCTACAGCCGCAAATTATAATATTCCTGTTACTTTTATAGTATTTAATAATGGAAGGTTAGATATGGTTGATAAAGGGATGCAGAATAATTTAGGCAAGGCCGTAGGAACCACATATAAGATACCACTAGATATTGAAAAATTCGGTCAATCTATGGGAATAAAATCATTTAAATGCCTTAATCAACTAGATTTAAGAAAAGCTCTAGAAATTTCAAGTTTGCACAATGGAACAATTATTATAGAAGTTATAGTGGACCCATATGAAATGCCTCCAACTATAAAAAGAGGATAATAAACAAATCAAAAGTAACTATTAATATAAAAAGGCTATGCCAACATAGCTTTTTATATTAACTACTTAAAAGGGAAAAATGTATTTTGCTATTTACTAAAAATACAATTGCTTTAGTATACAACAGCAATAATCGTTCGAATAATTCATACTAAATCAACTTGAAACTTTAAAAGCAACGATCTTTTGAATATATCCTCCTTGCAAAATAATAAATATTATTTTCGAACATAACAACCCAAGTATAAACCCTGCTATAACATCTGTTGGGTAATGAACATATAAGTATAGTCTCGATAATGCTATCAAAAATGCTATTGACATAAATACCAATCTATATTGTGTAAAATACAGAGATAGCATTTCTGCTGCGGCAAAGGACGATAAAGTATGCCCTGAAGGAAAAGAATAAGATATTGGCTTTAAACTAAGCCCATTGATATTATCTTGCTTATTGCAAGGCCTAACTCGTTTTACTATGTGTTTTACTATTCCTTCCCCAACAATTGTACCTATAATTAATGTTAAAATTACTGAATTCCCAATTGCTCTATATGGTTTATCTAATATTAAACCAATAGCTATTAAAAACCAAATAATTCCTAAATTTCCTGTAAATGTTACAATAGGCATTATAAAATCTAGATATCTATTATGTACATACTTTTCAATAATAAATAGAATATAATCATCAAATTTATCTATTCTTTTTCTAATATTAAGATACACTTTACCGCCTCTTTCGCTTATATGCCACCCTTATTATATAAATCTTTTCATAACTCATATTTTACATCTTTAAGATTAAAAACACATTAAAAAAATCTTAATTTTAGCTAAAGAATTATAATAGCATATAATAACAGGTAAATCTAGAATCCACATATCGTAAATTTCAAATGCTTTTTTAATCTGTTCTTAATGTTACAAATATATAGTATGAAATAAGAAAATTTTTCGAAACCATCTTATAATTAACTAAATGAAATTGAAGGAGGAATAATTAACATATGAGTAAACCTTTATCTGACACCATGCATAATGCGCAGCGTACCCTTAATAAGGTTCCAGAAATTACGGTCTACTTCTGGATTATCAAAGTGTTGACCACTGGAATGGGCGAGGTGACATCTGATTATCTAGCCCACCAACTAAATCCGATAATTGCAGTAGCCCTCGCGGGGATTGCTCTAGTAGCCTCGTTAGTACTGCAGTTCTCAGTACGCCAATATGTGACATGGATCTACTGGTTAAATGTCGTCATGGTAAGCATTTTTGGTACGATGGCTGCCGATGTTTTACACGTTGGGTTTGGAATCCCCTACATTGCCTCAACCATATTCTTTGTGGTGGCACTAGTAATTATCTTCTCAACCTGGTATTCAAGCGAGAAGACTCTGTCTATACACAGCATCTACACTCGCCGTAGAGAGGTTTTTTACTGGTCCACCATATTGGGCACATTCGCACTCGACACCGCTGCAGGAGACTTGACTGCGATAACCATGCACTTGGGTTATCTCTTCTCGGGTGTACTATTTGCCCTCTTGATTGCTATCCCTGCTCTGGCCTACTGGCTGTTTGGTCTGAACGAGATTTTCGCCTACTGGTTAGCCTACATAGTTACGAGGCCACTAGGTGCATCTTTTGCGGACTGGATGGGAGTGTCTCATAATCGCGGCGGTCTTGGACTTGGAACTGGGTCGGTCAGCCTGGGCTTAACAATTATAATCCTTAGCTTCGTAGGTTACATGGCGGTCACCCGCAAGGATGTTAAGAATAGTGAGCATACCCCGGCACAATCGCAGTAGAAATTTCTTTAACCATAGCTATATAGTTTGTGTATGAATATAAGGCTTTTAAATTCTATTTTAATAATTAAATTAGTAAAGGAGGAGCCTAGGCCCCTCCTTTACTAATTTACACATACTTTCTCATATGTTTTAATGCAGTTTTCTCTAATCTTGATACCTGTGCTTGGGATATACCTATTTCATCAGCCACTTCCATTTGGGTTTTTCCGTCGAAGAACCTCAAATTAAGAATTAACTTTTCTCTATCTTTTAATTTTTTCATACCTTCTTTAATTGATATATTTTCAAGCCAACTATCATCTAAGTTTTTAGTGTCTTTAATTTGATCCATTACATAAATCTCATCTCCACCATCATGATATATTGGTTGAAATAGAGATACAGGATCTTGTATAGCATCTAATGCAAAGACCACGTCTTCCCTTGGTAATTCTAATTCTTTTGCTATTTCAGTTACAGTCGGCTCTTTATTGTTCTCATTCACCAATCGATCTCTAACTTGTAAGGCTCTATATGCAATATCCCTTAATGACCTACTAACTCTTATAGAGTTATTATCTCTTAAGTATCTCCTTATTTCCCCAATAATCATAGGAACTGCATATGTTGAAAACCGAACATTTAGACTTAAATCGAAATTATCAATGGACTTCATTAAACCAATACAGCCTACTTGAAATAAATCATCTACATTTTCTCCTCGATTATTAAAACGCTTTATTACACTTAAAACTAGTCTTAAGTTCCCCTCAATAAATTGATCTCTGCACCCATGCTCTCCATTTTGTATCCTAAATAGTAACTCTTTCATTTCTTTTTCTTTTAATTTAGGTAATTTTGAAGTATTTACTCCACATATTTCTACTTTATTGAACATCATAAGGTCATCATTCCCTTCAGAGTAACTGCTTTAAAATTATGTCCTTATGATTTATTTTTTATACTACAGACAACCCTACAATATATAATTATTTTTTTCCCCTTGAACTTAAAGACTTTCTAGCAAGACAAAATAGTTGTAAAGTTTAAATTATTTCTAAATATAATAAAGGTATAGGTATAAATTTATACTCAAATTATATATATAAATATAAATAGACACCCTTTCAAGTGCCTAAGTTTTGTAATCTTATTCTTCGGTTGCCTACTAATTCGAGTAAGTAACCTACTTAATTTCTAACCTATTTTTATTCTTAATTGAACGTTTAGCATATATCTTATAATATGCTAGATAAAACAGTCCTATACCTATTAAAGAACCAGCGAAGTCTATTAGCACATCACTTACTAATGAGGTCCTTCCTAAAACAAACATTTGATGGAATTCATCCGTTACCGCATATAATAAACATATAAACATTATACTAGTTAATGCATTCTTTCCCCTCATCCCAAGTAAGAATAAGAAATTTGAGACAACCACTGCTAATACACAGTACTCAAATGCATGTGCATTTTTTCTGATAATTAAATTTATTTCTTCATCTCTTGAACTTATGGGTAGTACACCCTGTTTTACTTTAGTTGAATTATTTTCACCCTCTAATTTATGTTTATCATTTCTTATAGATTGAACAATTCCATAACTTCGTGAATTTGATACTGAACCAGGTCTAGAAGAATTATAAAATATAAACCCAAATGATAACAAGCATAGTACAATTCCTAATTTTTTCAATATAACACCATCCAATTTTGTAATAACAAATATTATATCATCTTCTAATCTTTATTTCATCTTTTTATTTTGTTATTATAAAATTGGAAATTTATCAAAGTATATCTAACTCTTCTTCCTTTATTTCCGTTGAATATATCTTATATTCATTTCCACCCTTGCTCTTGACTTCATACATGGCTGAATCAGCCTTCTTAATTAGCGTGTCTGCATCAATACCGTGCTCAGGGAATATACTTATGCCTATACTTGCTCCAATAAATAATTGGTTTTCCTTATAAATAAAAGCTGTGCTTAATGTTTTCAAAGCAGCTATTGCAATTTTTTCAACAATTGAAGAGGCTTTCAAATCTCTTAATATTATTATGAATTCATCACCACCAATTCTGTAAACTGTATCCGTAGACCTAATAATATTTTTTAATCTCACCGCTGCGATTCTAAGAATATTATCTCCTGCCTCATGACCATAAGTATCATTAGCATTCTTAAACTTATCCAAATCTATAAAAAGAACTGCAAACTTTTCATTTTTATCATCTAATAATATATCAACATCTTCTAGAGTTTTTTTCCTGTTAAAAGTTTCTGTAAGTGCATCATAATATACAAAATGACGTATTTGGTCTTCTGCAAGTAGTCTATCTATAACCTCATTTTTAAGTTTGAGATTTGATTCTTCTAATTTTAGGGTATATTTTTCTTGTATTTCAGCTATGCTTTTTCTTTCAGAAACATCATGTAATAAAATAAGAATTCCTAAAACATCTTTATATTCATCGTATATAACTGTTGCTGATAGTTCACAGACAAGAGTTTCTTTATTTTCCCTATATAAATCCACTTCAATATTAATAGCACTTCCTTTTTGCATTATAGTATTAAAATTAAAATTTCTAAAATTTATTATAGCATGGAGTGAACTTCCCTTTAATTCCTTATAGCCAGTTATATTTAGTGAAGCTTCATTACAATTTTTCACAAGAAAATCTTCACCTAATATGAAAATCGGTTCATTTACAGCTTCAAAAATATATTTTGATACAAGTTCATAAGAAATTGACATCATTTTATGTTTATTAATTGCGTACCACATTCCACCCATTTCAATAGAGATTGTTATAATCCCACACGGAAAAATATCAATGCCAAGTGCTGGAAAAATCAAATCTGATATTGACCCTAAACAAAGACTGATTATACTGGCAATTAAAATAATTTTTATCTGCTTTCTGACTCTATTCTTTTGAGAATTTTTCATTTGAAAATATAGTATTACAAAACCTGCTATAAATAAAACTGCAACGTATATACTAAAAACAGTACCAATAGTTGTAGTAACATATAAATTATCTACAAAACCATAAGCTTCACTACTTACTATTTTAGAGGGTTCATACATTAAATTACTTATGAAAAATATTATTGAAGCTATATATACTAAAGATTGTATTTTTGAGTTGGAGTTTTTTTGATTTGTATCTTTAAAAGAAAATGCGAAGGATATCCATATCCCATTAATAGAACACCAACCTATGGCAGAAACTATTCTCCATATATTTGCAATTTCTATATTGGGGGAAATTAACATAAATGCATATCCTATCGCCCAAAGGCTATGAGAAATACATAAAATAAAAAATATTACGTTGATTTTTGATTTATTATCTTTCTTATAACTACAGATACCCATAAATAAGTAGAAAATAAAACATATACATAATATTGTAAAAAGCATAGTTTTAATATTATCCTCTCGTAGCATCACCTATTCCCCCTGTCAGCAGCCAAAATCAAATCATCCGGTGCCTTAATTTCTTTTAATAATTGAAGTGCTGTAAGATATGTTTCAACAATGTATTCAGGTGGAGGAAGAATATCTGCCACAATATCTTTTCCTAAAACTATTTCATTGTACATTTTTCAACTTATAAATTTTTATAATTCCTAATACTATATTATTTGTTAGTTTCGAATTTGTGATTTAAATAAAAGCGCCCACTCACTTATTTTTTATACTATCTCTTTAAGGTGTGCATATAGTCCTTTTATTGATATAGCTTTATTAAATGAAATTACTTGACCAATATTATACAATAATATATAATAAGTATTGGAAAATATGTTTATAATTAAAAAATATGTTTATAATTATAATAAAGCTAAAATGTAAGTATACAAAAGATTTTTTACAAATTTTAATATAAATCAATTTGTACTTTGCAATATAAATATTGGGGGCGAATTAATGTGAGTGAACGGGTTATACAGCAATATGAGAAATCATCTTTTACTAAAAAACTTTTTTTTAACTGGAAAGTTACTAATGCACTTAAAGATTGCAATAACATTGAATCATATTTACTTACAAATAAATATTTAAGTAAATCTGATCATAAATTAAATTTAATAATCTCTGATGGATCTAGTAATGAGGTAGAAAATAGTTACTTCTTAACTAAGGGCTATACTGCTGATGGAGGCATATCTCCTATAAGAAAATATACTATTATAAATGGAAAAACAACAAAATGCATTGATGTAATTCGGCATGACATAATTATCATAGATTTATATGAAGAAAGCATATACTTACATAGCTATTCTAAAGGTAGTAACTATATCACGGGTTATTTAGTTGAAGAAGATGCACAATCTAAAAAAACAAAAAGTTTAATTTTTAGCAACAAAAAAATCAAAATAAATATTAAGAATATTAACAAATTCGATACTATTAATGAAGTTGATGATTTCGTCAATAAATTTATTATGTAATCGTTATTCAAATAAGAGCTGTAATTACTTATCTCACATGGATGCGCAAAGTATGTTGGTACATTATTTCAACTGTTTACCAAGAAGCAAGAACCAATAACTATACTTTGCATTCCACTTATCTTTTAACATTTCAACTTCTTAAATGGCTAATTATTCATACTATTGTTTCATGACTTTTGACACACAAACCAAATCATAAATATCTATTATGCCATCATTATTGATATCTAGTATATCTTTGTACTTAAAATCCCCTTTACGTGCATTATAAGCTGACTCCAGCAATGCCAAATCTTTAATGTCTGTTGTTCCATCTTTATTAACATCGGTGACACTAAACACCATAGAAGGATTTGCTATAACCATGGCTCCAAAAGCATCTACAATTGCCCCTGTATATATTTTTCCTACTAATGGGGGTAATTTTTTAGTACTTTTCATTATACAATTTTTCACTTCAATTGGTGTTAAATTCATGTTTGTACTTAAAACAAGCGCCGCTACTCCAGTAACATACGGAGTGGCCATAGAAGTACCACTTTTATAATCATATCCACCTGGCACTGTGCTATAAATATCACTTCCTGGTGCTGCAATATCCACTGAAACAACCCCATAATTAGAAAAACTTGATAACGTACCATCCATCTCGATTGACGCTACTGAAATTATGTTAGGAAGATCGTAACTAGCAGGATAGTCTTTAATAGCGTTATCATTGCTCATTCCATTCCCATTAGCATCACCATTCCCTGCCGCACACACAAATAAGGCATTTGAGCTTTTAAATGCATCATATTCTGTTTGTGAGAAGTCTTCACCTCCAAAAGAACAGTTAAATAACTTTACACCATGACTAATGCCATATTGAATTGCACTAATTACATCACTTGTATATAAATCACCTTGATCATCAGCAGCTTTCAAAGGCATTACTTTAACACTTGGTGCAACACCTACTGTTCCTATGCCATTAGATGATGCTGCAATTATTCCACTAACATGAGTTCCATGACTATTATCGTCAAAAGAATTGTTATTATTATCTGCAAAATTCCACCCATTATAGTCATCTATATATCCATCGCTATCATCATCTATTCCATTACCAGCTATTTCTTTAGTATTAATCCAAATATTACTTTTCAAATCTTTATGATTATAATCTATCCCAGTATCAATTATTCCAACTACTAAATTCGGATTACCAGTAGTTGTCTTCCAGGCATTTTCAACATTAATATCTATCCCTTTAGTTGTAGTATTATTTAATCCCCACATTTTATTAAAATATGGTTCCATCGATGGGGAACTAGATAACTTGCTGATATAATTTGGTTCTGCATATTCAATATTGGGATTATTATTTAAATTTGATAACACTTCATCTGTGGAATATTTTGTAGTATCAAATTTAACCACATCTAGTTGCTGCTTTAAGTGTTTCTTAGTTTTCATACTATACTTTTTCTCTACATACTTAATAGAAGAATTGCTAGTACCTGATTTGATTTTTACTAAAATTTCGCCTTGCTTAAAGTTTTTCTTAACCTTATTCTTTTTAAAATTGCTCATTATATTTGATTTTAGACCAGATTTATCATTTTTGATATTATAACTCAAAGTATTACTCTGTACACCTTGTACCCTAAATCCATAAATACTAACCATAAATACAATCGTTAGTAACCTGCTTATAGTCTTTTTTTTCATATGTGCCCCCAAATTATTAATTTTTAGCTCTTAATTTGATATATTATTTTTTATATAAAAAAGCCATCCTGTGTCATATATTATATTAGTCATACTTTATTATAATCGAACAAAAAGATGACTTCTGAATACATAAATTATCTTTTATATGAATATCACTCTTATTAACACATCAACCACGTATATAACAGTTTAATTCCACATTTTCTTTAACTATATTTCCAATTTTACGATTTTATACCAATACTAAATATTGAACATTCTATAAATTATTCCATTATTAAAACCAAGTCTTGCTAAATTTATTGATATTTCATCATATCCATGTATAATTATACACATGAGTCTCATTATACTGCTTTAAATTACTGGTAATAATTCAAAACATTTTGGAGGATTAAGATGAAAAATTTAATTAAAACTATTACCTTAACAACACTATTCTACATATTTATCTCTGGCTGTGTGCAAACTTCTGCTGAAGATCTCTCCCTCTCTTCTCTCAAAAGGACCACTTTTGGTTTAGGGATAGCAACCAGGCAATATATAAATTTAAGATCAACTCCAGATATAAAAAGTAATACAAATAAAATAGCTGTTTTAATGAAGTCAGATCGTTTTTTTATTGTTGATGACCTTGGGGAATGGTATAAGATTAAATATAATGATAATGGTATTTTAAAGGATGGTTATGTATATGCATTATTCACTATGCCTATTAGAGATGATAATTTTGATAATTATCTAGGGTTTATTTCTTCTAAAAATGAGTCTACTGTATATACTGGGAATAAATTAACTACCGTAAGAAACCCAGGAACGATATCAGACAATGTTTCCGATGCAGGTGGTAAATCATATGGCTTGTACCAACTTTCATCTAACAGAGGTACCTTAGATGTCTTTTTACACTATTTGAAAACACATTCTGGAGGGAAAGACTTTTACGATAAACTTAATAATGCTAAAATCGCTGATAATAACAAATATAGCACTAATTTTGACACCACATGGAAAGATTTAGCGACTAATAACCGAAGTGAATTCTTTAAGCTTCAACATAAATTTATAAAAACAAAGTATTATGACGTTGCAGCATTGATGTTAAAAGATAAATATAATTTTGATATAAGCACTGAAAGTTTAGCTTTAAAAGAGGCTCTTTGGTCTACAGCTGTGCAATACGGAATTAAAGGAAACGGAACTACTACAAAAGGTGCAATTGATATATTCGTCGAAGCGGGACTTAATAAACAAGAAAAAGAATTGATTACAAGGATATACGATTTAAAAATTGAACACGCTGAAAGTAAAAATAATGATATTCTTAAAAATCGTGCTTTATCCGAAAAGGATGACGTTCTATATATGTATAATAGTTATAAAGAAATCGCTAAATAAAGCGATTTTTTTTAATTAATACTATATTTCTTATACTTTCTATTCTATCCTTATGTACATATAGTATAATAAAATCAATGTACAAGAAGTACAGTAGATATTGAAGGGAGAAAATTAATGTTATATGTCTTTAAAACTATTGCTAATCTAATCCTACCTCCAGGCTGCTTGATTATTGCCTTATTAATATATATTGTTTTGTATTACAGAAAAAACAAAAAATCACCTAACCTAATTGTTACTATATTTATTATATTTTATATAATATCAATACCGCTTACCTCAGACTTGTTAATGCATTCATTAGAATACAAATATCAACCACCTAATAAATTAAATGGTGATGTTGTTATCGTATTAGGTGGTGGAGCTACTTTAACTTCTCCTGATTTTAATGGTAATGGTAATCTTTCCGGCTCTGCATCCAATCGTTTGTTAACAGCTGTCCGTATACATAAAAATACTGGACTATCTATAATATTTTCAGGTGGCCAAGTATTTGAAACTACTGGAAATGAAGCTGAAATTGCCAAACGTCAGTTATTAGATATAGGATTAAATGACAATGCTGTGATTATGGAAAATAAAAGTCTTAACACTGCTGAAAATGCGAAATTCACTGCAGTTCTTTTAGCAAAATATAAATATACCAAACCTATATTGTTAACTTCAGCTTTCCATATGCAGCGAGCAGTAATTAATTTTAATAATGCTAGAATAAAGAATTTTCAAATTTATCCTTGCGATTATTCCACCAATAAAAAGCTATCCATAAATTTTAATTCTTTTGTACCATCAAATTCAAGTCTAAATTATTCCTCTATAGCATTGCATGAATACTTAGGTATAATCCAATTATTAATAAAGAAATAATAGAGTAACCTTTAAAACTTAAAATTATAAAAGAATATTAGCAACAAGAACTATTACGGTTTTTGTCGCTATTTTTTTTGATAGTGTTTAACTTTCGAATGTAATTTATATAAGAAATCCTATACTTTGCGAATAATTACACAGTAAAT
Organism: Clostridium sp. UBA4746; assembly: GCA_002403785.1. Lineage (GTDB taxonomy): Bacteria > Bacillota > Clostridia > Clostridiales > Clostridiaceae > Clostridium_AD. The sequence goes on from DHIM01000340.1 coordinate 15,491, forward strand.
AGTTCAAACTATTTACATAATTAATGTACAAAATAATAAATGCGCTTTTAAGCTTTAGTATAGATTTAAATCATGAGAAATTTTAACAAATATCTAAAAAGGGAGTGATTATATTTGGAAAATACGCATAATTTTTTTCTGCCCCCCAAAAATCTTATTGGTGTAGGGTCTATTAAAGATTTACCAATGGAGTTAATGGCACACAAACTAAGCAAAGCATTAATTGTTACAGATAAAAACATAATAAGCTGTGGTTACGTTGAAATGATTGAGACAATTTTGAAAAGTTTGTTTATCTCCTATGATATTTTTGATGGCATCTTGCATCCAAATGCGACAGTTTCATTTATCGAAGATGGTCTCACCTATTTAAATAAGGGATTAAACCCTTTAAAAAGAAATTATGATTTTATCATATCTATAGGGGGTGGAACAAACCATGATTGTGCTAAGGGTATCGCTATTGTAGCAACAAATGGGGGAGCTATCGGAGATTATGAGGGTTATAACAAAATGACAAAGCCTTGTTTGCCACTCATAGCAATTAATACGACATCTGGATCGGGCTCTGAAGTGAGTATTTATGCGATTATAGTTGATGAGAGTAGAAAATTAAAAATGACTATTGCAGATGCTAAAATGATGCCTATAATATCTGTAAACGATCCTATGTTTATGGTAACCATGCCTCCAGAAGTAACTGCTAGTTCTGGTATCGATGTTGCTACCCATGCCATAGAGGCTTTTGTTTCCACAGAGGCTTCACCAATCTCAGACTCACTAGCAATGGGTGCCTTGAAAATAGTTTTTGGATATTTAAAAAGAGCCTATGATAATGGTCATGATTTGGAGGCCAGAGAAAAGATGATGTTTGCCTCTGTTATGGCAGGTATGGCTTTAAATAATGCAGGTGTAGGATATGTACATTCATTGTCCCATCAAATAGGCGGATTTTATCAACAAATTCATGGAGTTTGTAATGCAGTACTATTACCTCATGTATTAGAGTTTAACTCGGTGTCAATATCTGACGAAAGAATATTTAGAATTAGT
>DHIM01000357.1:0-8475 GCA_002403785.1 Clostridium sp. UBA4746
GCAGTATTTTTTGTTATCTAATAGGGCCCATTTAATACTTTCTGTAAATACCCACAAGTATACCCAAAATTGCACAGTCCTCAATTATAATAGGGGACATAGATGAATTTTCAGGTTGAAGTCTTATATGACCTTTTTCCTTGAAAAATCTTTTAATAGTTGCTTCATTATCAATTAGAGCTACAACTATATCGCCATTTTTAGCTGTATTAATTTTTTCAATTATAGCAAGATCTCCATCTAATATTCCTGCTTCAATCATGCTACTACCAGAAACTTTAAGCATAAACAGTTCATTATTAGTTTTAGTAAAATTTAATGGTATAGTAAAAGTATCTTCAACATTCTCAACCGCGAGGATTGGCACCCCAGCCGTAATTTTTCCTATAATAGGTATATCTATAAGTTCTTTTCTTATAACAGAATCCTTTAATAATTCAATTGCGCGAGGCTTGGTAGGGTCTCTACGTATATATCCTTTTTTTTCTAATCTTTCTAAATGACCATGAACAGTAGAGGTGGATTTTAATCCTACAGCCAAACATATTTCTCTTACTGAAGGTGGATATCCTTTTGATTGAACTTGATCCTTTATAAAATTATATATTTCACTTTGCTTATCTTTCTTTTGAGTTAACATAGAAACACCTCTCATTCGTAGTATAATTATACCATATAAGTGTAAAAACATCAAACTCATGTTCTATTTTGGGGAATAGGTATAGGTGTTAACTATATAAAAACACAAAATACTTCACCAAAAATAATGATGTTTGATTAATAGACTATTATTTGTTATAATTATCTATTATGAAAGTATTTGAAATAAATGTAGTGGGGTGTTGTATGTCCAAAAATTGTATATTTAATAATAAAAAGATTTGTACTGACTGTGGAGAATGTGAAGTCTGCGAATTAAATTCAAATAAGAAATGTGATAATTGTGGAAAATGTTTAGAACTCGAAGGATATGATGTTAAAGCTATAAAAATTGATGAAGTATTTGAGGATGCGGGAACTGGAAAGTTAGATGATGATATTTATAATACAGATGTAATTGGTGAACCTGTTGCCGACGAAGATAATACGGGAAATAAGAATGATGAAATAGCAAAAAATTATGACTATGATTCATTTTTAGCTGAGGAAGAACTTTCAAAGTTAAACAAGGATAAATATATTCCTGAAAATAATGAAGTATGGGAATTCATAGAGGACATAGATGGTGCAAAAGAGTTACTTGAGGATGAAGAAGATAACTCGGAATTTCTTCAAGAGAAATTCCCAGGACTTATAAGACTAAAAAAAATATAAGCAGAGTGTAATTCACATGGCTTTATAGTGCTAGAAAGTATATATTACCACGATTGTGGTAATATATACTTTTTTTATTGTTCATCAGAAAGGGGGTTTGATTTAACCGCATTTCGTAATTTTTCATTATCTGCATGAGTATATATTTGAGTAGTAGAAATGTTTTCATGTCCCAAAATTTCTTGCAAACTCCTAATATCGACATTACCATATTTATACATAAGAGTAGCTGAAGTATGCCTTAACTTATGGGGAGTATATTTGTTTTTATTAAGTCCTGCATCTCCTATGTGCTTTTTCACAATTCTTTCTACAGTTCTTTTATTAATTCTTCCAAATTTGCCACTGATAAAAAGGGCATCCTTGTCCTCGATATGAATCTTATCTATGTTCATATATCTAATTGGTAAATATTTATGAATAGCTCTCAATGAAGCGTTGTTTAAATAAATTGTACGCTGTTTATTTCCTTTTCCAATAATAGATAATGTATCATCTTTCATATCAGATAAATTGATACCGCAAAGTTCTGACAGTCTTATGCCACAGTTTAAAAATAATGTAATAATGCTATGGTCACGAATAGAATGCTTATCTCTAGAGAGTGTAGCTTCAAGTAAAGTCTTGCTTTCATCTAAAGTTAGAAAAACGGGACTTCGCTTGCCAAGTTTTGGTGACTCTAGATCTATTGTTGGGTCTATTGTTAGCACTTTAGCCTTTGTGGTTAGATACTTAAATAGGGACTTTATAGATGCTATTTTTCTTGCTTTAGCATAGTTCCCATTAGCTCTATATTTACCAAGATAGGAGACAAATGCATATAGATCTTGTAATTCAAGTGTTTTTAATGTATCTATGGTTAGGTCACTAATAGTAATTTTCTCAAGCGGCAAGGCCTTATCTGATGGTACTAAACCTTTATACATTTTTATAAACTTTAATAGTAATGACAAATCGGCAGTATACGCAATTATAGTATTAATGGAACAGCCTTTAATCGTAGATAAATAATTAAAATAATCATTTAGGAACTTTGGGATTTCATTATTATAAATACCATTTATATCTGATTTCATGATTACCTCCAAAATACGTAATAATGTCGTGAAACTTACATTTCACGACATTATTATACTACAAAAGAGGGGGTAAAATCATGCTTTTTTAAATGATTATAAATTAATTTTTTATTTTTATAAAATTCTTATTAAATATATTCATTTTCACCTAATAATTTAATTGGTTAAAATTAAGAAGCTATCAGTTTAGTATGACTGATAGCTTCTTAAGCTTAATTTATATCAAATATCATATATTATACGTTTATAGAAGTTTCTACGCCCAAAGCTTCTTTGTTAGCGGCAATTATTGGATTTACATACTCATCTATAAAATCTACTACTTGACTTGGAGCTCTACCCACAAATTTAATTGGGTCAATTACAGCTATAATTTCTTCTTTTGACATCTTAAAGCTCGTATCCTTAATAATTCTTTCTATAAGATCATTACTTAAGCCTTCTTCTTTAACACGCCTTGCTGCAGCCATAGAATGAACTCTAATGCTTTCATGAAGCTCCTGTCTGTCCCCGCCCCTTTTAACAGCTTCCATAAGGATATTTTCAGTAGCCATAAAGGGTAGCTCATTATTTACATGAGTAGTAATTACTTTTTCATATACAACCAGGTTTCCAGCTATATTCATATATAAATTTAACACTCCATCAAGTGCTAAAAAAGCTTCAGCTACAGATATTCTCTTATTAGCTGAATCATCCAATGTTCTTTCAAACCATTGTGTTGCTGCTGTTATAGCAGGATTAAGTGAATCTACTATAATATATCTTGCTAAAGAACTAATTCGCTCAGAACGCATAGGATTTCTTTTGTATGCCATTGCAGAGGATCCAATTTGTTTTTTTTCAAAAGGTTCTTCTACTTCTTTCATGCTTTGAAGTATTCGTAAATCATTACTAAATTTATATGCACTTTGAGCTATTTCTGAAAGTGTATTTAAAATTATAGAGTCTACTTTTCTAGAATAAGTTTGACCTGTAACTGGATATGTATTCTCAAAGCCCATTTTATTCGCTACATATTTATCTAAGTCTTTAACTTTCTTCTCATCATTATCAAATAAGTTCATAAAACTAGCCTGGGTTCCTGTAGTTCCTTTTACTCCTAGTAATTTGATATTATCAATTACGAAGTCTAAATTCTCAAGATCCATTACTAGATCTTGAATCCATAAAGTTGCTCTTTTACCCACAGTAGTTAATTGTGCTGGCTGTAGATGAGTATAACCCAAAGTAGGAATATCTTTATACTTTAATGCAAATTTTGAAGATTTACTAATTACATTAACCAATTTCTTCTTAATTAATAATAAAGCATTTTTCATTATTATTAAGTCGGTATTATCACCTACATAGCAGCTAGTAGCTCCTAAATGAATTATCCCCTTTGCATTGGGACATTGGACACCGTATGCATATACATGGCTCATTACATCATGTCGTATTTCTTTTTCTTTTTCTTCAGCCACTTCATAATTTACATTATCTTCATAGGATTTAAGTTCTTTAATTTGATCTTCTGTTATATTAAGTCCTAATAATTTTTCACCTTCAGCTAAAGCAACCCATAGCTTTCTCCAAGTTTTAAACTTCATATCATCTGAAAATAAAAAACTCATTTCTTTTGATGCATATCTACTGTTTAATGGTGTGTTATAAGTATTTCTCATATTTTGCCTCCATACGTACATATTAAGATATAAAACAAATTTCATTCATATTATAACATACAATATTACTAATAGTAACGAAAATGTTCGTATATCTTACTTGTACTTTTTGTAATATTATTTAGTACTAGATATATCTACTTTATATTATATTCGCTTTATAAAAAATATTAAATAGTTCTAAAATGTTATATTTATAATATAATTTATACAAATAGAATAATTATATTAGTCTGGGGGGTAATTATGTATAAACTTAATAATATAGACAAACTATCATTCATATTTGTGTTGATTGGTGCTTTAAATTGGGGACTTTTAGGGTTGCTGAATTTTAATTTAGTTAGCGTTATCTTTGGAGGTATTCCATTCCTTGCTAGAATAATATACATACTAGTAGGATTATCTGCAGTTAATATCATTGTTTTCATATTTAGAAGTAAAAGGGACTAGCTCATACTTTCTATTAATACTATCCTTGATAGATTACTATTAGTAGTAAAAATGCTCCATATATTGTTATGGAGTATTTTAATCTAAGCAATTATAATCCAAAATCATTTTTCTTAAAGCTTTCGCTCTGATGAAATTGATATTCATTTAGATTTATACTGTTATTGCTAGTGAATATGATACCTTCACTCTCGAGAAACAACTTTTGCAAATTGTTAGACTCATAATCCTTTATGCTAATCTGCCCTTTTGAATTTATAACTCTGTGCCAAGGAAGTTTATATTTTTCACTTAAGGTGTGAAGAACTCTGGCTACCTGCCTAGCTCCTCTTCGGTTTCCAGCAAGCGATGCAATTTGACTATACGTCATTACTTTGCCTTCAGGTATGCCTTTTATAATTTTTACTGCGTTTTCTGTAAAAGGCTCCATTTGAATCACCCCTATTATATATAATTGCAATTCATGAACTTTAAAGTTATACTTCCCTAATAGATTTACAGTTATTAATAAAATTAATTACATAAGGTAATTCCTGATACTTAAAGAAGGATTTATCTTTAACCATATGTTCTAATTTATTAAGGGACACCCACCGTAGATCGCTGACTTCTTCTACCTGGAATACAGCTGATGAAGTATTAACTTCTCCAGTTTTATTACCTCTAATATTATAAATATCATATAATTCAGCCATCCTATATCCTACTTTCTATGTAATTGTATTAAGTATAAGTATTGCATTATTATATAATATACAAAAAATATTATTTAACCATCAATTGGATTTTTAGGTCCTTCAAGGTCTAATTGATAAAAAACAAGATTAAGCCACTTTCCGAATTTAAATCCTGCCTTATTTATCCTGCCTGTATACTTGAACCCTAATTTTTCATGCATCTTTATACTTTTTTCATTAGATTCATCAATTCCAGCCACCATAGTTGCAAATTCTCTTTCATTAATAATTCGTATTAGTTCTTTAGTTAGTAGCGTTCCTGTGCCTTTGTTTCTGTATTTACCATCAACATAAATAGAGTGTTCAACAGTGTATTTATATGCGGGCCATGCTCTGAATGGTCCATATGTAGCAAAGCCGATAACTTTATTGTTTTCTTCAACCACAATAATAGGATATCCCTCTAGTTTCTTCTTTTCAAACCATTGCTTTCTATCATCAATCGCGTGAGCGTTATAATCATATATTGCTGTTGTATTTAAAATAGCATCATTATAAATTTCTAAAATATCAATTAAATCATTTTCTACCGCTTCCCTTATCATTTTTATACCCCTCTCACAATCAAAAGCTGTTACTAAACATTGTTTTAAATCAATTCTTCTGTACAACATTATACAACAGTTCTGCTTTTTTTATTAACTATTTTGACCTTTTATATTCATCTACCAATTTATAAAAAGTATTCCTTTTGAGTTTCAATAATTCCATGGCGCTTGTTCCTGTTATTTCTCTCTCCTTATACTTACCATAAATTTCTTCCCAATTTAAAGGGTAAGTAATTTTTTTACGTCCTTTATACTTACCTTTCACTTTTGCGGTGGCAATGCCTTCTTTTTGACGTTCAAATAAAGTAGCCCTTAGAAACTCCTTAATTGACTTAATCATTGTAAACATAAGTTTACCTGTTGCAGTACTTGTATCTAAATTTTCATTAATACATATCAAATTAATTCCTTTACTTTCTAACTGTTCGCCTATAGTCAACAACTCATTGATTGACCTTGCAAGGTTGGTAAAATCCCACACATAAATTGTATCTCCACACCTTATAAAGTCCAACATTGCATTTAATTGAGGGCGAATTTCTGATGCATTTGATTTTTCATTGAACCATTTTTCTATGTTGTAATTTTTAAGTTCTGTAAATTGTCTATCGTCATTCTGCTGATTTGAACTCACTTGAGAATAAGCAATGTTCATATAAACAACCCCTTTTATTATATTTACCTTATATTCGTCATACTATTTACTACATATTAACATATTTTCCGTTTAAAGTATACTATCAAAAACAACTGTTTGTTGTTTTTATAGACAATTACAAACAAACAGTTTTAGATAATATACAACTTGTTTTTCTGTGATATAGTCTAAACAAACAATAGTTCAAATAAAGAAAAAAGTAATAATGTCGAATTTATTTCGACATTATTACCTTAAATACGGATAAAATAGAATATTGTAATGTAAAATTTTTAAACATCCATAAATACACCAATTTTTATTAACTATGTTTTTTAATATAATGGGTATACTATTAATGCACTGAATAAATACAGTGTAATTTCTATATTGAAAAGGAGAATGATTATGAATAAACGTAATTTAGAGGAAACAAAAAAGAGAAATGGTATTTCAAATGATGATAATATAAATACAATCGCTAATGATGCTGAATCAAAAGTATCAGGACAATTAACTAATGACTTTACTGACTTTACTGACAAAAAAAACACTGATAGTCTTACAAACGCTGATGTAGATAATTTAGCTATTATGAATGATGATCCTGAATCAAAAACAGCAGGAAAATAAAATAATTAATATGTTCCAAAAATAAACATCTACTCAAGTTGCATAAACCATGATATATTTATGGTTTATGCATTATTGGTAGATTTACATTTAGGAATTGAGGTCTTGTAGTATTTGAAGACTACCATCCAAAATTAGAGGCTTTATATGCTCCATATTTAATGAATTTGATATTAGAATCTCTTTATTTCTTTTCAACAACAATAGGCTCAGTTTGATTTTTATCTATTTCCAAAATCATATTTTTAAATTTCTCAGTTGTTTCCTCTCTTTCTTTTAATAATTTATTAACTTTATCATTAAAGTTTTCGTGTAATTCTTGTATTCTTAATTGTTGCTGCTCCTTTAATTTTAAAATTTCTTTGTCCATTTGAAAGCTTCTTTTCTCCCCTTCCAGTGCAACATCTTTTTTAGAATTAGTTTCAATTTCATCTATTTTATTTTTATTAACTTCAGTTAACTCACTTATCTGTGTTATTAACCTATCTGCTTCATCTTTTTTACTTAACAAGTTATTCTTAAGTTGCAGATTCTCATTTACTGAATTATCAAGGTCTGTTTTAAGTTTCAAAATTTCTTCTTTGTATTTAATATATTTTTCATTTGCTTCAGTTATTTTTAAAATCTTTTCTTCCTGCATGTTATTAAGGGTTTTCAAGCTATAAATATTTTCTTTCAATTCACTATTTATATGTTTTGCATCAGATAGATCTTTTCCCAGTACAGTTATTTTTTTGTTATCTTCTTTTAATGATGTACTTTCTTCTTTTAGTTTTAGAGCTTCGGTGTCCTTATCTATTAATTCATGTCTATGAATATTTTTTACTTCTAAGGCTTTAGTGTTATTTCTATCTACTATGTTTATGTATATATCAGCCATTCTACTAGTTATTTTTTGTAATTCTTTTATATCTTCAGACATATTACTGTCTTCTTCTCTTGCTCTATTTAGTTCATAGTATTTAACTACTTGCTCCATCAATTCCTTATTGTTTATTCCTTCACTCTGCGCTAATTCATTGAACTTTTGTTTTAGTTCATCACTTATTCTTACGCTTAATATTGCATCCATTACGTACTTCCTCTCTTAATTCAGTATTTTCTATAATTGATAGTACTAATTCCACTATTTTCATAATTAAATATTATTTATTTCTTGAACTTAGTTATGACTTGTTAAAACTATTGCTATAAACATAATAACATCTAGAATACTGGTTTTAAACAATCTTTTTTATTGATTTATTTGCAACTATAACTAAAACATTTCATATTTGATAAAATATAAGATGTAAACATACGTATACTTAAGTAAACACAACACTAAATCATGTATACTTAATGTTTACTTTATGAGTATATCATAAAACATTAAAAAATACATATAAAATCAGTGATAAAGCGTGA
>DHIM01000357.1:8605-10509 GCA_002403785.1 Clostridium sp. UBA4746
TATTATAAAATACATACAAAATCAATGAAAATGCATGATTTTGTATAAAAACAAAACCATTCAATATAACTTTTATTATATTGAATGGTTTATGTTGAATTATTACGAAATTTTATGAGTATTAGTAATTAAATAACATAACAAATAACAGCAGAGGTAAGAAAAACTGGTTTAGTCTTTAAAAATGATTCAAGTTCAAAAAGAGGAAGCGACATATAAAAGAACATACTAGTGGTAAGATTTAAATATTAAAAAAATATCTGAATTTATACGAACAATAGAACTACATATATCATACTATTTAATAATAGTAATTTTATGGAGAGTAACATGGATTTTTTTAGGGCAAATCAATATTCCAGAATAAATGCAGTTAATTATGCTAAGACATATGCATTGTTTCCTAATCCTAGCTTCAGGTACTTCCCACTTACTAACGATACAAGTGGAGATTGTTCGAACTTTGTATCTCAGTGTCTATCAGCAGGCGGAGCACCTATGCTATATAATACACCTTATCCTTGGTGGTACAAAAAAGCTAATACCACAAGTACAAAGGATGACACCTGGTCTATTTCATGGACAGTGGCAAATTCTCTTTATTGGCTTTTGAAAAATAATCAACAATTTAATGCGCCAGGAATAAAGGGTTTTGAAGTGCAGGATATTGGAATGCTTGAATTAGGTGATTTAATGTTTTTTGAAGATAATAATGGACATATTTTTCATTCTGCAATTGTCACCTCTTTTAGGTATTCACAACCTTTAATTTCTCATCATTCCTTTCAGGCTTTAAATATATTTTATAAAGATTCCTGGAGAGCTAATCGCATACATTTTCTAAAAATCAGCTTATAATTATCATAGCTTCTATACTAAGGCAGCTAATTCAAAAGGTAATTCAAGAAATGGTACAAGATAGAACCACACTTATTATTGCACATAGATTATCAAACATAAAAGATTCCGACAAAATGGTGGTTCTAAAGCATGGAGAAGTTTTAGAAGTGGGAAATCATGATGAACTTATAGGTATTGATGGATATTATAAAGATATGATTCAAGGCAATATAAATATTGTAAAATAATAGCAAAAAGAGTATGTAAAATAACCGCTTTAGCATTTTACATACCTTTATTTAAGGAGAAATATACGATAAAATCTACTAGCTAATTATCGTATAATCATTGTTTTGTTAATATAAAATAGAATTTAACGCCAATGTCTGTGTTTTCGACTCCACATTTTCCACCATGAAGCAATATTATATTTTTAACTATGGAGAGTCCTAGACCAGTACCTCCAAGTTTTCTAGTTCTTGATTTATCTATCTTATAAAAGTTATCCCATATTTTATTTGTTTCATCATCATCAATTTTGCTTCCGCTATTTTCCACTTCTACACAGATTGTATCTTTTTTACATATCATTTTTATTGTTATGGATCCACCATCATTAGTATGTCTTATTGCATTAGTCATATAATTTGTTAGAACCTGCTCCATTCTGTTCCAGTCGGCCTTTACTTCTATATTTTCAATTAATTTTAATTCTAGCTTAATATTTTTTTCGTTAAGTAGGGATGAAAATTTCCTAGCAACTGGTTTTATTAATTCGTGAAGAAAGAATTCTTCCTCGACTAATTTAAAATTTCCTGATTCTAATTGTGACAAATTTAACATGTCTGAGACCAAACTGTTCATTTTTCTTGATTCGTCCATTATGACATCAATAAAATATTGTTTTTCTTCACCTTCTAAAACATCATCATTTAAAGCTAATGTATATCCTTCTATAAGCGTTATAGGTGTTTTAAGTTCATGAGAAACTGATGCCACAAAGTCTTTCCTCATTTCCGTTAATTTTTTTTCCTTCTCAATGTCTTTTTCTAATTGTGTATTAG
>DHIM01000357.1:10628-13121 GCA_002403785.1 Clostridium sp. UBA4746
GTTTTCTAATTGTGTATTAGCATCCTTAAGTGAGGTTAGTGATTCATTTAAATTCTCTGATAGAAGATTCAACGAAGCGGCCAGAGCCCCTATTTCGTCTTGACTTTTAATTTCACATTTTTCTGTAAAGTCAAGTTTTGCCATTTTAGCTGCGGTTTTAGTTATTTTTATCAATGGTTTTGCAATCATATTTGAGTAAATTAAAGAAAGTAGTAGAATCACAATTAAGGCACCTATGTAGAAATACAAGTAGAATTCCTTTATAACTTGAACTGCTTCATTAACTGGCTGTAAGGAAGAAAAAGCATACACAATTTCATCTTTATTTTCATCATAAGATATACCTGCTACGCTTACAACCATATCAGTGTTTTTATCGGTAATAAAAATCAAGGGTTTTTTTTCTTTTTTTAATTTTTTAATACCACCTGTATTCGCTATTTCATCTGACATTATTTGGTCCATGATTCTAGCTTTTATAGAGTCTTTTCTTTCATCAACTGTTTTTGTAAGATATTTTAAATTTCCTAATTTATCTCTTATGATTATTTTATAATTATTTTCTTCTTCAAAAGAACTAATTAAGCTACTCTCATCTTCATTCTTTTTAAGAAGAATATACTCACTTTTGAATTTAATAAGGTTATGTTCCAAACTATTTTTTTTCCATTTTATATAGAATTGTTCGAAAAATGCAGACTGAACTATTAAATTAGTAGTGATAAAAACTGCAAAAACAATTGAGGTTATAACGAAAAGCTTTCTTGTTATGCTTTTTTTACTTTTCATTTTTCACCTCAAATTTATATCCAGTCCCTCTTATGGTTGCTATAAGATAAGATTTTTCTCCTAGCTTTTCCCTTAATCTTTTTATGACAGTATCTACTGTTCTTAAATCTCCAAAATAGTCAATACCCCATAAAGCATCTAGTATTTTTTCTCTACTTAATACAATTCTTTTATTAAGTATAAAATAATTCAGTAGTTCAAATTCCTTTGGAGAAAGGTTAATTTCATTATGATCTACGGTGACTTCGTGGCTTAAATTATCAACTACAAGACCGTCAAAACTATCATCTTCTTTTATAACATCCTCACTAATATGGGTACGTCTTATAATTGCTTTTACCTTAGCAACTAATAACTTTGGAACAAAGGGTTTAGTAATGTAATGGTCAGTGCCTAATTCGAAGCCTAATAATTCGTCATCTTCTTCAGATTTAGCGGTAAGCATTATTATGGGAATATCAGAGGTCTTTCTTATTTCTTTACACACATCCCAGCCATCCATAATTGGCATCATTACATCTAGAATAACCAAATCTACCTTATTTTTATTGAATATATTTACAGCATCACTGCCGTTTTCTGCTTGTAAAATATTATATTGTTCTTTCCTTAAGTATATGGATACAAGATTTCTAATTCTTTCTTCATCATCGACTATTAAAATGGTTTCCATCATAAAATTTTCTCCTTTATTGAGAGCTTGTTGTAAATCAGTGCTGTTTTCGAAATTAAGTATAATTTTAACTTCCTTCTATATTATATAATAATAGCACCAATAATCATAATAAATTATACTTTGCTTAATATAGAGTTAATATGAAAAACTTCCTCTGCAAAAGGGGGCTCACAGAGGAAGTATAAATTAATATATTAATTTAAGTTATTTTTACAAATTCTAATAAATTTATATCCTTTATTTATATCCTTTATTTATATAATAGAGTGGTTTTATGCCACTTAAATGGCAAATATGTTAACAATGTGTAAATGATAACTATTATATTAATTATCATAATTAACTTCTATTTTTAACAAAAAATACATAGAATTAATAAAGATTTCGCTTATATTTATAGTATAATTAACTTGTACAATTTAATACGAGTTAGATAATACTTCTAAGGTATTATTTATTCGAGAGAATCATAAGGAGGTTTTTATATGCTTAACGGTGGTAAGATTAGAGAATTAAGACTTAAGAAATCTCTAACAAGCAGAGATATATCAACTTTATCCCAAAATTTGAATGTACATGTATCACAGACTTATTTAGAAGAACTAGAACGAGGAAGTAAAAAAAATCCATCATTTAATATAATTGAAACAATTGCGACCATTTTATGTGTTAATATAGACGAACTTAGAACAAATTAAAATAATTTAAGCCAATTAACTAAATTCAGTTAATTGGTTTTTAAAATTTCTACATAAAGAATTTAATGATTTTAAGTTTGTATTTTTTAATATTATATAATATTATGTATTTAATAAGTTGTCTATTAAATTGTTCAAGTTTGATTTTATTTATTACTAATATTCCAAGGAAATATTAGTAATAAGATTTTTATAATAAATAAGATACTCTTTTATAAAATAAAGATTTATATATTTTTTTGTTAATTAGTGTCAGATTAAAATATACTTCATTATTGTATAAAATTTTATATTTAAAACTTTTAATTTTGAGGATAGTTGTCTATAATG
>DHIM01000250.1:0-5665 GCA_002403785.1 Clostridium sp. UBA4746
CATAACTATAAAATTAATATGGTCTTCTGAACCAACATCATAAACATTCACTATGTTTAGATGTGACAATTTTGCGATTGAAGTACCTTCTTTTTTAAATCTATCAATAAACTCTTCATCACTATTTAATACTGTTTTTAATATTTTTACAGCAACAAATCTATTTAATAAGTGACACTTTGCTTTATAAACAGTGCCCATGCCACCTTCTCCAATCTTCTCTAACAACTCATATCTATCTAAAAGTAATGTACGTATCATATATTATTTGTACTTTCATGTAACATAGTCATTTGATATATTATATATCATAGCCTATGTGCTCATTAATTAGACAATGTACTGATTAAAAATGTTATCAGTATCTTTTAAATTATTATTTCGGGAATATGTACATATGTTTTATGGAATAAGAAAATTGAGTAACATTAAATTAAAAAGTTTTCATACTAAAAAATCAACTTTATCCATTTCAGTTGAAAAAAAGATAAAAAAATATCGAGTAAACAGTTATATTAAACTATCTACTCAATATCTATAATATTAGATATAAGTTACCTCTAATGGATTTCTATCCACTAACTTCTTATAGGTATACTTAGGATAACCAACCATAACAGCAGCTGTTATGGTTTTTCCTTCTGGAATCTTAAATAATTTAAGCATTGGTGAACCCTTCATTATTAAGAAAAAACTGTTTCCAGTTTTTTCTATGGGGTCGGATCCCGTTACATAAATTGGTAACGTAGTGGTCAATTTATGTTTGCTAACACAAATGCATCACATACATGGCTACCGCAAGCGAAGTCACAATACTTGCATTGCCTACTATATAATTCAATATTAAAATCTAAACTAAAATCATAATTATCCAATCTAAGTATTAACTCCTTAATTTTCTTCTCGTTAATTCTATGAATACCCTCCGAATAATTAAGGGTGATGATATCCTCTTTATACTGTGGTTGCCAAAATTTCATACTTATATTTTCAAAGGGTATATATTTATCAAATATTTCTAAAGACCTTTCACCTAATATATACATGTAAACAATAGCCTGCATTCTCTTAATTACTTCCTTGTAATCTAATTTCCTATTCTCCGTTTTCCAATCCCATATTTCTATTTTGTTATTTGGCTTAATAATTATTAAATCATACTTTGCTTGAATCCTAATATTATCTTTTCTCATTTTAATTTCATATTCCGGCAAATATATATTTTCATCTAAAATAGTAAATTTTTCTCGAAGTGACCTTGTAAAGTCTAGCAATTTAGTATTACTATCATTTATAACCACAGGAATATTTGAAAAATATCTTTGACAGATAAGATGAAAATCTAGTCCCATGTTCATATTCTCATAATAATCCTCATCACTTATTGAATCTTTTTTCCATCTGATATTATCCAAATATTTTATTTTAAATTTAAAAGGACATTTATCAAAAGTATTTAAAAGATTTTGACTATAGTAGACATGATTTAATTTTCTAATGTCTAACATTTAAAACACCCCTTTGAGCATTTATGTAATCTTGAAGAACATAAAAATACTTTGATGGTTTATCTTCATTCCATTTTCCTTCATTAGACTGCGATGCCATTAAAATCAAATATTCTTTAGCCCTGGTTATCCCAACATATAAAAGCCTTATTTTTTCATTTATTATTTGTATTTTAGCTTCTTTTAATGGATCTTCACAAATATTGTTACCTAGAATTTTAGCAATTTCTGCTTTGCAAAGAACTGTTGGGTTTTTAAATTCATCTTTTAAATAATAATAGTCTTTAAATTTATCCGTTGTCATATAAGGGTATTGATAAGATGTAATATTTAATATTAATACACAATCCCATTCTAACCCTTTAGCTTTATGGCAAGTTGATACTGTTACTCTATCAGGAGATGGTTCATATCCTTCTAAATCGTATATTATACCTGAAATATGATCTAGTATACCATTCTTTCCATCTAATAATTGCTCCGCCACATAACCTAATGAAAATTCACTATTATCTTTAGAACCAAATCTAACATAAGATGCAACAGCCTCTGCCATTGCTCTATTTTCAAGACTAAAATTTAGAACATCACTAATATATAAAATTAGTCTATCAAAATGTGTCTGAGGATATTCAAATATTGTTTTAATTAAATCCAATGAACTTATAAATTGTTTATACACCTTGGCGTTTAATATTCCCGCTGGAATATCCAGTTCATTTATGTTACCACCACTGGGGTATATAAGCTTTTCAACATCATAACCGCAAAGAAAATCGAACAATTTTTCACTTTCTTCATTGTGTTCTTCTATAAACACATTTTTAATTAAATCTTTAAATATAACACTATCTTGTGGACTTGCAATAAATTGCAGTATAAATCCTAGTGTATTCGTAACTTTAATTTTTTTATCTGATTTATTTGATAACTCATCACATTCAATGTTATAAGATCTAAGATCATCTGCTATTTCTCTAACTTGATTATTAAAAGGAACTAATATTGCGCAGGTTTTATCAGGAAATTTTTCTTTAAATTTCATAGCCACGCGAACTGCTTTTTTAGTTTCTTCTTCTCTTGAATTACACACCATAGTGCTTATGCCATAGTTATCTTGGCTCGTTAAAGCTTTCTCATTCAAACTTTTAATGTTTTGATCTACTAATGCACTTCTACACTTTTCTTCTCCATGTTGATTGTTTGTATACCTAACTAGTTCATTCGCTAAATCAATAATATTATTTGTACTACGCCCCGCCATGAACATTTTGAACGCATTATTTGCCTTACCACAAAACTCCCTAAAAAATTTAGGATCAGACGCTGTAAATGTTCCTGTTATGCTTTGATTAACATCCCCAACTCTTACTAAATTGCCACTTTTCTCAGAAATTAAGCTTAGTATTTTTCCTTGAATTAAATTAGAGTCTTGACATTCATCTTCAAAGACAAATGTATATTTCTTTTGTAACTTTTCTCTAATTGTATCATCAGTTTTTAAAAGTTTATACGCAAGAATTAGCAAATCGTTGTAATCTATATAACCCTCACTTTTTAAGATTTTAGTGTAAGTATCATAAATTTCAGATATATGTACTAAGATACTATTTTGATCTAATGATCTTATATCTTCTTTTAATTTTTCAGGTGAAATGTCATTTATCTTTAATTCACCAATAATCGTATCCGCTGTTGTAAAAAAATCGTTCCACCACTTCTCTTGTTTCCCTGCGTATTTATTTAAGGCTTTATCCGATATCATGCTCTTAAATGCAGTCTCTCCTCCCTTCCTTCTCCACATTGATATACATTTATTTAAATATAAACTTTTATTAACATCATCCAATATTTTAAATTCCTCATTAACCCCCATTACATCTGGTCTATCTTTTAAGATTTTCAGTGCTAAACTATGGATAGTCATAACTTCATAATCGTTTGTTGCGTTTATACCCTTATTTTGTAACACCATTGAGATTCTATGTTTAAAGTTGTTAACTGCACTATTCATAAAAGTTACTATAAGTATTTTACCAGGTTTATGGACCTTATCCTTTATAATTTCACATACTAGATTACATATTATGAAAGTCTTTCCCGCTCCTGGAACTGCTGGGACTGCCATAGTTCCTCCTCGATATTCCATTATAGGCAATTGGTCATCTCTATAAATTATTTTTTTAATTTCATTACTAATATCTTCATCATTCATTTCCTTCGTCGATGTTCTCATCTCCTTTATCAATAGTTTCACCTCTTTCACTTAATATTTCTATAAGTATATCTGCAAATTTACTTTCTTGCTGGAATCCACTTAAAGAATATTCACTACCATATATGTATAATTCACCTCTGCATTTTCTTAATAGGCAATTAACCACAGACATTAGAATTCCATAAACATTTTTATTTTCTTCCTTTTCGGTATACATATCATCAATATTCCAATTACTCTTTAATACATAAGAATTTGATAATTCGCGGGCATTTCTTGGAGACCATATATTACTGTTAATATCTGTCCATATCTGAACCTTGCTGCTTAAATTCGAGGTCAAATAGGTATATGGAGATGTTAACACAATACTATTATCTTGTAATATCATTTCCTGAATCTCATTCATGGAATAAAATCCACTTCCATCGCCTCGAATAAATTCTATAAACCTCTCCTCTGAAGATTTCCCTTTAAATTCTAATTTATCTAAAGTATTTATGAAACCTTCGCAGCTTTCATATAAACCTATATAGTCCTCTATATGTTCTTTAACTTTTGGAAGGATTATAAGCACTTGTGAGAATGCATTTCTAAAAAATTCACCTAGTGAACACTCGTGCCCCATTAAATTAACTTTATAATTTACTATCCACTGTTTTAACTCATTATATTTACCTACTGCCTCGCTGCCTACTCTATCTTCAATTTCTGCGCTAAGATCCTGCAGCCCTTCTTCCTGTGCAAAAGGATAAAGCAGAGAACTCCTAATAGCATCTAGCCTTAGCATAAAAGAAAAAAAGTTTTTATAATCTTCCTTTGTTAACCTTATGCTTTTATAATCATTACACAATACTGCGAGTACTATTAAAGGGTGTAAATATTCATTGTCTATAAATCTATTCTTTCTTGAAGTCTCCATTACTGATATACCTAATTCATTTACTTTTTTCTGAAGTTCATATGAAATAATGAAATCATTAAATGGACATATTATTGCTATGTCCTTTGGCATAAGTCCCTGATTTAATAATTCTTCAACTTTTAGTATTATTTTCTGGACCATTTCCGATCTTAGTTGTGATGACATATCTATAAAGGCTGGGACATCTTCATTTATTTTTTCTTCCATATAAGAATTGTGCGTCCTGTTATCTATTACACTAGCAAGTTTAATAAAATTATCATTGCAGCAAAAATGATTATCTAAGGTAATCTCGTGATATTCAATGTTTAATTTACTTTTAAAGTAATCAGTATTAGCTCCATAATAACTACACAGACCACCTTTAGGATTATAAAACAAATATGCCCTATCCACTTTATTAATAATCTTAAATACTAATTCTTGTTCTGCAGGTGAAGCCTCATCTATATCGTCTACAATAAGATATTTTATATTATTTATACTAGTATATCTTGAATCATGAAGTAAATAATTATTATATAAATAAAAAGATAGACCATAATCTACAACACCATTACGCAATAATTTTGAGATATAATACCCAGTTACTTCGTCCAATTGGTTATATGTTTCTTTAACTAAAAAATCATTTACCTCTAATGAATTATAAAGCCTAGTTCCTATTTCATCAAAAGGCACTAATGACAGTGCAGCATTATTAATATTAGAAATTAAATCTGAAGCTATTTTTGAAGAAGTTGACGTTATATCTTGAAAATATCCTTTAGATTTTTTGAAATGCTCTACTAGAGCTTTCATAGCATAATTTGTAGCATCAAAAGATGCGAATTCAGGCTTTAATATATTAATTTTTATTTCCGTGCAATTCTCTACTATATAGGGCCAATAGAGTGATAGTTCCCTCCTAATAAATCCATAATAAGAACTTTTTCTAATCTCAGAAGAAGTATTAAAAATCATATCTTTTGTCCATGTAATATTTTGATATCTATTCATAAATAAGCATAATAT
>DHIM01000250.1:5796-25187 GCA_002403785.1 Clostridium sp. UBA4746
ATTCATAAATAAGCATAATATATTTGAGCTTTTAATGTTTTGATTTTCTATCAGATCCCTGTATTTAGAGACCGCAAGAGTTGTTTTGCCACTTGCAGAATTCCCTTTAACTAAGATACATTTCTGACTGAATTTATTTTCATGCAATTTATTGTAGGCCTGCGTATAGTTCATAATATCAACTCCATGTAATCCATTATTTTTATGATTTTCATTTATAATTATTTTATTACAACAGCATCAATCTATATGTTTTGCTCTATATTTCGCCTTAATTATACAATAAAAAAGAGGCTTATAGTTGATTTTCAACTAAAGCCGTTTTCTTAACATATGTAAAAATAAACCCCACACCAAGGGATGCAGAGTTCATGTTATTTATACTATTTTATTTTTTTTATTAACCTTTTTATCCACATCTTCTAGTAGACTTTCATCGTATTCTCCAAACCAAGTGCTCTACCAATTCCATATTAATAAAAACTTTCGTTATGCGAATATATGTTCTCATTTCGGTAATAATATTATTATAATATATATTATTTCAGACAAAAATTTGATATACTTAGGAGGGTGAACCTGAGTTTTAAAAAAGATTTAAATAACATTCATGATAAAAGTTATAAAGATTTATTTTCTACAAATGATGCTTTTTTATCCTTTGTTAATACCTTTATTCAAGGAGAATGGGTAGATAAATTAGAAAAGGATAAATTAATACTCGTTGATAAATCTTATATTTTATCTGATTATGAAGAATTAGAATCTGATATAGTATATAACGCAACTATTGGAAAAGATAACATAATATTTTATGTCCTTCTAGAACTGCAATCAAGTGTAGATCACAGCATGCCTATACTATAATAATTAATTTAATAACCTAACTTCTGAGGAAAAATTATTATTAAAAGGATGGATTAAAAATACAACTAATAGCAATGAAATATATAATATGAATGAGTTAGTAGATGATATATTTAATGAGGATAAAAAAGAGGAGGTTGAAATTATGGTTTCTAATGCATCAAACATCTTTGATAAATTAAAAAGTGATGGAATAAAAGAAGGTAAGAAAGAAGGCAAGAAGGAAGGTAAGAAAGAAGGTAAGACCGAACTCCTTATAACGCAGCTAAAAAAAAGATTCAATGGTCTTTCTGATTATTATACAGATAAGATTAGATCTTTACCCGAGGGTGTTATTGATCAAATAGCAACAGATATATTTGATTTAGAAAAAGTTGATGATATAAAAAAATACTTATAGAAAAACAAATGAAACAGCTATGAGAAAATTTATAGCTGTTTCATTTGTTCTTTTGTAGGTAACCTAAGATAAAATTGTCTAATTACCAAAGTTTAATTGTAAATTATTCACCATTATTTTTCGGTTATACAAATGGGCTTATTCAATTCATACAATTTTTTATGAGTTATATAGTAAGCAATTCCTAAAGGTATACAAGAACCAATCCATGCAAGGGGACTGGCCAGGGATATACCTGTAAAGCCTAAATATTTTGATAAAATAATAGCAGCAAAGGTTCGCATAATTAGTTCCATAACTCCCGCTAAAGTAGGAGCAAGAGTCTGTCCTAATCCTTGAAGACTATATCTGTAAATAAAAAGTAGTGCTAACACAAAATACATTGATCCATTTATGTTTAAATAGGTTTGTGCGAGAGAAACTACTTTTGGTTGGTTATCCCCTACAAAAAGTAATATCATAAAGTGTCCAGCTAAAATATTAAGCAGACCAATAATAATACTAAAACCTACTGATATGATACTACATTGTTTTATACCAATGCGGATTCTTTCTATTTTACCTGCACCGTAGTTTTGAGCTACAAACGTGGCCATTGTAATACCAAATGACATCATAGGTTGGATAGCTAGTATATCAATTTTTTGTGCTGCAGTGTATGCAGCTACGGATATTTCACCTAGATTATTCAGTGCAAATTGAATAGTAATTGCACCGATTGCTATAATAGAATTCTGAAATGCCATAGGCATTCCCATTCTTAAATGATTCCATATGATTTCATTCGTCAAATGCCAATCACTCCTATGTAGTTTTAAAATAGGCATTTTCCTCATGATATAGCTAAAGCATAATATAGCAGAAATTCCTTGAGATAATGTAGTTGCCCACGCCGCGCCTTCAACCCCCATATTGAATCTTAAAATGAATACGAAATCTAAAATTATATTTATAATACTAGCAATAGCTAAAAATATCAGTGGTGTTCGACTGTCTCCCAAAGCTCTCATAACATTAGAAAACAAGTTAAATAACATTGACACTACAATACCCCCGAAAATTATAATTATAAAATTATAAGCACCTTCTATTATTTCTGGTGGTGTATGCATTATCTCTAGAATTGGCCGTGCGAATATTACACTTACAATTGTGAGCACCATTGTGATTAATAAACTTAGTATAATACTTGCCACATAACTATGTCTTACCCCCTGTTCATCTCCAGCTCCAAAGTACGTAGCAGTGATTATGGAAAATCCAGCAGTTAATCCTTGTGAAAACCCAAGTATAAGAAACATAATGCTTGCTGTACAGCCTACTGTTGCTAGAGCATTAACTCCAATTGTACGTCCTACAATTAGAGTATCTGCCAAGCTATAAAATTGTTGAAAAATATTACCTATAATTAATGGCAGTGTGAAAACTAAAATAATTTTAGCCGGACTGCCCTTTTTAAGTCTCGAATCATAAAACCTACCCTCCATTAATATTCTGTTGAATTCTAATTGATTATCCTGATTAAAACAATGACTTCTCCTCATAAATGATTAATTATTATATTTCAGAATTAGTCACTTTTATAAAATTCCTCATTTATGATGGTAACTTACAAAACTGATTTTTTAAATCCTCCACCATTTATTTTCGATATATTCGATATTGTAATAAATGCTAACATTGATAGCATTCCAAGCAAACTAGAAATTATAAAATCCTTGTCTATTTCAGTTTAAGCTTATTTATTTAATGAATCTATTTCTATCTTATCATATAATTTTAAATACAATATTAAAAACCATCTGATATCAGATGGTTTACAAATTTATTTATCTAACTTTTCAAGTCTTTCTTAAATATATTAGTGAATTCACAACGCATATTTTTATCAATATTAATTTCAACATTTTCCCAAGCCCTTTTGGATGATGAAGTTTCCTTAACTTCTAATTTTAAATCGGAATTTTTTACAATGTTTTTAGTTAAATCATCTGGTTTTATTCTTCCACCAATGAATAAACTATAAAAAAAAATTAATTGTAACTTTTTTATATTATGATTTTCATTTCATAATATTACTTAAATTCCTCTTCATCGTAAATAAAATCTTTTATAATATCGAGCAATTTTCCCTTATCTAGCGTTTCAATATTATTTATTTCTTTAATGTCCTTTATCAATTTGTTCCTTAGATTTTCATCAGCCTTATATACTTTATAATCTCTATTAGCTCTATAAGTTTTTCCAGCCCTATAAGTCTTGTCAGTTTTATGAGCTTCATCAGGTTTTTCGTTGATATAGAATTCCTCTCCACTTTCAACTATTCTAGAGCTGTAGCCCTTAGAATTTAATAACAGTTGAAAGCTCTCCTGCGCTTTTTTATCTCCATGAACAAGGAGAATTTCCTTTGGTTTTTCCATAAAGCCTTCTATCCAGTTGAATAATCCATTTCTATCAGCGTGTCCAGATAATCCCTCTAGGTTATAAATATGAGCTTTAACAGCAATTGATTCTCCAAATATCTTAACTATCTTTGCTCCCCCTACTATGCTTTTTCCCAGGGTTCCTTCTGCTTGATATCCTACAAAAACAATTGATGATTCTTTTCTCCACAAATTGTACTTAAGGTGATGTTTTATTCTACCTGCATCACACATACCACTTGCAGAAATAATTATTGCCTTACCTTGAATTTTATTTAGTTCCATTGAATCATTAGACGAAACTGAGAATTTCAAACCATCAAATCTAAATGGATACTCTCCCCTCATTATAAGTTCCTTAGCTTCTTTGTCATAATCCTCATTATGGCTTTCAAATATCTTTGTTGCTTGAATAGCTAAAGGACTATCAATATAAACCTGAATATCCTTCAAATCTTCATTTTCTACATATTTATTTAATTCATATAAAATCTCCTGAGTCCTTCCCACTGCAAATGAAGGTATAATAACGTTTCCCCCTCTTGCAAAGGTCTCCTTAATTATTTTTAATAACTGCTTTAAATCTTCCTTAATCTCAGGATGAACCCTATCGCCATATGTGGTTTCTATTATCAAGTAATCAGTATGATTAATGAAGGTTGGATCTTTTATAATTGACTTATTTAAATTCCCCAAATCACCACTGTATACAAACTTTACTTCTTCTTGATCTTTTTCCGTAATATATAATTCAACAATAGCAGAACCCAAAAGATGCCCTGCATCTCTAAATCTTATTTTTAACCCATCAAAAACATCTATAATCTCATCATAGGGAGCTGATCTAAAAAGATTAAGAGACGACTCAGCTAATTTAAATGTATAAAGTGGTTCTAAAGCTTTTAATCCCCGACGTACCCTTTTTTTATTTTTCCACCCAACCTCAGATTCATGAATGTGTCCACTGTCAGGAAGCATAATACTGCATAAATCCTTTGTTGCTCCAGTGGACAAAATTTCTCCCTTAAATCCCATCTTATAAAGTAGCGGTATTCTTCCACTATGATCTATATGGGCATGTGATAAAATAACATAATCTACCTCTTTAGGATTAAAATCAAATTCCTCATTTTCAAATTCCTTTTCACCTCTGCCCTGATATAAACCACAATCAAGCAAAACAGTCTTTCCGTTTATGTGTAAAATGTGACATGAACCTGTAACAGTTTTCGCTGCTCCATAGAATTGAATATTCATAATAATCCTCCTCTTCATCATGTGAATAGGTGCTTTATATACTGTTAAGAGTGGATAAAACCCTATATGATTTTTCCTTTCTTAATCCCTTTTATCTTTGTATATATTTCTTATAAAATGATATAATTCTAATTATAATCGATAATATCTTAAATTTAAATAGGTGTGCGATATTTTCTTTTAGTGGTAGGCTATAAATTAGAACTTATTATATATCCTTATATCAATCAACAGAAAAGAGATAATATTTATGGAAGGTAAAATAGTACATATAGACGGTTCAAGACTGTTAGAATGGCTTACTTTGGGAACAATTGCTTTGTTCTTTGTGCTTTTATATTTCATTATTCCCCCCTTATAATCTAAAAAATGGTTGCTTATTTAGCAACCATTTTTAATATTCAAAGTACTTTTGCTTAGAAAAATTAGACTTTAAGGTAGGGGCCGGGATTAACCCGGCCGAAACCTTACTTCAATGATGCTGTGACTACCAGTTGTTGTTTTGGATAAATAATATATGGTGCGAACAAGTAATTATATTTAGATAGATTGTTAACAATGGTGCCAAATTTAATAGCAATACTGTCAAGTGTATCTCCAGATTTAACGGTATAAATTATTGCCTCCGGAGGTGACAATGGTATAACGATTTTTTGCCCTGGTTTAATAAGGTTAGGATTGGGAATTTTGTTGAACTTTAATACATTTTCTAATGTGGAGTTGAAATTATGAGCAATAGTAATGAGATTATCTCCCGGGATTACTGTATAAATTAACGTACCAAAATATGCTGTTGGCTTTAGTGCTTTATCAATAGCAGCCCCGGTATTTTTTCCGACGATTCCATCCACAACTAATCCATAAGCTTTTTGAAATGCTCTAACTGCTGCATTGGTTTTAGGGCCGAATACTCCATCTATTGGTCCGGGATTAAATCCAAGTTTAACCAATGATGTTTGAAGCTTCTTTACGTCCGCACCTGTGCTTCCAATTTTTAATAATACCATTTTATAATCCTCCAATTTTGTAATTCATTTATAGAAATTAATAATTTTGTTCTATACAGGAGTTATTTTAAAATTATGAAATCAAACAATATTATTAATATTTATATTATGATTAAAACATTAAATAGTGACTTCGTTTCTGAACTTAGTAATGATATCACCCACATGAATTGTGACAAAAAAATAATGGGTAGGCACTAACTGCCTATCCATCATACTCAACTAATGCCTCTTTTGCTTATATCAGCTTCGCTGGTACTACCCCTAGATAAAGTAAAAAGGATAGAAATTTTGGTTTACCCATTACTTCTATCCTTGTTAGTATTATATATTTATTTACATTGTTTATGAAAGAATTACGGCTGTACTACTACTTTTCCAGTGTCAGTCAAATCATAACCACCTATTCCACGCAGTTCTTCTTGGAATTCCTTTGAATTAAGAATTTCTAATATTGCTTGAAATGGAGGTTTATTTATATCATCTTTTTTAATAACTAAATCATATCTTTCCTTTTGTAAAGGCACAAATTGAATAGATTGAACCTGAAGAGCAGCCTTTTCATTGCCTACAGCTACATCAGCATCACCACGTGCAACAGTGCTAGCTACTGATAGATGTGATAAGGATTCATTTTCATATCCATCAATTGACTGCCATGATATTCCTAATTTACATAATTTTTCATCTAACAATACACGTACCCCACAGCCTCGTTCTCTATTAATCATTAAAACATCTGTTCTAGTTAAATCCTCCCAAGTAGTAATGTTTTTAGGATTTCCCTTAGCAACGTAGAATCCCTGCATGCGAGATACTAAGTGAACAATAACACAAGGCACTCCTGGGAGTATTCTGCGAACATAAGGAATGTTGTAAACTCCAGTGTCTGCATCCCATAAATGTGCCGTAGCGACACTTACGTTCCCCCTATATAATTCAACAAGGCCATTGTAACTCCCTATATAACATCTAAGTGCTTGAAGTCCATTAGGATGCTGTTCTAAGTGCCTTGTTAATACATCTAAAAGAATGTCTTGCCCACATATTATAAGATCACCTTTGTAGTTTGAATTCGGTAAAAATCTTCTTGAGTTTATATGAGTAATATTAGGATTATTAGTTACTTCTAAAATAGTGGGTGTATCCTTAGTATTAGTTCTACTTTTATTTTTGTATGCTTCAATGTCAATTTCATCAACACGAACCTTTCTACCTACTCTATAGGAAGCAAGTTCACCTCTTTTAATTAATTCATATACTGTATTTTTAGAAATATTTAAAATTTGTGCCACTTGCTGAGTTGTTAGACCTGAGTTTGCTTCCATAATAGACCATTCTCCTTTTGGCTTTCTTTATTAATAATTATTGCATTAACTTTATTATTAGATAAATACTTGTATTTTACAAGTATTGTTTTATATTACCTATATTTATTGTAGATGGTATTTTTTAATAATATTGATTTATTTTAATATTTGCATTATAATATGTTTATATACAATTTCATTACATTTAGTACAGTTTTATTTTAATTATATACCAAATGACACAATTAATAAAGCTATAATGAAAATCAAAATTTATAAAAGGAGGCATTCTATAAGTGGAGTTAGTTAAAGATAGCTCAGAGGGAGTAAATTTAAATATTGAAAGTTTTTCAAGAATGATAGGACAAACTTGGAATGTCCCTGTAAACATTCTTGAAAATTATATATTAGCAAATGTAAGTATTGCAATGATTAGAAACACTGAAATGAAAAAAGATATTAATAGGTTATATCTTCTTGACAAAATTAAGTATTATGAAGTCGTTAAAACTTCTTCCTGCGCCAAGCATATTATTATGACAGAAGGTACTCTTGAGCAAGAAATTGAAGGAAGAAAAGCGCTAGGTATTCTTTTGATTGCAGAGAAGGATTATAACTTAAGAAACACTGTAATTAAATTCCTTCGAAAATACTACTCGGTAGTTTTTAATGCAGTTAAAAAACATGATAAAAGAGAATTAGCTAAAAGCTATCTTCAAATGGATCAAATCACCAGAAAAACAGAAGCTAGACTAGAAGCTGCAGTATATTTTTATTTTGGTATATATCGTACCGTAAACGAAGTAGATCAAGGTTTTATCAAGTCAATTATTGACGATATAAAGATGTTTGAGTTTTATGATCCCATGACAAGAGATATATCTAAAGAATT
Source organism: Clostridium sp. UBA4746 (assembly GCA_002403785.1). GTDB lineage: Bacteria > Bacillota > Clostridia > Clostridiales > Clostridiaceae > Clostridium_AD. Next base: position 13,953 of record DHIM01000250.1, read on the forward strand.
AGAGTTACATAAAATAGAACTACAAGAAATTAAGGCTTTATTAAAGAGAGAGTATGGTAAAATAAATAGTTTAAAAGATGTTTTAAACAGCGATCTCCATCCTATTGAAGAATTAGGTGGACTGCTAGAAAATCTTTTTATTATTAATAAGCTTGATGTAAATCACCTCTTTTTAGATTCAAATTTTTTAAATATTGATGAAATATTGTTATCTTATATAAAAAGAGAATATAAATCTTTAGACCCTAAAGTAATACTTCAAACCCTTGTAAATGGTATTTTTATAAAATCTTTAATAAATGAATATAAGAAATCTAAAGAACTATACTTTAAAAATAATCAAGAAACGTTACTTATCAAGATAAATTCTTTAGAGGAAAATTTAAATACTCTTAATGACGTTAACAAAGATATATCAACTAAACTGACCACGTGTCTTCATCAAAATACAAAATTTGAAGAAACTCTAAATAGTCAAATAAATAAATTAAATAAAATACATAGTTCTCAAATATTCGAAATGCAAAATAAGATTAATGATCTTGAAAAGCGATTAATAGAAGAGAAGAAATATAAAAATGAATTAACTATTTTACGAGAATATTTATTTAAAGTAAATAATGATTATATTCCATCAACTTCAGTAAAGACATTAGAAGATTATATTACAGATAACAAGATTATCATCATTGGTGGTGCTAAGGAATGGAGAAGAAAATTCAGAGAAAAATATCCAGAATTGAGATCTTTACACGGATTTAATGAAAATTTTGATACTAGTGTTTTAGCCAATTATGATTATGTGTTTTTCTATTCTGGTTTTATGAATCACGCTACTTATTATAAGGCTATGAGCTTTATAAGAACTCATCAGATTAAATTTGGATATATAGGAAAAACAAATATAGACTTGGTAGAAGAAGAACTTATAGATGAATTAGAAAATAACAGTTTAAAATAAAAAAATTTTAAAGTTAACTCCTTACGAATTTGGTGTTTGTAAGGAGTTTATGGTGCGTTTGAATGTATTTTTTATCACTTTGCCTAGAAATATTTAAGAGTATCCCTATACTTTTTAATAATTTTTTATTATTGAGATTATTTTAAAATAAATTTTTCCTTATTCTTCACCGAAAGTTTCTTTCCAATCTTTTGCAAATTTTTCTATCCCATTATCTGTCAATGGGTGTTTTATCATTTGTTTAATAATTTTAAGTGGTACTGTAGCAATATGTGAACCTGCAACTGCAGCATCTGTAACATGCATTGGATTTCTTATGCTTGCAGCAATTATTTCAGTATCTATTCCGTGCACTTTAAATATTGCAACTATAGTTCTTATTAAATCCATAGCATTAGCATTTATATCATCAAGTCTTCCGATAAAAGGACTTACATAAGCAGCCCCTGCTCTTGCAGCAAGAAGAGCTTGTCCTGCACTAAATATTAATGTTACATTTGTTTTTATTCCTTCTTTTGAAAGTACCTTTACAGCCTTTAAACCGTCTTCAGTCATTGGTATTTTAACAATCATGTTTTTATGAATTTTAGCTATTTCTCTTCCTTCTTTTATCATACCATTTACATCTAATGAAATAACTTCTCCACTTATAGGTCCGTCTACAATAGATGCTATTTCTTTTATAACCTCATTAAAGTCTCTACCTTCTTTAGCTATTAGTGATGGATTAGTAGTTACACCACAAATAACACCCATTTCATTAGCTTCGCGGATATCACAAACATTAGCTGTATCTATAAATAATTTCATACTTGACACTCCCTCATATTTTAAATTTTATTTTAATAAAGTTATTATATATAACTAAATATCTATCTCTTATTCTAGATGCTAGGTAGGCCGATTTCATACCAAAACTAATAACAAACTATAAACTTTAATTGGTTGTTAAAATGATTTAGCTGTTTTCATTATATTCTCCATTGTTAAGTTGTAATGTAATAAAAGTTCATTAGCTGTTCCTGATTGTCCGAAAGTATCGTCTATACCTATCAATTTGACTTTTGTAGGAAACTCTTGAGATAAAACATCACAAACTGCAGAACCTAATCCACCAATTACGCTGTGTTCTTCTACAGTTACTACTTTCCCTGTTTCTTTGGCTACCTTAACTATAAGCTCTTTATCAAGTGGCTTTATGGTATGAATGTTAACAACAGTTGCATTAATGCCTTCTTTTTCTAATTTATCTGCTGCGTCAAGAGCTTTAGCTACCATTAAACCAGTGGCAATAATCGCAACGTCTGTTCCTTTTCTTAAAATTTCACCTTTCCCCAATTCAAATTTATAATTCTCATCATGAATTGTTGGTGTAGCTAGTCTACCCAGCCTTATATATACAGGTCCATAATACTCTGCTGCAGCAAATAAAGCGGCTTTAGCCTCAACATCATCTGCTGGACTTAATACTACCATACCTGGTATGCTTCTCATTAAAGCTATATCTTCAACAGTCTGATGTGTTCCGCCATCTTCTCCAACTGTTATACCAGCATGAGTTGCAGCTATCTTTACATTTAGTTTAGGATATGCTATTGAATTTCTAATTTGCTCAAAGGCTCTACCGGTTGCAAACATTGCAAAAGTACTAGCAAATGGTATTTTACCATCAACTGCAAATCCTGCTGCTGTCCCCATCAAATCCTGCTCTGCTATGCCCATATCAAAGAATCTTTCTGGACATACTTTTTTAAAGCTTCCTGTTTTAGTAGCAGCTGCTAAATCTGCATCTAATACTACTATTTTTTCATTATTACTTAACTCTACTAAAGCTTCGCCGTAAGCTTCCCTAGTTGCTTTATTCATTACGCCTCCCCCCTTTTTATATCTTCTAATGCTATTTCCCTTTGTTCCTCATTCGGAGCCTTACCGTGCCATCCTGCTTGATTTTCCATAAAAGATACACCTTTACCTTTTATTGTTTCTGCAATTATTATTGTTGGTCGACCTTTTGTTAGCTTAGCCTCACCAATTACTTTTTTAATTGCATCCATGTCATGTCCATCTACCTTTAATACTTTCCAGCCAAAAGCTGAAAATTTTTCATCTAAAGGACTTACACTCATTACTTCATCATTAGATCCATCTATTTGTAACCCATTATGATCTAAAAAAACTATTATGTTGTCTAGCTTATAATGCGCAGAACTCATTGCTGCCTCCCAAACTTGACCTTCCTGTACTTCACCATCCCCAAGGATTACGAATATCTTATGATCTTTTTTATCAAGTTTTGCAGCTAATGCCATACCATTTGCTGCGGATAACCCTTGACCTAGTGAACCTGTTGACATATCAACACCAGGGGTAACTTTCATATCTGGATGACCCTGTAGCATTGAACCAAGTTTCCTAAGTGTTTTTAAATTTTCTTTTGGAAAATACCCTTTTTCCGCAAGTACTGCATAAAGTGCAGGTGCTGCGTGACCTTTTGATAAAACTAACCTATCTCTATTTTCCCATTTAGGATTGCTTGAATCAATATTCATTTTATCAAAGTATAATACTGTTAATATGTCAGCTACTGATAATGATCCACCAGGATGTCCTGATTTTGCTGAAAATACTTCTTCTATGATGTTTGCTCTAACATTTTTTGCTACGTTTTTTAATTCAGATGTATTCATTAAAATCACTTCCTATTACTTTTTTCTAACTAGTTACAATATAGTTTATTCTCTTTTGCGTTTTTTTCCTCATTAAGTTAATCCTTCATCATTCAAATATGCAACGCCGCATGTTTCTTCTTTATTAAAAGTAAGACAATAATCTTCAAACTCTTCTTCCTTTTCAAAACTCCTCCATTTTTCATGTATATTAATCTACTTGAGCTTGAGCACTATCATCTACCTTTTTATTTTTAGTCGCAACTGTCAAAATAACCAAAATAGCTACTATCCCAATTAGTACTCCTGTTAAACCTACTCCCCCAATAAATTTTTGAACTTTACCTATGAATACTCCTGTAATTGCAAAGTCTGTATCAGAGAATGTTGAATTTGCTATTCCAAGATTACCTAATACAGGTAATAAAGCAACTGGTAAGAATGATATTATGATACCATTTACAAACGATCCTATAATTGCACCTCTTCTACCCCCTGTTGAATTACCAAATACAGCGGATGTAGCGCCTAAGAAAAAGTGTGGCACAACTCCTGGTATTATTATTACTAATCCCATTGCTCCAAGTGCAAACATTGAAACTATTCCACCTACGAAAGAAGATATAAATCCAATTATTACTGCATTTGGCGCGGATGGGAATACAATTGGACAATCTAACGCTGGCTTTGAATTTGGTACTAATTTAGCTGAAATCCCCTTAAATGCTGGTACTATTTCGGCAAGAACCAATCTAACACCATTTTGTATCAATATAAATCCTGCTGCGAAAGTTAATGCTTGTAACAAAGAATAAACTATATAATTATTCCCACTAGAAAGTTTAGTTTCTACAAATTGTGGACCTGCTGCTATGCCAACTATTAAATAAAGAACTGCCATTGTTAATGAAATAGATACAACTGAATCTCTTAAGAAACCTAATGATTTTGGAACATTCATTTCTTCTGTAGATTTTGACCCCTTACCTACAATTTTACCTATATATCCTGCAAGTGCATATGAAGTTCCTCCAGAATGTCCTAAGGCTACACTATCAGTTCCTGTGATTTTCTTCATGAAAGGTTGTGTTAGAGCTGGTGATATTACCATCATAAGACCTAGGCCTAATGCTCCTGTGAATATTAAATGTATTCCTGTCATTCCAGATGAAACTAGTATAACTGAAATCATACACGCTCCATATAATGTAATATGCCCTGTTAAATATATATATTTAAACTTTGTAATTCTTGCTATAAATATATTTGCTATCATACCAAATGTCATAATTAAAGCTGTAGGTGTACCATATTTTTTTATACCTAAAGCAACAATCGCTTCGTTATTTGGGATAACTCCTGCAACATGAAATCCATGTTGAAACATAACACCAAATGGTGATAAGGATCCACTAATAATTCCTGCTGATGCCTGTATAACTACAAAACCTACCATAGCCTTTAATGTTGATTTGATAATTACGTCTGCACTTTTCTTTTGAAGTACCAATCCTAAAAAAACAACAATACCTATTATTATCGCTGGTTGTGATAATAAATCAATAAGTATTTTTAAAATTTCATTCATTTTTATTCCTCCTCAAATTTATTAAATCTTAATGATTTTATAAACTTTTCTTCGTAGTTTATAAATTTATTTTTTCTTTGATCTTTTCTCTTAATTCAACCTTATCCAATAATGAGTCTAATACTATAAGATTTGGTAAATGACTTGCACTATCTGCAAGATCTAACCCTGTAACAAAAATATCTGCATCCCCACCTGATACGTCTGCAAGCGATGTATGAAATGCTTCATATTGATCTGAAACTCCTAATTCTTTTAAAATCTCCGTAACATTCATTTCCACCATAAAACTTGAACCTAATCCTGAACCACATACTGCCATAATTTTTTTCATTTACATTACCCCCATAATTTCTTTTTTGCTTTTTGAATTTTTAATAATGCTTAATTTCTCTTCATTCATACACACCTCAGCAATTTTTCTTAGTAAACCTATGTGAGACTCACTATCCTTTGCTGATAATGTGAAAAATACTTTTATTAATTTCCCATCAAAATCTACTGAATTATTAAGTTTTAATACACAAAGCCCTTCTTTTAAAGCTCCATCTTCTGGTCTTGCATGAGGCATACATATCCCATCTGCAATGCAAAAGTATGAACCAAATTTCTTAATTTTGGCTTTTATTGCATCATAATACCTACTTTCTACAACTCCATTTTTCTCCAAGATATCACATGACATCTTTATTGCTTCTTCATAATTATCTACTTTATCAATAATCTCTATGAACATATTTAATCCTCCCCCAACTACTACTTAATATTTTCTATATCCTTATAACACTTAGCTTCCTTTAGCTTTTTTATATTGCCTTCCTTTGTTATGATATTTATTAAATTTACTAAATTCATATTTTCATTTTTGTTAGCTAAAACAATTATTACTTTTACTAATGTCTCTTTCTGACTTCCGAATTTAATTGGTTTTTTTAATACTAGAAGACTTACTGAATTTTCTATAACAAAAGTAGGTTCTGCATGAACAAAAGCTATCTCAGGTATAAATACCATATAGTTGCCTAAGGTTTCTATAACTTTAATTATTTCACTAACATACTGCCTTTTAATTTTTTCATCTTCAATTAATGGTCCCGCAGCTACTCTTATAGCTTCTTGCCAATCATTTAATTCTACACATATTTGTGAATATTTTTTGGGTAGTATTTTACTTATGCCACTTTGGCTTTTATTTTGAACTTTTTCCACAAGAAATTTGCAATTTTTTTCATATCTTCTACTAAATATTTCTTTATTGATCTTTTCTATATCACCTAATTCTAAAAGTGGATTAGCTTGTATTACTTTGTAATTATCTAAGGCAAGAGGTACTGTACTAATTAAAAAATCAACCTCATATTTTTTTAAACTGCTTTCTACATCCCTTAATCTACATATTCCTAAAATTTGAATTTCTGGAATCATTGATCTTATTCTTGTCTTTAAAAGACTTGATGTAGCAAGTCCACCATTACATATTATTAACACTTTATAAGAAAACTTATCTTTTACATTTTTTTCAAATAATGCATCAAAATACATTGCTATATAGGCAATTTCTGATTCTGGAAACTTAACTTTTAATACACTTTCATACTCTGAAAGTATTTTTTCGGTAATACTATAAATAAAAGACATTTTGTACTTTATTTCTTCAAGCATTGGATTATCAATTAGAAGATTATTTTTCAATCTAAAAATTGCTACTTTTAAATGAATTGACATTTGTTCTTTCAAATCTACATCCTCTATTGGATTAATATTAATAACATCACACATATCCTCAATAATATTAGTTGTTAATTTATCAACTTCTGAGTTTGTAGTTATAAAATTACCCAATGTACTTTTAGCTCCACTAAATAATTTCAATAAATAACATATTTCACTTTCTGTAATCTTATAATTTAAGTTTTTTATACAATCTTTTAATATTGTATAATTTTTATTGGCTTTCTGTTCATTAATATACTCACTGCTATATTCAACAGTATTTCCAATACTGATTCTACAAAGTGAGAATTTTATCATGACTTCCAGTTCATCTAAACCTTCTTCTGAATACTTAACACTAGCCAAAATTTCAATACTTTCTGTAAAGCTTCTAATATCATTTATATCTAACCTAAGGCATTCGATGAGATATTTGTTTATATCTAACTGAATATACTTAGTAGATTTTTTATATACCTGTAATAAATAGCTTCTGATTTCATCTTCATTTCCCTCTGAAAATATTCCATAATAAGATTTCTTTTTAATTTTAATATCATACTCTTCTAATAATATTTTGGCTGACTTTAAATCTTGGATTATTGTATTTTTAGATACTTGTAATTTCTCTGCTAGTTCTTCATATGTTGTTTTTTCTTTTGTCATAATGATAATCAAAACAAATAGTACTCTTTCTTCGGCTGGATAAATATTATGTTCATACATATTCAGAAATTTTTCAATTTCCCTTTCATCAAAATTAAGCTTTACTCCAACTCCTGGTTTTCTTTCTAAAGAAACATTATATTCCTTCAATGCATATTTAATAGAATCCAAATCACTTCTTATGGTTCTTTCACTTATATCAAACATCTTCGAAATATTTTTTATTGTTATATGAGTATTTTTGTTTGATAAAAAATTTATAATATCTATTTGTCTTTTATTAAGTGTAACCAATTCAATAACCTCCTCAGCCACCTTATGTATTTATTGTATACGATTTCTGATATTCACTCCATACCAATTCATTTCATTTAATGTGGCAATTTTAATATAAATATTGTGCAAATACTTTATTCCACTTATAAAATAGTGTTTATCTATACTTAACACTTTTCAATTTTTTATTCACAATAATGTATTCTACTATTAAATTTACTATTGTAGCTTTGTAATAAATATTGATCAAGATATGCTTTACAACCAAAAACTTCTTCTTCAAATTTAATATGTTCACCTTTACCATGCCTCCCTCTTTAGTAAGTTCTAACTTATAGGATCTTTTATCCTTATTACTAATAGCTCTAATAATAAGATTACGTTTTTCTAATCTAGGGGTACCGCCAACAAAGTGCGGATTTACAACGTTAAGGAATATAAATCTAGAAAATCAGCAATCAGTATTATTGTTATAGTATAAAAAGGCATTACTGCCTTTTTCAGTTGATGAACAATAAATGAAATTTGTGACATAACTCCAGGATATCGAACTTTTATGAACTTCTAACGTTTTATGGAAATAAATAAAGCCTGAATTTATACAGACTCTTAAGTTAATACATTATATGAGGTTTCAAGGTATAAAAAGGGTTAGTTAAATTTAGCTAAATGCTTAACAACCCGGGTATTGTCAAAAAAATTGAACTTCTTAATTTATTTATTTAAACCTCTTTTTCTCATTTCTCTTATTAAAGTACTTTTAGATATAGTTGTTACTTCTACAACTTCTGTGTAACTGCTAGTTTTAAGCATTTTAATAGCATTATCTAATTGCTTTTTAGTGTAGACTTTTGGTCTGCCCTCCTGTCTCTTTTGTTGTGAAAACCAAGGTATAGATTAAATGAGGTGGGTTATTGTTATTTTGTTAGGCTATGTTAGACAATATTGAGGATAAATCCGAAAAAATATTTGCCTGTCTATTCGTGTCAGTCTAATATTTTTTTGGATTCCAATTTATAATATAGGAATGTTATTTATTTTTTTAATTCTTTACACAAACTTGACTTTCTAATATTTTGGAACTTTAATAAAGCCACTCTATCTTCATGTTTTGAATATGATAGCCTTATTTAAAAATAATTAATATACTCAATTATTCCAAAAACAAACAGAAAAACACCAAAAAAGTTTTCTTTTCTTAATATACTAATATCGTTAACCATTAATATATATATTAATCCTATTGGGTATAGAATAAACATAATGAAATTAAGTGTTTTAAATACTCTATATATTTTTCTGAAGATTCTTCTATCTGGATTTCTTTTTTTAATAATGCGAAGTTTATAATACCAATAATAACTTCCTTGCAATAATATTAGTAATAAAGAAATGAAAGGATAGATTACTGCATAATCAATATTAATTATATGCCTATATGAAAACATATATAAACAGAATATGAAACTTATACAAGCACAAAACTCCCCAGTACATAAAGAATATAAAGAACGTGTTTTTTTGTATAAAATTGATTTCATCTTACACTGCCTCCAATAACAATTTCAAACAATTGTGTACTAAATTATAGTTTATTTAAATACTAATTATAACATAAACTTCAAGTATAAGGGATTACAGGCATTATTACACACCAACATCAAAAAAGCCTAGCAATTACGCTAGGCTAAAAGAAATAATAATAATAATTGTAGTATCCGATATAATAAATAAATATTTATCCACTGGACATTTAATACTCTCGCGATATATATATTCATAACACTTCTAAAAGGTTCCAGGTATACCGTTGTAAACAGTAGGGTTATAGACCATAACATGAATCTTACAAAAACATATATTTCACAGTTCATATGTTATTCAATGAGGTGGTTATTGTTATTTTGTTAAAATTAAGGTAAAATACTATTACCCCTCTTTTGGGGACTAGTTTTTAAATGCAAAGATAATTAGGAACCCTTCTTACGCCTTTGCATTTTTTATTTATTGGTATTAATTGCAACTAATTTACAAATCAATTAGTTGCAATATAATGACATTTGTTGTATCCCTATATATAGCCTATAGACTCATTTACACTTTTATAATAGTAATAACCAACCATATTATTTAAACTGTTAAATAATATTGAAAAACCACCTGACGCTCAGAGGGTTTTTTCTTTTGGTTCAAAAAAATATTATTATGTTGGACGGCTTTGTACACCTCATTTAATCTATACCTCATGATATGTGAAGATACTATTACTTACTTCTTTAATATAAAGAAGCTCTTTACTTACGTATTACATATTAAACGTCATTAAAGTATGATTTCACGATATTAGGGATGATTTAAAACAAAAATAAAAAACCTAAGCGCAATAGATATGCTTAGATTTTTTATTTTTGTTTAATAATTATGTTTTACTAAGTCCCGTATAGTAATTTTGCTATAAGCTGCAGTATACCTAATCCAAATACTAATTAGTTACAAACATTTTTAGTACAAATTGCTAATAAAAACTGTTTTATTGTATCCCACATGTCATCTTGGCATAGGAATTAAGTCCAACTATGTAACCTGTTATTGTATTACTATCTATCGTGTTGTGATGATTGGTATTAGAAGTTGAATAAATACCACTTTTAGCTATAATTCCACTACTTGAGCTAATTTTATTCGATCTAATCATTATGTATTGTGGCTGAGATATTCCACTTGAATCAAGTAATATCCCATTACCTTTTTCTGCAGAATTAATATTATTTATGCTATTTGTATTTGCTACATAGTTATTTGTAATAAAACAATTTGAGCTTCCGGCTGTTATGTCAATACCATTATTTTGTGCAGACAATACTTTGTTTTCTGAAACAGTTGTTCCAGTTGTAGTAAAGAGACATATCGCTCCTAAATTTCCCGTACCAGTTATTGATTCATCTACTGTGTTATTCTTAACAACGTTATTATTAGACTGCCATACTTCAATTTGATTAAATCTATTATTTTTACTAGTATTATTGGAAATAGAATTCCAACTGCTACGCTTCTTGCTACCACCATAAATTGTTATACCTTCTTGACCATTGCCTATGCACTGATTATTGCTTGCAACTGAGTTAGTTGTACCTTTATCAGTTGTTGAATTAAAACCAAATATAATACCTTGACCACCGCTATTTCTTATAATATTGTTTGTAACAGAGATTTTTGTTCCATTCATGCAGTAAACATGACCAGCAATTTGTTCCTTACTATAGCCATCAAAAGCTTTAGGATTATCAAAACTGTTATTATCTATTGTAATACTAGAACTATCCTTATCTATTAAAACTCCATATTTGTGTATATCGTAAAAATAT
>DHIM01000356.1:0-5037 GCA_002403785.1 Clostridium sp. UBA4746
CTAATATATAAAATGCTTTTTATCTCCTATATAACAAAACATATTTCAATTACTTATATAGAATTTGTAGTAAAAATAGTATAATTAACCATATATTCATGTCATAATCGTAATCATAGACGATACAATAATATATATTATTACATTACGGTTAAAGAGAGAAGGTAATTATATGGAAAATAGAGAGTGTATGAATTAAAAATTATTTTATTAATAACCCCAAATCAAAGGAATGGTTAGATAAATTTATTGAAAATGATTTAAATTTAAACGAGTAAATAATATATTTTAAAAGAGGTTTTTACATGTTTAATATAATGATAGTAGAGGATGATGTTACTATAAAAGAAATATTGCTTGAGAATATAATTAGATGGGGCTTTGGTGGGAAAGCTGTTAATAACTTTAATGAGGTATTTGCGGAATTTTCAAAATATTCACCACATCTAATTCTTATGGATATAAACCTTCCATTTTTTGATGGATTTTACTGGTGTAATAAAATCAGACAAATATCAAAGGTTCCTATTATATTTGTTTCTTCAAGGAGTAATAATATGGATGTAATAATGGCAATTAATATGGGTGGAGACGATTTTATTCAAAAGCCCTTTTCACTAGAAATATTAATTGCTAAAATAAATGCATTAATAAGAAGAACTTATTCCTACACAGATGTTCAGACTAATGTGATTGAATATAAAAATATAATTTTAAATATGAAGGATAACAGTGTGTTTTTTAAAGATAAAAGAGTAGACCTTAGCAGAAATGAATTTAGCATTCTATACCTACTTATAAAAAATAATGGTAATTTAATAAGTAGAGATAAGATTATGAGAAGCCTTTGGGAGGATGAAAGCTTCGTTGATGATAATACTCTTACAGTGAATATCAGCAGACTTCGCAACAAATTAGAAAATATTAAAATAGAAGGTTTGATTAAGACAAAGAAAAGACAAGGATACATAATACTATGAATTTCATAAAATTTTTAATTGACAAGGTATATTTAATATTATTTTACTTTATATTGATGCTATTTACTTCTTCAGTAGTATATTTTAATAATGTAATTAAAATAAATCTTTACAATATAGCCTATATAAATGCAGTAGGTTTTATTATGTTAATACTTTACTTAGTATTCGAGTATTCAAGGAACAAAGGATATTACGAGATTATTAAATATGTTATAAAAAATCATGAGGTAAGTATTATTAATTCCTTGCCTACTCCATTAAGTCATGAACAAAGGTTATATCAAAAGCTCCTTATAAAAATTAACGAAGAAAATAATCTGAAAATGGATAAATTGTGTGAAGGGAAAGAAGAAAATTTAGACTTTATGAATTCATGGGTTCATGAGATAAAGACACCTATTTCCGCATGTAGATTGATCATAGAGAACAGTATATATAAGTCTAATGAGGAAACCTTAACTAGCTTAGAAAATGAAATAGATTACATAGAGAATTACGTTGAGCAAGCTTTATACTATTCACGATTAGACAGTTTTTCAAAGGACTATCTGATAAGCGAAGTTAACATGAATACTTTAATCATTGGGGTTGTAAAAAAACATGCTAAGGAATTTATAGGTAAAAAAATAAGAATAGAAATAAGTAATTTGGAATTTACTATAGACTCAGATAAAAAATGGATTTTCTTTATTTTGGACCAAATTGTGTCAAATTCATTAAAATATACAGCAAGCAATGGATTTGTAAAGATTAGTGGAATAGTAAAGTCCAATGAAAAACAGCTTTTTATTGAAGATAATGGAGTGGGAATAAAATCTGAGGATATTGATAGAGTTTTTGATAAAGGATTTACTGGATATAATGGTAGAGAGAATTATAAAGCAACGGGAATGGGTTTATATCTATCAAAAAATCTTGCCACAAAACTTGGTCACAAGATAACTATTGAATCTAAATCATTTGAATTTACTAAGGTAACAGTTCATTTTCCAAAGCTCATAGATTATTATAGAGTTACAAACTAGAAATGTGTTTTGTAACTCTATTTTTTTATTTAAATCAAACCTTACAACAATGTAAGGTTAAAGGCTACTTTGTAATGTTATAAAATGGATTGGGTACTTGATTTATTATAAGATTAAATTGTAATTAACTATAGAATTTTAGGAGGAAGTAAGAATGGGAAATGTATTAATTGCGCGAAACTTAAAAAAAATATACGGCTCAAGGGGTAATGTTTATACTGCATTAAATGATATAAATCTTGAAATTAAGGAAGGAGAATTTATCGGAATAATGGGGCCATCAGGTGCAGGTAAAACAACATTATTAAATATAATATCAACTATAGATAAGCCAACTTCAGGAGTTGTAACTATAGATAACGAAGACCTTGCAAAAATGAATGAAGATAAATTAGCTTCTTTTAGAAGAGATAAAATAGGATTTATATTTCAAGATTTTAATTTGCTTGATACTTTAACATTAAAAGAAAATGTGGTGCTACCATTAGCTCTTGCTAGAATTAACATAAAGGATATTGAAGCAAAAGCCAATATCATAGGAGTTACTTTAGGTATAAAGGATATATTTAATAAATATCCTTATGAAGTATCTGGAGGACAAAAACAAAGAGCTGCTGCGGCCAGGGCTATTATTACTAAGCCCAAAATCATACTAGCAGATGAACCTACAGGGGCATTAGACTCTAAATCCTCTACAGAACTTTTACAGGCTTTAAGTGATTTAAATGACTCTGAAAAAGCTACTATTATGATGGTAACTCACGATGCCTTCGCTGCTAGCTACTGCAAACGAATAATATTTATTAAAGATGGTTCACTATTTACAGAACTTATAAAAGGTGAAACATCACGAAAGGAATTTTTTAAAAAGATACTAGATGTACTAGCTGCTCTAGGCGGAAATTTAAATGAAATAACATTTTAAATCAGAAAGGATGTGATCAGATGACATTACTTAATATTACTTTTAGAAATGTAAAAAGAAATTTTAATAACTATTTAATATATTTTGTATCCATGGTGTTTTGTATAATGATTTATTATACATTTACCTCTATTCAGTACAATAAACAAGTTGCAGATTTAGCAGCTGAATCAATGAAAATAGGTACAGCGTTTAATGCTGCTTCCATTGTCATAGCAATATTTGTAGCTATGTTTATATGGTATTCAAATTCATTTTTTACTAAAAAAAGGAAAAAAGAAGTAGCATTATACTCTATGCTAGGAGTAAAAAAAAGGCAGATAGGAAGAATGTTATTTTATGAAAATTTAATAATAGGAGCTCTTGCTCTTGTGGCAGGAATATTAATAGGAACACTATTTTCAAAGTTATTTGTAATGATCTTAATTCATATCATGAATCTTTATATGAATGTACAATTTACTATATCTCTAAAGGCTGTTATTAGTACTATTATAGTATTTTTAGTAATATTTATTATAGCATCTCTACATTCTTATACATTAATTTATAGATTTCAACTCATAGAATTATTTAAGTCAGAGAAAATAGCACAAAAAGAACCAAAAGCTTCACTGATATTAGCTCTACTTTCAATAATTTTTATTGGGACAGGTTATTATATGGCATTAACTTATAAATTTGATTCCTTGCCTAAATTGTTAATTATATTAATTTGTACAATAATTGGGACATTCATGTTTTTTTCTTCCTTGATAATATTCATAGTAAAGCTTTCTAAGAAAAATAAGGTTAAATATTATAGATCCCTAAACATGATAGGCACTTCTCAACTTTTATATAGAATTAAAGCTAATGGAAGATCTCTAGCTATCATAGCAATACTCAGTGCCACAACTATTACGGCGCTTGGAACTGCAGCATCACTTTATTATGACCAAATAAATAGTATAAATAAATTAACACCTTTTAGTTATGACTATAGGAGTGATAGTAAAGGTCTAGATGACCAAGTTGATAAAATTATAAATAAATATCCCAATAATAAAATTATAAGTTCTACTAATGCCGAATTTTTGATAATAGATAGTAAATGGCCTGAGTTGTCAAAGACCAAAACAGAGATGAAAAAGCGTTCACTAAAAAATTTAAAATCTTTTGTCATATCAGAAAGTACAATGAAAAAGTTATCAAAAGCAAGGGGTATAGATTATACTAAATCTTTAAATTCAAATGAAGTAATATTTTTTATGCTTATGTATTCAGATAAGGTAATGTTGAATCCTGTTGGCAAGAATATGGAACTTAAAATAGATGGAAGGGAATCAGGTTTAAAAATAAAAGCTTTTAAAGAGGGCCTTTTAACCAATCAACTTTATATAAATGATTTATATATGCAGGATACCGTAGTTGTAACGGATAAGGTGTATAATAAATTGTATGACAAAGATAAAGTTATAAAAAACACCTTCATAAATGTTGAAAACCCCAAAGAGAGTAAAAACCTTACGACAGAAATATCGAAAACATTAGGAGATAACGCATTGTCATCATATTATGGAAGGTACAGAGATACTATGATTAATATGGGTATTATAATATTCCTAGCTTCCTTTATAGGTTTTGTGTTTTTGATATGCACTGGAAGCATAATATTTTTCAAGCAGTTATCAGAAGCTAGTGATGATAAGGAAAGATACGATATATTAAAGAAAATCGGTGTAAAAAAATCAGAGATAAGGATTTCTATAGCAAAGCAAATGGCTTTTATATTCGTATTACCCTTAGCCGTAGGAATAGCACATAGCATTATTGCATTAACAATTTTTCAAATTGTACTTAGCTCAAGCTTAGTATATCCAGTTCTTATAACTATAGGAATATATACTCTGATTTATTTAATTTATTATATATTAACAGTAAATTCTTATTGCAAAATAGTTGATGTGAAATCTTAAATAATAAGAGTAAGGTTATGGACAGTTAAAAGAGGAAATAGTATAATATTAGAGTTTGTTGTAAAAACTGTACTTTTTCACAAATATAATCATATTGGGGTAAAAGCACATATAAATTAACATACAAAAACATTGCAATAGACTCA
>DHIM01000356.1:5190-6670 GCA_002403785.1 Clostridium sp. UBA4746
TACATTCACTTTGAGTCTATTGGATAGATGTACAAAAAATACAAATGCCGTGAAATTAAGTTTTCACGTCATTTGTTATATTATTATTTATCAAAAAACGAGAACAAACCCTATGTATATTATGTATAAGTGGAGTACATTATATGATTGAAGATAAGGTTGATAATTTGAGAGTTACCCTAAATAAATAATCCATCATTTACTGAAAGTTTAATTCTTATAATTTTCGATTTTTGAAGATAATATGCTACTTCTTGAATATATTGATTAGTATTTTTTGTCCCCTACGTGCACCTTATCTGGAATTACTGTCCATCCAATGGAGTTCCAAAATTCTTCCGAATCAAAAGTGCTACTTTGGGTAAACATAAAACCTGTATTAATGCCAACTTTTTTTAATTCTGATAAGGTACGATTTACCATCATTTTGCTAATACATTTAATTCTATATTCATTATAAACCGTAATATGATAAATAAAACCCCGTATTCCGTCATGACCACATAAGAGAACACCAATTATTTTTCCTTCCAATGTGCATGCTACTGAACTAACTTCAGGATTTCTTTTTAAGTAATTTATTAAAATTTCTTTGTTAATAACGTTTTTTGAAACTATTGAATTAAAAACTATCCTCCTTAATAGAAGGACTTGTTCTAAATCTGATTCTGATTTATTCATGGCTCGAATTATTATTTCATCATTCATTTAACTCACCTCAGATTTCTTTTAACTGTTGTTTTTTGTTACTGATATAAGCAATAGTTTAATACTTTGTGTGATTATTTTCAAGAGAAGTTTCACCAAGCCGTAACTGATTACAATGGTAACTTAACTTCAAGATAATGTGGTTCTGTTGTACACACAAAAACAACGAATAAGGACTATTTCCACTTTTGGAGGAAAAAAAGAATTTAATCCTTATAATTTGAAAGTGCAGTGGTGACATTTTGCAAAGCTCCTTCTACGACTTTAAAAATATTCTGGATTTGTTGTTTATTGCCAGGGTTTTCTTCTGAATTGAGTGCATCGTTCAAACAATTTTCCGCGTTTTGAAGATAGTAGGCCACTTCTTTAATATATTGATTAGCATTTTTTGTATCCATTAAAATTTCACCTCCCAATGTGGTTTAAAAAATATTTGGGTATAATTTAGAATTAGTATGATAGTGTTCACTAAAAAAGGCATACCTTGGTTTTCTTAAGCAATATAGATATGAAAAGGCTTTTATATTTTCAAGATTTATATTTTTCCGAAAATGTGGGGTTTGTGGGGAATGAATGTTTCATTTTGGGATTTTTTATATTTGTATCTCCTTTACGTTTTGGTTTCCGATTTTATTAAACATAAATATATTAATTCGACACAATATTGGTAAATCATTTTTTTAAGTAAAACAGTTAGAATATTGTGCAAATAAACATTAAGAAAATTAGTGCATGAGTTTAACACAACTGATATTGTGTTAAACTGGACTAA
>DHIM01000317.1 GCA_002403785.1 Clostridium sp. UBA4746
AATCACTTAAGAAATCATTATTCCAATTATAATTTATTGTTTCTTAAACGATATTATAGTGAATTAAATATTAAATATACTAGAGAAGAAAAAATCAACTTCAAGAGTTAAAAAAAGTAATGCAGCGGATACAAAATAAATGATATAATAAATAATATAATAAGGGGTGATTTCAATGGCTGATAAAGAAGTATTGGATGCAATACTTGTAGAACTTAAGGGAATTAAAACTACAGTAAGTGAAATTAAAACTCAACAAGAAGAAGATCACTTAATTTTAAAAGCACTAGAACATAATTCAAATGTAAATAAAGCAGAACATGATAAAATGGATAATGCAAGTTCACATATGCAAGGCGATTTGAAAATATTAATGAAAATATAGGTGCAGTTAAAGAAATTTTAGGTCACCATGAGGTTGATATTCAAGTATTGAAACGAAGACCAGTTTAAGCACACAATATCTTTTAGCTTGTAATGGGTTTAATTTGAGTTCACCAATTCACCTGATTGATATAAAGAACAAGGTATTAAAGATGTATAATACCAATATTTCAGAACGTAAATATGAGGAAATTAAAAATGATTTTCTTGCAGTAGTGAAAAGTATCAAATAAGAGGTTGACATTGAATTAAAAGCTACATAGGCTAAATTATTGTATTTGGGAGATGATAATAGGATGGTACCCCAGTTTATTAATATATTACCATATTAACCTTTTCAAGTACGGTTATTTATATGTTGGACAAATTGTACCTTGGAATTTTCCATTCCTAATGGCAGCATGGAAATTAGCTCCATTAATAGCAGCAGGAGATGTATCGGTTTTTAAGCCATCCAGTTCAACTTCATTAAGTATGTTAGAGTTCATTAAGTTAATAGAAAATATTGTTCCAAAGGGAGTTATTAATTTAATTACGGGTAGAGGATCTAAGAGTGGTGAATATCTGCAACATCATAAAGGTCTTGATAAACTGGCATTTACTGGTTCTACAGAAGTTGGGAGAGGAATTGGTCTTTCAGCAGCACAGAATATTATTCCATCTACCTTGGAACTTGGTGGGAAATCTGCTAATATCTTTTTCAAAGATGCAGATATGGATATTGCATTAGAAGGTATTCAACTAGGTATTTTATTTAATCAAGGTCAAGTGTGCTCAGCAGGTTCTAGAATCTTTGTACAGGAAGAGTTTTATGATGAATTTATGAAAAACGCAATAAATGCTTTTGAAAAAGTTAAAGTGGGCAATCCATTAGATAGCCATACACAAATGGGTGCACAAATCAGTGAAAAACATCTTAATAAGATCCTTAGTTATGTTGAAATCGGCAAAAAAGAAGGTGCAAAAATTGCCACAGGAGGAGAAAGATACGTAGAAGGTGATGCTTCAAAAGGGTACTTTATGAAACCTACACTACTTGTAGATGTCACAAATGATATGAGAGTAGCTAGAGAAGAAATCTTTGGACCCGTAGGAGTTGTAATTAAATTCAAAACTGAAGAAGAAGTTATCGCTATGGCTAATGATAGTGATTACGGTTTGGCCGGGGGTGTATTTACAAAAGATTTGAATAAAGCCATTCGAGTTGCAAGAGGAATCAGAACTGGACGTGTGTGGGTAAACACTTACGATAGTTTCCCTGCTGGTGCACCATTTGGAGGATATAAAGAATCTGGGATAGGTAGGGAGACTCACAAAGTAATATTAGAGCATTATACTCAGATGAAAAATATAATAATTAATTTATCCGGAAAACCTGGTGGAATGTACGTAAAATAAAAGGCAAGCATACATTTTTGGAGAAAAAAGATAATATTCTTTCTTGAGTATTGAGTAAAAATATTGGCTAAGATAATTTATTTATTAAATATTTTTCAAAGATTACTATTTGATTTTATGATAGTGAGCTTTTTTTATTTTTTAACATTAGCGTAGTTGTTTTTTAGGATATCCCTAAATGTCGTGAAATAATAATTGAACTAAACCGCTAACAGCAGTAGCGGATGAGTACTAATTGGGGTAGTACCACATAGCCATCAAGCTAAGCCATATTAAATAATATTGGACCATCGCCGAATACAATATTTACCATTAATTTTTCTTTCGTGAATTTAAATGGTGTATTGTAAGTGTATATTAGTATTTGTACAATTTCATTGCACACAAAAAAAACACGTATACAGTGGAAATTTTATTGATTTGTTTTATGCTGCAAATCTAACCTTTACTCATCTTTTGAAAAACAGAGTTTAAGTTTATCTGCAAAAAGTTTTATATCTCCATCCAATTTTAATTTTTAATCCAATTGGAATTACGCCAGAGTTTCCATATACATTTAACTCAGGTGCGTTAACTGCTATGTATTCGATTGCTACATCTATTACTAGGATTTATGGTGGAAAGATAGCGGATAAGGTTGGAGGAGGATCTACATCAATTATAGCACTTATTATAATGCTTGCGGGAGCAGTCTGCATGACCATTACTAGCTCAATCCCTTTAGCTGTTGTAGGAGTTTTACTTTTAGCTGTTGGAATGGGTGTAACAAATGCTGCTGTATTTAAAATACTTCCAAAAGAGATTCCTCATGCAATTGGAGGAGCCGCAGGATGGGTTGGAGGATTAGGAGCTTTTGGAGGGTTCGTTATACCACCGTTAATGGCATCTTTTATAGATAAAACAGGTAAAAATTTAAGTGGATTTTCAAAAGGATTTATAATATTTATAGTATTAACTGTAATTTCACTTTCAATTGTAGGTTTATTTAAAATGGGGTCTAAAGACTCAAAAGCTAAATAATTTCACAGAGATATATAAATGACAATACATATTTTTCAAATATAATTTAAGTCCATGTATTTTTGATTCATAGGCTTTCTGAATAATCCACTATGTATTTTTCATATGGGGTCTCGCCACATAGCCATCAAGCTAAGAAAACTCTATAAAAATAAATCCCCTCCATTTGTAAAAATGGTATCATTAGAGAGACAATAAAAAGACAGCGAAGTGGACTTAGTTTTCCAGGTTTTTGCAGAAATCATTAAGCTTGAAGTATTACTAAACAATCTTGAACCCATTGCATTGCACTGACCCGTTAATGAATTCGCACCAGTTCCTTCCCTACCAATATTGCCTGTCATAAGTGCCAGGTTAATTATTGCTTGTGCAGTTCTTACAGCTTCATATCCTTGATTAATACCCATTGTCCACCAGAACGAAACTCTTTTCCCCTCGCTAATAATCCTCGCAAGCTCAAGCACCCTCTCTTGTGATATTCCAGTAACCTTTTTTACATCTTTTAAAGTGAATCTACTAACATGAGACTTAAAACAATTAAACCCCTCTGTATAGTTTTCTATATAACTATTATCTATCCAACCATTCTCAATTAATACATTAGCTAGTGTATAGAAAAGTATCAAATCCGCCTTGGGTTTAATATCTATCCATATATCAGAATTCATCGCTGTTTCCGATTTTCTTGGATCAATTGTTATTATCTTCGCATTCTTATTATCCTTTATGCGTCCCCAGAAAACTGGATGTGCTACAACTGGATTTGCTCCAATGAATATTATTGTATCCGAAAGCTCAGCATCATTTAAAGTATAAGGGGGTGCATCAAACCCAAAACTTTGTTTATGAGCAACAACAGAAGTTGCCATGCAAAGCCTTGTGTTCCCATCACCATTTATGCCCATATAATTTCTACCTATATGTCCTAATAGTGCCATTTCCTCTAGGGTTATTTGTCCTGTACTTATAAAAGCTACACTTTCAGTCCCATATATTTTTTGAATGTTCGTCATTTTTTTAACAAACGTTTCGATACCTTTTTCCCACGATACCTTCATCATCTCGTTTTTATCATTCCTTAAAAGAGGTGACTCTCTACTCTTAATTTTCGTACATTGTTTATCTAAGTTTAATCCCTTTATGCAACAAAATCCTTTATTAACAGGATAATTCTCTGTTGGTAAAACCTTTACAATTTCACCATTCTCTACATAGAAATTTAAATTACATCCAAGACCACAATAATTACAAGCTGACTGTATTTTTTTCATATTACAACACCTCCAAAATCCTTAATTTTATTAGTAAGTATTTTGATATAAATTCAAGCACTACTGACCCACATAAATTTGGAGTTCACTTATGTTTATTATTTAAACGCTTCTTTTAACTCTATCATCTTATTTCCCAATATTCTGTGATTATTATCACGGAACATCATATATAATATAAATGATTTATCACTTATACCAGTCATCAAAGATATAAAGAAAACATCGATTTTCATTTATGGATAGGTGGTGGGCTCTCAGCAACCCCACATTTGGGAAAAAACTAAACATCTTTGCATTGCCTTAGGATGCGCTCAAAGTTGCTATAGCAGTTGCTACTATTTTTAGAGATTATGGTTATATGGAGAAATCATTGGTGCTATGCACAGCTTAGGTGAAGATAAGCTAATCCCTTGCTTCTTATAAATATAGAATTACACTACAGGTGTAACAGTATTTTATAAATTAAATTCCAATTTATTACATCTAATGGTACGAACAAAAGGAAGTTATAGTATTACTTGCAATATTTATCTAGGGGTTAAAAACATTCATTCATTTAGGACCAATCCTGCCAGCATTTCTAGTGCCAACTGTAGTAAAGGTAGTGGTATATCTTTGGCATTGGTGGAATAACTAATGGTAGATGATATAAACATGTTGATGAAGTCCAATTCTTAGAATTGGGGAATCACTATTATTGAAAAAATGCCAAAGCTTAAAAGCCTTAGCATTTCATTTTTGTACATTTTCTTATATGAAATTATGCAAAAATACTGCATATTTTTATAATTACCAGTTAATATATTCCTCAACTTTAGCTTTTTCTCCAAGTGTTACATCTTTTAAAACCCATTCCTTTAACACTGGATATCCTGTTCTATCAACAATATATCCTATATGTTCTTTTCCTCCTGGAGCATCTTTATCCATGTATTTTTCAATGTATGAATATGTGTTTTTTATTATTTTTATTATGCTTTCCTCATCCACCCAAGTTATGAAATCCTGAGCGAGTCTAGGTTTTTTCTTTCCTGTTCTACCCATTATAACGAGCTTATAATACTTCTCAATGCTTCTGCTCCAAGCTGATGTTGGACATTTACCTATACATTCTCCACATCCTATACATTTATCAGGATCACGTTCCACTTTAAAATTTTCCATTTTAAGTGCACCAGTAACCCTTTTTTTACAATTATTTACGCAAGATTTACAGCCTACACATCTATAAAATTCGTATTGTGGCTCTGTCATTCCTATAATCCCAAAATCTTGCATTCTAGTCTTAATACAATCATTAGGGCACCCCGTTAAGGCTACTTTAACATGATAATCATTAGGAAAAATTTCTTTTTCAATTTTCTTTGCAAACTCCGTCGTATTATAATTCGCGAAAGGACAGACACTTGCTCCTACACATGCTGAAACATTTCTTGTTCCCGCTGCTGAGTATCCAGTATTGGGGGAAATTTGATTTATTTCAAGACCTTCAATTACCGATTGAACCATTTCGTTAACTTCTGGTATTTTATTCATATCAATATTAGGTATTTCAAATCCCTGCCTTGTAGTTATATGAAGAGTCCCATCTCCGTAAGTTTTTGCTACTTTTTGCAGGACTTCTAAGTGTTTAGCTTCTACCATGCCTCCAGGCACCCTTATTCTTATGGCAGTTTTACCTCTTGTTTTAGTTATTCTAAAGGCATTCTTTTTAAGCAATTTAGTATTTATATCCATAATATCTCCCCCCTAGTCTACTAGATGAACTGCATCCAAATAGTTAAAAACAGGTCCCTCTAAACATATATACGTATCATCAATCTTGCAGTGCCCGCATTTACCAACTCCGCAACACATTTTGCGCTCGTAAGATACCCATATATTTTTTTCTTTTACTCCCTTTTTTATAAATTCAGCAACTGTAAATTTAAGCATCATTGGTGGACCAACTACAATAACTTGCACCTCATCCATATTATCTACTGGTATACCTGCTACATATTTTGTTATAAGTCCTACTGTTCCAGTGTAGTCCTCCCCTGCGCTATCCACAGTTAAAGTTACACTAATACTATTTCCCCAGGTCTTAAAATTTTCCTTAAACAAAATATCATCAGGGGACTTAAATCCTGCCATTAAATTAAATCGTTTGCACTCGTCTGAATGCTTTGCAAAATAATCTACTATTCCCTTAACAGGTGCGAGGCCAGTTCCACCAGCAGCTACAATAATTTCTTTATTTTTATAGATATTAACATCAAACCCATTCCCATAAGGGCCTCTTAGATACAAGGTTCCTCCTACAAAAAAACTATGGATTACATCAGTAACTGTACCTACACGTCTTATTGTAAGATCTACATAATCCTCGCCTATCTCACTAACTGATATAGGTGATTCTCCAAATTTAGGTATGGATACTTCAAAGAATTGACCTGGCGCAACGTAACCTCTAAACTCCATCCTAAATGTATAATCAGTTTCTGTATGTTTGCTTATTTTAAGTATTTTAGATTTAAAAGGCATGTATATATTTTTCATTTATTTCACCTCATCCATAACTTGATTTAATTTATTAACGGCGCTTGAGAAAGATATATATTCTGGACATATATCATCACATCTACCACAACCTATACACATATGATATCCAGCTCTTTTCTTAAAGTCATAAACCTTGTGCATAATTTTAAATCTCATTCTGTCTTTTTTGTCTTTTCTGAAACCATGTCCACCAGCCATATCACTAAACCCGTCTATATGACAAGATGACCATACTCGCCTTCTCTCCCCTACGTTCTTATTATCTTTTGAGAAAACATCCTGCATAGTAAAACAACTGCATGTACCACAGACAAAGTTACACCTACCACAAGCGATACATCTTGAGGAATATCCATCCCACATTTTTGATTTGAAAACTCTTTGATCAAGATTTTCAGGTATAGTAACCTTTATCTCATTAGAGGATACAAATTCAGGTTCTATAATAAGTGTGCTTTCTTTATCTTTGTTAAAATAATTCATTAATTCCTCGGACTTGCATTCAACAAAAACCTCATCATCTTGAATTCTTGTGTACATATCATAGTCCTCTGTCTTATTTGACTCCATGCTGGCACAGAAACAGTTTTCGAAACTTTCACTACAACCCATAAGTACAAATTTAACATTTTCTCTTAAAGTTTTATAATAACAATCCTCATCACCATTTTTTAAATATACATAATCTAATCTTTTCATGGCATGTATATCGCAACTTCTTAAAAATATTAATATTTTCTTTTCATCCACCTTCGGCCTTGTGCATTCATCTTCTGTAAAATAAAATAATGTTTGAGTAATTGGAAGTATTATTTCCTTAGGTGAAAAAGTAGATTTCATCTTAAATTCTACTTGTTTTATACTCTCTATTTCATCATATCTAATAGTATCTGTATTCGCAAAGGTTCCCTTTCCCTTAATAACTACTGGTGCATATACCTTATATTCGTGTCCCAATTTGTTAAGATACTCATCAAACTTGTCTATTTTTAACGTAAATCCCATAAATGTAATCGCCTCCATGATAATAAATTTCATTTATTTATTAATGTTGTTAATTAATTAACTATATAAATTAAACTTAGAATTACTTACACCTATTGTAAGTCAAATAAAAAAAAAGGGATGTGACTTTCATCACATTCCTTTAAAATACTGGTTTAATTTCTCTCTATCTACTATGAATTTCTTATATTTAATTTTAACCATTCCCATTTTTTCAAGCTCTTTTACGGCCCTAGAAATAGTCTCGCGAGAGCTACCTAACATATCCGACAAATAAGTTATACTTATTTTAATATCTATTAAGACTCCCTCATCTGTTTCTACACCATAATCTTTAGACAGCTTCCAAAGCTTGGCTGCTACCCTCTTATCCATTTTAGTAGCAACTGTATTCTTAATCTGTCTATACAATCTTCTTATTTTCTTGCTCATAGAGTTTATTATAACTTCTGTAAGCTTAAAATCCTGCTTCATAATATTTAATAATTCTATTTTTGATATACTTATAATTTTAATGTCTTCAAATGCTTCGCAATTAATAGAAGTCGTATAATTATCAAAAATATTCTCATTTATAATCTCACCTTTGTTTAGAATAAAAATAACCCTCTTTTGACCTTTTTCAGATAACCTATACATGGTTACCTTTCCATCTAGTAATATATATATATTATCCATACATTGTCTTTCTGGAAACAATATTTGTGACTTTTCATATTTTTTTATGTTGGCTTTCATTCTTATTAAATCCAGCGTTTTATCCTCAATACATTCAAACAAAGGAAGATCTTTTAATTGCCTGATCGTTATTTGTAACATTTTAACTTCTCCTTGTAATTTCATTTTATATTTAAGTAAGAATACCTAGAACTAGTAGTATAACATAGTCTATTAAAGTCATTTAACATTTCTATTTGATTTATATATAAAGTAGCTAGTATATTATCGATTAAATGGCATACAACATAATTAAAATTATATTGTATGTTCCCTATATGTTGGAAATAAAAAGCCCCTGGTTCATATAAAATGGATCCCAGAGGTTTCTTATTATTTAACTTTTTTAAGGT
>DHIM01000258.1:0-147 GCA_002403785.1 Clostridium sp. UBA4746
AATTAGTAAAGAAATAAGGAGGGTTTTTCAATGGCAATACTTACGTCTATTAAGGATGCTTTAAACGCTAAGCAATACAAATCTGAGATTGAAAAATTAATCGAGGAAAATAAAAATTTGAAATATATAAAACTAACGCCAACTCAA
>DHIM01000258.1:301-5948 GCA_002403785.1 Clostridium sp. UBA4746
GGGCTCGGAGATGTGTATAAGAGACAGATATAAAACTAACGCCAACTCAAATGGGAATGAGCCAAATTTTATCTAGAACCAAAGAACTTCAAGCAGAGTTAGAAGGATATTCTAATTTGATTGAAACAAAAACAAAAGACATAAAAGATCTTAAAATAGAATATAATAACCAAGCTGTGTATCAATCAAGAGAATTCGAACAGAAATCAGATGAATATGATAATTTGATCGAGTTAAAAAGTAAAGAGCTTGAGGACAAATCTACAGAATACGATGAGTTTATTGATAAGAAAAGTAAAGAATATGAGGAGTTAATTGGACTGAAATCTGATGAACTTAAAAATAAATCTAGTGAATTTGGAATTTTAATTGATACTAAAACAAAATCTATTGAGGAACTTAATTTAGAATATAACAATGTAAAAACATGTGTAGATAGCTTAAAGTCTCAAATAGTGACATTAGATACTGATATTTTAATGCAAAGTTTTGGAATTTCTAAACCTAAATATAACTTAATGAATTCAGAAAAATCATCTAAAATGCTCCAAGAAATAAGAGAAAAGCAAATGCAAATGATTAAGTCGAAAGAAGCTATAGAATTTAAGCAATGGGTTATTAATGGCAGTGTAGAAGAAGGTAATCAAGCTGTTAATGATATGACAGCTGATATGATTAAACTAGTACTTAGAATTTTTAATGATGAGTGCGATTCAATAATTGATAAGGTGAAATATAGTAACGTAGAAGTAATAGAAAACATAATTAAAAAGTTCTTTGAGGATTTAAATAAGCTTGGAAATATAACACAAGTCAAGATATCCCCTAAGTACTTTAATACTAAACTAGAAGAACTTCACCTTTTTTATGAATACAAATTAAAAAAACAGGAAGAAAAAGAAGAACAAAATAGAATGACATAATAATATTGTTTTTAATAAATTTAGGCTGTTGATATTAGAAATCGATGGTCTTTTTTTATGTGTTAAAGAGTAAACTTAAATGAATAGAGATGTAAATATTCAGAAATAATAAGGAAATTAAAAGGAGAGTTAAGTATGGAAGAACCTAAAATTAGTCAAAAATCACCTATTGCTGTTGATGTTAAAAAAGGAGAAACATATTATTGGTGTTCATGTGGGAGAAGCGCTAAACAACCATTTTGTGACGGATCACATAAAGGGACCACTTTTACCCCATTAGCATTTACTGCTGAAAAAGATGAAACAGCTTATTTATGTGCATGTAAGCATACTAAAAATCCTCCATTTTGTGATGGGTCGCATAAAGGTCTTTAATATATAAAGGCCAGTTACATTGTGCTTAAAAGTCTATGCTTAATGCATAGACTTTTATTTTATGACTATAAACTATCTAATATAATATAATATAACTTTTGACTTTTATAACTATTTAACTAAAGGCATCAAGCGCTATAATAGATAAGGGGTGATTGAAACATGTCAAAAAAATACTTGAAAATATTCCTTTGTGCAATATTAGGTATTATATTAATAGTAGCGGCGGTATTTATGTTTACCATTTATACAAAAGTGGATAGTGCAACTAAAACCTTTGATACATATAAGAATAAGTGGGTAAAACAGGACTTCAAAACAATGTATAGTATGCTTTCAGTTAAAACTAAGAAAACAATAACTGCAAAACAATTTGTAGATAAATACAATGCTATATATAAGGGAATAGAAGCAAAAAATATATCTATTAAGGTTGAGAATGAAGATAAAATAAAGGATGGTACAAAAAAAACTATTAACATACCATTTACAATAGTTATGAATACAGCTGCGGGGAAATTGAAAATGACGGGTTACAAAGCAACTATGGTAAAGGAAACAGTTAATAAAAAGAAGCAGTGGACATTGGTTTGGGATGAAAAAATGATATTCCCTAGCATGAAAGTCGGAGATAAGGTGGGGGTAGTTTCACAGCCAGCAATACGTGGGGAAATTTATGATAGAAATAAAAAACCACTTGCAAAAAATGATACAATTGTTACCATTGGAATTGAACCTATTAAATTTGTTAAAAATAAAGATGCTAATATATCTCTGATGGCTAAAATATTAGATATTGATGCCTCTGTTATAGAAGATAAACTGAAAGGAAATGAGAATTCTAATTTGTTCACACCAATTATTAATATATTATCAGGTGAAAAAGATAAAACAGCGGGAGTTAATAAGCTTGATGGGGTAACTTTTGTTCACCCCAAGGGTAGAATATATCCAGGTGGGGAAGCCTTCGGGTCGTTAATTGGTTATATTGCCCCGATATCTGCTGAGGAATTAGAAAAAAGGGCTGGGCAAGGTTATAGTTCATCGAGTTTAATAGGTAAGGCAGGACTTGAGCAGGTCTATGAAAAAAGGCTCAAGGGAGAAAATGGAGCTATAATTTATATATCGAGACAAAAGGATGGAATGGAAATCCAAAAGGATACAATTCTAAAGAAGGAAGCTAAAGCTGGTGAAAATATAATACTATCAGTAGATACACAGCTTCAAAAGAACATATATAAAGGGATGAACAAAGAACCTGGTGCATCTGCAGCAATAAATCCAAAAACAGGAGAGGTATTGGCTTTAGTAAGTTCTCCGTCATATGATTCAAATGCATATACAACTTATAAATCTAATACTCAAATTGCAGCATGGAAAGCTGCTAAAGAACCATTTAAAAATAGATTTACGGCTGTTTATTCTCCAGGGTCTACATTTAAATTGATAACAGCTACGGTTGGTTTAGATGGAGGGAAAATAAAACCAGAAGAACTTATAAATATACCAGGAAAAGAGTGGCAATTAGATAAATCCTGGGGAACTAGTAAGGTTACTAGGGTTAGCGATGCGGTAAAGTCGGTGAATTTACAAAATGCATTTGTCTATTCAGACAACATATACTTCGCAAAAGCAGCACTTAAAATAGGTAAGGAAGAGCTAATAAAGGGAGCGAATAATTTTGGTATAGGAGAAAAACTTCCTTTAGATTATCCTATAGCAATATCACAGGTAGCTAATAATAGTAACATTAAAAGCGAAGTCGCATTAGCAGATACTGGTTATGGCCAAGGAGAAGTTCTTATGAGTCCACTTCAGCTTGCACTATCTTATAGCGCTGTAGTTAATGATGGGAATATTATGTCTCCAACACTCGAAAATTTCAATGAGAAGGTAACGTCTAAAGTATGGAAGGCAAATGCAATTTCTAATAGTAATATAAAATATTTAAAAGATGATCTTACTGCGGTTATAGAAAATCCGAAGGGAACAGGTCATGAAGCCAAAATTAATGGTGTAAATCTTGCAGGTAAAACTGGAACAGCAGAACTAAAGAAAGATGCCAAAGATACAACTGCAGAAGAAAATGGTTGGTTTATATGTATGGATACAGCCAATCCTAAAATAGTAGTATCAATGTTAATGGAGGATGTTAAAACTAAAGGTGGAAGTCACCATGTTGTACCTATTGTTAAAGGGGTAATAGAAAATTATTTAGATAAGACATCAAAATAGAAATAATGAGTAATAAATAAACTAGCAATCTCTTTTTAAGGAGGTTGCTAGTTTATTTATTATAATCAGAAAAGTAATTTTAGTAAGAGGTTAACTATAAACCACATTTTTTAAGTGACTGTTTTATATCATATATTATATCATTAGGATATTCTAAACCAACACTAAATCTCAAGTGTCCATTTTTAAAATCCTTTGGATAAAAATGATTACGTTCATCAGTTGGTCCAGTATAAACTATAAGGCTTTCGTCATGTCCTATAGAAACTGCTGAAATTATGAGCTCTAGGGAATTTACAAATTTATTATGAGTTGGAACGTCTGCATTAAGTCCAAAGGAAATTACTCCTGAGAATGCGCTCATTTGCTTTTTTGCTATTTCATGTTGTGGATGGCTTGTAAGTCCAGGGTAAGCCACAAAACTTACTGATGGGTGTGCTTCTAGAAATTCAGCTATTTTTAATGCACTTTTACTGTGCTGCTCCATTCTTAAAGGTAGAGTTACAGCACCTCTCATTATTAGCCACGCATTGAACGGACTTATGGCTCCACCCATGTTTACCATGGCTTGTCGCTTTATTTTGTCTATCAAATCTTTGTTTCCAATTACTGCTCCCCCCATAGCATCCCCATGACCATTAATATATTTTGTAAGGCTATGGATAACTAGATCTGCACCTAAAGACAATGGTTGTTGAAGATAAGGTGTTCCGAAAGTACTATCCACACTTAAAAGTACCCCAGCTGCTTTCGCTATCTTAGCTATTTCTTCCATATCGCTTATTCTTGTAGTAGGATTCCCAGGTGTCTCTATATGTATAAGCTTTGTGTTTGGTCTAATGGCATTTTTTATTTCCTGTAAATTTGATGTATCTACAAGGCTTACTTCTATACCATATTTATCTGGAAAATATTCATTAAGTAGTCTGTAGACAGCTACATAAGAAACATTTGTACAGATTATATGTGAATCTGATTTTAGAAAAGTGAAAAATACTCCTGCAAGGGCTGCTACTCCTGTAGCTAAAACTACACAATCTTCTCCCCCTTCTAAAGTAGCTAGTTTTTCCTGCAAATATCTCTGATTTGCAGAGGTTGTTCTAGTATAAATTAATTCATCTGTGCCACTCCAATTAAGCTTAGATGCGTCATCGGGAAGCCTGTAACTGTTTGCCATAGTGAGTGGTCTTCTTATAGCGCCTGTCTCTTTGTCAATATCATTGCCCGCATGAACACAATTAGTTATAAAGTTTGAATGCTTTTTATTAGTCATTGTAATTCCTCCTTCGCCAGTATGAATAATATTTTTTAATTAACAAGAGTATAAATCTATTAATGCGGTGTGTCAATATTTTAAAGCTTCAAATAACTTAATTTTCTGAAACAAAGTATTGACATTTACTTTTATTTTTAATATACTAGATAACAACAACTGAATACAACTTATCCAGAGTGGCAGAGGGACTGGTCCGATGAAGCCCGACAACCAGCATTCTTAACAGAACGCAGTGGTGTCAATTCCTGCAGATTGTAAAATCTGAAAGATAAGGATGTTAGCAAATTTTATTATGCAATTATATTGCTTATTAAAGTTAATCATTGCTGCTTTCCTTATAGGAGAGCAACTTTTTTTTCCTTTAAATCAAAGAGGTCTTTCTTAGTATATAAAACTAAAGCGAAAAAAATAATAAGTAAAAAGGAGATATAATTATGAGTGAGAGAAAGTTAAGCTTTGAAACATTACAGGTACATGCAGGACAGGTCCCAGACCCTACTACAGGATCAAGAGCAGTTCCAATTTATCAAACGTCATCTTTCGTTTTTAAAAATGCAGATCATGCAGCAAATTTATTTCAGTTAAAAGAACCAGGAAATGTCTATGCAAGAATAATGAACCCAACTACAGATGTTTTTGAAAAGAGAGTAGCGGCCCTTGAAGGCGGAGTGGCAGGACTTGCTACAGCTTCAGGAATGTCGGCGATTTTCTATTCAATACTAAATGTAGCTAATTCAGGCGATGAAATAGTAGCTGCAAGTACACTATATGGTGGTACTTATGAATTGTTTAATGTCACACTTAGGAAACTAGGAATTAACGTAATATTCGTTGACCC
>DHIM01000341.1:0-6547 GCA_002403785.1 Clostridium sp. UBA4746
TATTAGTATAAATAGGACGATTTCACTGTAAACCTAATAATAATAATAATTATATCTACTTTAAAATATTTATAGAATTTTCTATAAAATAGGGGAGTGAATTACTTGAAAAAACATGAAAATCTGAATGACTCCATAAGCATTCAGGAATTGTTTAGGAACCTTGAAAGACAAGGAGAAATAACCATAACTATGAGAATTAAAGAAAATCAATTTCCGGCAATAATGGTTTTTAATCATAAAACAGATTATGAACCTTTAGTGCAATATTCTGAAGATGTTTATTCTTTTGAACCTTCTGATAATATCGAAATAACCTTCTTCTACAAGAATACTTTCTTTGTATTTGAAGCACAGATAATTGGAGTATTTGAAAGATCATTTACTATTAAGAAACCTCAATTAGTAAATGTATCATTTGCCAGAAGTAGTAATCGATATAAGATAAAAAAAAATGAGAGTGCATTTTTAAGATTTCAAGAAAATACAGAGAATTTCAAAATAATTGAAGTTAGTACTACAGGTCTTTCTTTTGAAATGATTTCTAATACTATTTGTGAAGGTGATGTTTTAAGAAATTTACTCCTTAATCTTAATGAATCATTATCATTTTATTTTGATGCTGAAGTTAAGTACATAAAGCAGTCAAAAAATATATTTGTATGTGGTTTAAGTTTTGTTAACATTAATTGGGTATCTTCACAGGCTTTATTTCACTATGTTTTTCAAAAATATTATCCTAACTTAAAATCCCTTACTGATTTCTCAGAAGATGATATGTCAGAATTATACAATAAAATAAGGAACATCGGCCCAAAAACATTAGAAAATCAAAACAATGAGTTTATTGATGAAATCAAGAATATTGACAAAGTTAAAGATAAACCTACAATTTCTGTAAATATTGTATATGAGAAAAATAATATTATTATGGGGGCAAATTCTGCCTTGCGTATTTATAATCGTACTTTTTTGGGACAGCAGCCTGTCATGCTACCGGAGACATATCTTAACCCAAAAGTAAATGCGGATATTTTTATAGGACTTTCAGAACATCTGTTAAACCATACTTATTTTGAAAATTTTATAACTTATATCAATTCAGATACTGAATGGTATATAAGTGTTTTTAAAAATATTAGTCTTATCATTAATGACAGTGAGAAACTCAGCTTTAACAATATGTTGTGTTATGAATATAACATTGATAATGATATAAAGGAGAAAGTAAGTGAATATAAGGCTGAAATACTTGATGACCCTGCCGAATTTATAAAATATTGTGGTGAAAGCCTAACTTCTTTAGAGAGTGCTTGTTTTAATTATCATAAGGATAGTTACGATTTAGACGAAATAAAAGGTATCTACCATACAATTGGTTACTCTGTTGTTAGAAGGTTACTTCGAACAAGCAAAAACAATAAAATTGTAGCATATTCAGTCGCCGAGTGCTTCTCAGAGGAAATTAATTTTGAAAATAGAATGGATACTATAAAAATTTACCTTTTAGATGATAAACATGACTTGGAAACAATTCTGCATTCAATTGTAACCTCGATAACAATGTTCTTTAAGATCAATAATAAGAATAAATTTAGGATTTACATTCAATCTCCTTCTGGTATACCCGATGATGTTTTAATTAACGATTTTGGCAAAAAACTTCCAATAAACAGGATAATGATGAATAGAGATGGTATGGTAGAATTCGTCAGGCTTTTAATGTCAAGTTTTGAACACTATACAAGGTTTCATAACCTATCCTTGCCTCAGAAGTCTATATGGTTTACAGAAAAGTTTTTTCCCGGAACAAGCATTGGAAATGTGGCAGGAACACTGAAAATCAAAGAACAATTAGATTATGTACTTCTTGAAAAAGCAATTAATATATTTGTAGAGAAAAATGATGCTATGAGAATACGGATAATAGAAGAGAAAGGCATTCCTAAACAATACATTCATAATTATAGTTATTTCAAAATTGATTTTTTGGATTTTAGTAATTGTGATATTAGTGAATTTTACAGGTGGAATGAAGAACAGGCTTTGAAACCATTCAAAGTTATTGATTCAACCTTATATTATTTTGCAATCATTAAATTAGGTGAGGAGGTCGGTGCATTTTATGCTAATACCCATCATTTAATTTCGGACGCCTGGACAATGAGTCTCCTTGCCGGTCAAGTTGTTGAGAATTATCAATGTTTAATGAATAATCAAAAAATTTCAAGTGTAAAAAAACCATCGTATATAGACTTCTTAATTGATCAAGATGAATTTAGGTACTCTGATAGATTCATAAAGTGTAAGGAATTTTGGGATAAGAAATATAGCGAGAATTTTCAAATTGCGCATTTAAAACCATTATCAAAAGGAAATTGCTTAACAAAAGCAGATAGAAAAGCTGTTATTCTTGATAGTGATTTAACAACAAGTATTTATAAGTACTGTAAAGAGCATAAACTAACCGTGTTCTCGCTCTTTATGGCTATTTTTTCAATTTATATTAGTAGGAAGACATCTGTTAATGATGTAGTTATAGGAACACCTATTCTGAACAGATTTGGGGCAAAGGAAAAAGTAATAACAGGAGTATTTGTCAGTACGATTCCAGTAAGATTACTTGTGGATGTTAATAGAGATTTCGACTCCTATGCTCATTATGTGTCAAAAGAACTGAACGGGTATTTAAGAAACCAAAAATATAGTTATGATTTGATTTTAAAAGATTATAGAGAGAAATACAAAGTTATCGATAAGTTTTATGATTGTATGCTTTCATATCAAAATGCCAAGTATGAAAAAGGTGATAATCCGGATAGCTTTGAGGCCAGATGGCACTTTAATAAAAATCAGGTCGAATCTTTAATATTACATTTGGATGATAGGGAAGGCAGTGGAAAGTTATTATTGAATATTGATTATTTAGTTGACTCATTTAATGAAGAAGAAATAGACCAATTACGTAGTTCTTTATTGAATTTGATCAAGAATGCAATAACTAATGATAACATAGAATTAAACAAACTTGATATGCTTGATGAAGATGAGAAGACTCTCTTATTGAGTACTATTGCTGAATTTAATGATACTAAAGTTGAATATCCAAAAGATATGACAATACAGCAATTGTTTGAAGAGCAGGTTAGAAAAACTCCTGATAGCACTGCGTTATTATTTGAAGACAAGTCACTCACATATGCGCAGTTAAATAAAAAATCAAACCAGCTTGCAAGGGTGCTAAGAGACAAGGGAGTAAAACCGGCTAGTATAGTTGGTATTATGGTGTATCGATCCTTTGAGATGATTGTTGGTATAATGGGGATACTTAAGGCTGGTGGTGCTTATCTACCTTTAGACCCTGAGTATCCTGAAGATCGAAGAAAGTATATGCTTGAAAATGCTAATGTAAAAATAATACTTACACAAAAAAGAATAAGTGACACGAGTAATAGCAATTTTGAAAAAATAGTATTGGATGATCCGCAATTATATACAGGAGACTCATCTAATCTTGTAATAATAAATAGACCTAATGACCTGGCCTATGTAATTTATACGTCGGGGTCAACAGGTATGCCTAAAGGGGTAATGATAGAGCACTATTCTGTAATTAATAGGTTGAATTGGATGCAAAAAAAATACCCTTTAAGCGAGAGCGATATTATTCTTCAAAAGACGCCATATACTTTCGATGTATCTGTATGGGAGCTTTTTTGGTGGTCATTCTATGGTGGAAAACTTGCTATACTTTGCCCTGGAGGAGAGAAAGAGCCAACAGAAGTTATTAGTGCAATTGATAAATATAAAATTACTACGATACACTTTGTACCATCCATGATAAGTGTATCTCTAGATTTTCTTCAAAGAGAAATTAACAATGAAAAAATTAATAGCCTAAGGCAAGTATTTGCCAGCGGAGAGGCTCTAACACTGAAGCATTTTGAAAGGTTTTATAAAGTGTTTGCTAATCTTGATATAAGTTTAACTAATTTGTACGGACCAACTGAGGCGACTGTTGATGTATCCTATTTTGATTGCGTAAAAGGAGAAAATTTAAAAGTAATACCAATAGGAAAGCCAATTGATAATATTAGACTTTATATTTTAAATAACAATTTAAAAGTTCAACCAATTGGAGTTAACGGAGAACTGTTTATAGCAGGAGATGGTCTGGCGAGGGCTTATCTCAATGATCCGGATATTACTTCACAGAAATTTATAACAAGTAAGTATTTAAATGAAGATAGGATTTACAAGACTGGTGATTTAGCAAGATTGCTTCCAAGTGGGAATATAGAATATTTAGGCAGAATAGATAATCAAGTTAAAATAAGAGGTTTAAGGATAGAACTTGGCGAGATTGAGTATCAATTATTGAGATTCAAATCAGTTAAGGAAGTTGTAGTAATTGATAGAAAGGATGAAACTAGGAATAGTTACCTATGTGCTTATTATGTTTCAGAGTCAGAGGTAACTAATTCTGAAATAAGGGAGCACCTTTCTAAGAATTTACCGGTATATATGATACCTTCATATTTTGTGAAAATGGACAAATTACCACTTTCAGATAATGGGAAAATTGATAGAAAAAAATTGCCTGAACCATCCCATTGTGTTTCGATTGGGGAAGAATACAAAGAGCCAAGAAATGACATGGAAAAAAGAATTGCTGATATATGGAAGAAAGAATTAAATACAAATAAAATCGGGGTAAAGAGTAATTTTTTCAACATAGGAGGAGATTCACTATTAGCTATTAATGTATCACTTAGTATTGGCAGTGGTGTTACAATTTCTGATATATATAATTATCCGACTATTGAGGAACTGGCAAAAAAAATCCAGGATAAAAAAGGTATCGATAGTATTTTCTATTCTGTAATGGAGGCTAAGGATATTAAAGGAATATCAATAGTCTGCACTCCTTACGGTGGAGGAGCTCCAATAGTATATAATGAACTTGGAACCCAATTATCCAAAATATCGGACAAATATTCATTATATTCGATTATTTTGCCTGGACATGATTTTGGAGAGAAATCAGATGCTTTAAAACCTGTTGGGGAAATAGCACAAATATGTGTTGAAGAGATAAAAAAACTCATAAAAACGGAGATTGTTTTGTATGGACATTGTGTTGGAAGTGCCCTTACAATTGAAATCGCTAGATTGTTAGAAAAGGAAAAAATAAAAATTAAAGCTATTTTTATAGGTGGAATAATTCCCCCAAGGTTTGTAAAGTATTATGGAAATATTTTAGACCCATGGAAATGGCAAAGTGAAGAAGTAATAATAAAGTATCTTAATAAGCTTGGAGGAGCGAATTATGCATTTGGAAACAAAAAAATGTCACTAATTATTAAAGCATTCAGGCATGATGTAAGATGCTACATGAAATACTTTCATGATTTCTTTCAAAATAAAAATAGTAGATTAATAACTCCCGTTTACTGTATCATCGGTGAAAGTGATTCTTCTACAAAAAATTTCGAGAAGAAATATAAAGAGTGGTTGAATTATTGTGAAAAAGTTAGTTTGATTACTTTAAAAGATGCTAATCACTATTTCATAAAATCACATGCACATGAACTTGCTAATGTTATAGATGAAATAATTTAATATTCAAAGGGGAAATATATGATAGGAAAAATTAATATTAGCTTAGTTCTACTTCTCATGTCAACCGTAACTATTATTACTATGGCCTATATGATTTTTAAAAATAGAAACAAATCACAGTTAAAGGACGTATTTGTTTCTATTATAGCATTGTTATTTATTTGGAATATCGGTACATTGTTAGAATTATACATCAGATTAACATATGGATATACAAAAATGGTATTTGTAAATATATGCTATTTCTCTATCACTTTTCTACCGGTTAGCATTCTTCTATTTGGAATCGTATATGCGAATTCACAAATAAGGTTTTCTTGGAAATATTTGTTGCTTTTGATTATACCTCTGTTCTCAAACTTATTAATATGGACAAACAACATGCATAAACTTTTTTTTATTCGGTACTCTGTAAATAGCAAAGATGCTATATATGGAAGTTATTTTTACTTTCATTCAACTTATTCTTATATATGTATCTTCGTTGGAATAAGTTATCTAGTAGTATTTTCAATAAAAAACTCTGGTTTTTTCTCAAAACAATCTTTATTTATTATTATTGGTTATTTAGCACCTTTATTTGTAAATATAATTTTTACATTTAATTTGCTACCACTACCATTTTCGTCAAACTCAATTGCATTCACCATTTTTGTGTTTTTTATAATGATAGCAATTTTCAAATTTGATTTTCTTAATATCATGCCCATCGCAATGAGAACAATAGTGGATAGAATATCTGATGGTTTTATTGTTATAGATCAAAACTTTAGAATTACTGATTATAATAAGACTATGCAAAATACATTTGATCCCATTGTAAAGATTAAAAGAAAATATTATCTTCTCGATGTTTTTAAATTTTTGAAATCTCCTGAAATGGACTTTTTTAAAGAGGTTATAAGAAAAGTGAATGATATAAAGG
>DHIM01000341.1:6660-15796 GCA_002403785.1 Clostridium sp. UBA4746
ATATAAAGGAGTCTATCGTCTTTGAACATCATTTTTGTGAGGAAAACTTTGACAAATATTTTAATATTGAAATTACACCAATATTATCAGGTGAAAACCACTTAGGTACTATAATTTTATTAAAAGATATAACTCAAAATAAAGCAAACTTGAAGAAGATAAGTGAGCAACAGGAACAAATTATTGAGAAGGAGCGGCTTGCATCTCTTGGTATGCTAATGGGAGGGATCTCTCACAATCTAAAAACCCCTATAATGTCAATAGCTGGATGTATTATAGCTTTAGAGGATCTTACAAAAGAATATCATGAATCTGTGGGCAACTCAATTGTGAGCGAGATAGATCATCATGAAATAGCGGATGAAATGTTAACTAATATTAACGATATTAAAGCACATT
The DNA here is from genome assembly GCA_002403785.1 of Clostridium sp. UBA4746. Classification (GTDB taxonomy): domain Bacteria; phylum Bacillota; class Clostridia; order Clostridiales; family Clostridiaceae; genus Clostridium_AD. The sequence continues at coordinate 7,060 of DHIM01000341.1, forward strand.
TTTCTTATATGAGTAATGCTTTGACTGCAATAAAGAACCAGGTTGCAGGTTCGGATATTCGTAAAGAAATCAGTTTTACACTGGAAGAAATAATTCAAAATATTGAGTTCCTCATGAAGTATGAAGTTAAGTCTAATTTCTGCAATTTAATTATTTCAAATGAAACAAAAAATAACTTGTCAATTAATGGAGATATTGGAACTTTTGTACAAATTATTGATAATCTTATTTCAAATTCAATTCAGTCCTATGGAAAAATTACTCATACAAGTGCTACTGATGTCTCTTCAAGGAAAATAGAGTTTATAATATTTGAAGTAAGAGATTATATTGTTTTTAAAGTTAAAGATTATGGTAGAGGAGTGACACAGGCAATTAAGGATAAATTATTTAAAGAGATGGTTACGACGAAAGGAAAAGAAGGGAGCGGAATTGGACTATATCTTTCTTATACCAAAGTAAAGGGAATGTTCAAAGGTGATATGTGGCTTGAATCTGAAGAGGAAAAGGGCGCGAGTTTCTATATTAAAGTTCAGAAAAATTTGATATAATAGGTGTGAAAGTGCAGGGTATTTTGTTTTGATTGGGGGTGGGAAATAAAGTGAGGCTTTCTAAAATAAAAAAAGTTGAACTTGTAAACATACAAGAAAAATTTAAAATAATAGGTATTGATGATGAAATAGGAATAATTAAAACTTTGAAGGTTATTCTTGAGAAGTACGGTTACGAATTTGAAGGATATACAGATCATGCAGAAGGAATTGAGAAAATTAAAAATAATCATTATGATTTATTGATTCTTGATTATCTGCTTAATAACATTAATGGAACTCAAGTAGTTGAGATAATAAGGAAATTTGATAAAGAATTATATATATTGTTTTTAACTGGCCATTCAGAGTCTGCTCCACCTTTAGAAACCCTTGAAAAAAATGATATACAAGGTTATTGTAGTAAATCCAATGATCAAAGTCAACTTTTGCTTCTCGTCAAATCAGCTTATAAGGTTGTAGCTATGATGAATGAAATTAGGCTCACACGAAACGGGTTGAATAGTATTTTGGAGTCCGTTCCCAAGATATATCAATTGCAACCTATCGATGTGATACTTGAAGAGGTATTGAGAAATCTTCTTAAAATAGTTAAGTCAACTAATGCCTTTATTTTCGCTGATAATATTTTTGGTCATGAAGGTATTTCAACGGAAAGTTTTTTTAAAGGTATTGGAAAGTTTGATACTGATGTAAATACATTTACAAGGCTGTTTAACCCTTCTCTTATGGTATATGCAGGTTCAGCTAGAATGCAAAAGCAAAAGGTCCGATATGAAGAAGGTGTATTCTTTCCGTTGATTAATGATAAATCAGAATGTATGGGAGTTATTTATGTGGAATTGAGCGATGATAAAAATATAAACTTATTGGATATATTTGCAAAGCAGGCAGCAAGTTCTATAAATAACGCATTCTTGCATTCATTGCTTAATATAAAAAATGACGAACTTCATAAAACTTACGAAATAATTAAGGCCAGATATGAAGAAACCATAGATACGCTAAGGCTTACAGTTGATGCAAAGGACGCTTATACAAGTGGACATTCAGACAGAGTTGCCAGATATGCTGTAGAAATTGGCAAATGCTTTAAGCATTTAAATGAAAAAGATTTAGATTTGTTAAGGGTAGCAGGAATATTCCATGATATAGGCAAAATAGGTACTGCCGATGATATACTTTTATCAGGTAAAAAGTTAAGTGAGTTGGAATTTGAAGAGATAAAGAAGCATCCTCTAACAGGGGCTAATATACTTTCTGCATTATCAATGTTTAAAGATATCGTTCCTCTTGTTATGTTCCATCATGAACGAGTGGACGGAAAGGGCTATCCTAACGGTTTAAAAGGAGATGAGATTCCATTCCTAGCAAAAATTCTGGCAATAGCAGATTCTTTTGACGCAATGACCACCAATAGATCGTATAGGCAGAAACTATCGCTTAATGATGCTATAGCACAATTGATAAAAGGATCCGGAAGCCAGTTTGATCCAAAAGTTGTGGATCGATTTATTGGGCTACTTAAAAGAGGTGTTGTACAATTAGATGATTTGTAAACAGTTAATATACTATAGAAGAAAAAGCTATGTTCAGTTAATACTGGCATAGCTTTTCTTCTTTCATTATTTTTCCACTTCCTAAATCTATTAGCATTACGTAAAGATTGGCTTTTAAGGACTTAGGAGGATTACTAACGAGAAGGTCAAATTCATTTTTGCTTCCAACGACTACAGATACCTTTGTGTCTGATGACAATTCAGTAGAAGCTATTTGGCCATAAACATTATAAAGTGTTCTGGAAGTAATGAAAGGCTTAATTTGAATATACCATTTAGAATATTCCCAACTTTTTAAGTGATTACTTTTTAAGTGATTACTCTCCTTGTTTATAAACAATTGTAGCTTTATCGCTTATAAGATCATATGGGAAAACAGCTCGTCCACCATTTCTGTCCAAATCTAGGCCAGTGTTAAAGTAACATCTCCATACAAATTGTGAACAATAAAATTGTTTAATTGTAGTTTTATTGAAAAAATCAAAGTTAAAGTGTGTACCCAATTTAGTATGTCCATACTTAATGGCACCTTTAATGGTTTCTTCATTAGTCTTTGGACGTAGAATAAGAATTTTTTTATATCTAGTTCTCCAATCATTTGCGCGGTTTTCAACATTGTTTTGGTAGACTTCAAGAACTTTTTGGGGGTCTGAATCTACCATAGCAGCATGAGTAGTAATTGAACCCATCATAATTGCATTTATATCTGTATTTTTATCATCAGTTACTGAAATTAATATGTCACCAGGTTTTCCAATAGCTTTTCCTTTAGAATTATACAAGTCCAAATCCTTTTCTACTTTTAAATCATTCCAATTTTCCTCTATTTTTACTTGGAATTTTAAAGTATCTTCTATTTCTTTTCTAATTTCATAAGCTGTTTTTAAACCTCCAGAAACATCAGTAGTATTACCATAGGTAACAGACTTGATGGTTAAAGGAGCAGCATCTACATTTATACAACTAATATTTACAAATATTAACACTGCACTAAGTAAAGATATAATTAATTTTTTCTTCATAAAAAATCCCCCTAAAATTAAATGTATTTAATATATGTACTTTATTCTTTATTTTTCACTGTCACAAGCAACTTCTTCATATATAAAACTTAAATTAAGTATTTCATCAACACCCTTTTTATATCCTCCTGCTTCTCTGAGCGATTTCCCAATCTTTTCACTGCTTGTTTTAAAATTATTGTTTGAAAGAATATTAACTACTGACTGCTTCAACACCTCTGGAGTAACATTATCTTTTTCAATAACAATACCTGCGCCAAGTTCAGCTACTCTATTAGCTACAGAAGGCTGATCGATGAATTGAGGAATAAGAATTAATGGAACATCATAATACAAACCTTCATTTGTACTGTTCATTCCACCATGGGTAATAAACACATCTGCAATTTTTAAAACTTCGAGTTGAGATACATAATTACGAACAATAAAATTTGATGGAATAGATTTAAATGCATTAATATCTAGGTTTTTACCTACAGACATAATAATTTTTATATCCATATTATCAAAAGCTTTAAAGCAATTTTCATAAAACTCAATAGAATCATTAAATATAGTACCTAAAGATATATAAATAACTTTCTTATTTTCATTAGTTTCCAAAGAAAAGCTCATATCTTCCTTTCTAGCTACTATTGATGGGCCAATGAACTTATAGCTTTCATCAAAACTTTCACCACAAAGTTGAAAATATTTAGAGGTATATACAATATTAATCATGCCTTTTGCAGAAACTGCATTAACTATACTAGGACACTTTATACCATATTCTTCTTTAAGACATTTAACAAAATTTATGTATTCTAAAGAATTTAGAAATTTTTGTATATTAGGTCCAAATTCTTTAATTTGCGCTGATAAACAATTCGTTCTTTTGTTTGCTGCAAAAGTAGTAATAGAACATATTGCAGGTATTTTTAATATTCTTCCTACTTCATTACCTAGCATAAATGCTGAATCATAAATAATGTAATCAAATTTTTCATTTAAATTAAATAAAGTTTCAATTATTTCTTTAAATGTACCAATGACTTTTAATAGTGGTTCATTATTTTCTGAATTTAAGCTTCCATTAAATAAATTTTGTACATCATATGATTTTTTATAACCTTTAAACATAGCTCCTGTCTTTTCTATTTTATTTTTAAATTCTTCACCGGCAATATAAGTAACCTGTTCTCCTCTATTTATTAATTCTTTAACTAGACCTAGAGTAGGGTTAAAGTGTCCTTGACCGCACATATTTATAAATAATGCTTTTTTCATTTTTATCAGTCCTTTTTTTTGTTTTATATTAATACATTGTTCTTATTTTTCAGCACCTAAAGCTACTTTCCCATATAGTCCACTAAAGTTATCATTATCTTATAAAGTCTGAAGATACTTCATAAAATGTAATTTGTTGGAAAATTTCTATTTTCAATTAATGATCTTTATTAGAGTCGACATCATTAATTTCTTGTCTTTTCACTCCATTAAATAACACTTCCAAAAATATAGTCATCCTATTTTCGCCATCGAAAGGTAGATTTTCAATATACAAATCGAACAGCATACTTCTTGCAATGCTTAAAATAGTACCAGAAATTGCTTTAATTTCATCTTCAGTATACGGTTTAAATTCTTTATTTAAAATTCCATATCTAATTATATCCTTAATTAAGTCGTTTTCTTCCGTGTCATAGCTAGTCCTTATCTTGGTTTTCAGCTCAACATCCTCTTTTATTTCATATCGTATAATATCATATAGATCAGCATATTTTTTTATTTCAGAACTATATTCAAGTAGATATTTTCTAAGCTTATCTTCTGCTTTTTTTTCTTGATTTATAACTTCCTTTGAGTTTTTTACTATACCTTTAGCTAGTCTTTCCATTACAATAAGAAAAATTTCTTCTTTATTGGGGTAATAATAGTAGATGGTGCTTTTCCCTTTTCCAGCTAATTTAGCTATATCTTCCATTGATGTTTTTTTCAAACCCCACTTCTTGAAAAGGACCGATGCTGATTCAATTATTGTTTCTCTTATTATCTGTTCTTTGTTAGTTTTCATTTTTGTACCATTTAACCTTTCTTAATTTTTAGCCGTTTAGACTAAAATCGTTTTATAGTATATATTATAGATCTACCCTAAATATTTGTCAATAAAACAGGCAAACCTTTAAGAGAAATTGAGAAGAATAGCCATAGCCCGTTAAAAAAGCACCATCCTAAGGCAGAAACTATTCTCCACACATTTGCAATTTCTATATTGTGAGAAATCAACATGAATGCATATCCTATCGCCCAAAGACTAGCTGAAATACATTATGGAAAAAATATTACTTTAATTATTATCCTTAGCTTTAAAGGAATTTGAAAAAAAGCTACCCTCTAATTCATTTTTCAATTCCATAAACGCATCGACAACCCTTGGATCAAAGTGTGTGCCGTGACAGCGAACTAATTCAGCAACAACCTTATCAATTGGCCAACCCTGTTTATAAGAACGAGTTGAAAGCATTGTATCTACAGCATCGCACAAAGCAACAATGCGGGCTTCAATAAGGATTTCTTCCGCCTTGAGCTGATTAGGATAGCCAACACCACTGTATTGTTCATGATGTTGAATAACTATTTCAGCTACTTTTTCCATACCCTTACTATTTTTAAGAATCTTAAATCCAATAAGGGTGTGACCCTTGATAACTTTAAATTCTTCCTCAGTAAGTTTTCCTGGTTTTTGCAAAATTGCTTCACTGATTCCTAACTTACCAATATCATGCAGCATGGAACCTCGTTTCAAATCATACATTTCTTCAGTGGTTAAACTAAGCTTTTCTCCAATAGCAGCAGCATATTTAGCTACATTAAGAGAATGCCCGAGTAAATTGTTCTCGCGAGCATCAATAATATGAGAAAGAGTTATAAGAAGCTGTTCATTATTGTCCTTTAATAACTCATTATAGTCTTGTAATTGAGCGAACTGTGTTTGTTTAGCTTTAGCAAAGAGGCGCATATTGTACTGCATTAGAAACATAGGAAGAATAAAACCCAATAAACCATATAAATAAAATTTCATATATACCGCAGCAAGTATCCAACCGATAAAAGCCGCTAGAGCATCACTAACCACAACCCAGTCTAATGATTCACTCCATATTTTGAGTAGACTTGTTTTCGAGGCAATAGAAACAATAAGGGAAACTGATACTATATCTAGTATGATAAAAGCGAAGACAGTTACAAGAGAAGGTAAGAGGTTTCCATTACTTAATAATATTTCATTTTTTAAATGGAGAGAATTCCATACTAAAAAAGCGAGATAGGTAACATTAATCGTTTCAGAAAGATTAAAGATTATTTTAGAGAACTCAGTTAATGTAGGAAAAAGTAAAATAGAAAGTCCGTAGCAAAATGCAAATATAATTAGTTCCAAAGGGTTGAATAGCATAATTGCTGCGACTATAATGGCTGACCCAGTAGAAATATTAAATGTCTCTCCACCAAAACCAAATGCATCTAAACGAAGAGATTCGAAGATGCTTCCGAAAAAAATAAATGGGATCACTAAAGAAAACGATATGCTATAACTCGAACATAAGATTACATTATACAATATTAAACAGGTTACAATAACATGAAATACTATATATGACTTGGCTCCAGCCGTTAACTTGTTCAATTTATGTTCCCCCATTCGGTAGTAAAAGGCAGCCCTTCAGACTGCTTTTATTCATATTTATAAGTCCTTCAACTAATTTCCAACACTAAACAGTGATCTCCACGATGCTTTCGTCCAATCAATATAACGCCATGATGCCTTTGTCCAGTCAGCATAACGCCATGATGCCTTTGTCCAGTCAATCGTACCACCGGAATTTAACATATAGGAAGAAAGGGGCCACGCATTATTATATTTTGGAATTTTAGCAAACTTATTAACATCTTTGGCTATTTCTATCGCTTTTTTAGCATCAGTGACGCCAGTAGTATCCGTTATATTTTCGTACGGTACGTCTGTAGCGAGCAAAATAGATTTAATATCGTTAGGGGTTAAGGAAGGATTTGCCTCCAGCATAAGCGCAACAGTTCCACTTACAACAGGTGCAGCCATGGACGTTCCACTCATTTCAAAATAATTGTTGTTAATAACCGCCTCTGGGTGCTGGATTGCTAGTATAGCATTTTTCTCAGGCAAGAGTGAAATTATATCAACCCCGGGTGCCATTACCTCAGGTTTGTTAACCCCTTGAGCAGTAACCCCATGTTTAGACCATTTCGCGAGTATTGACGTTTTAACTTCATTTTTACCCTGTGAATCAACCGCCCCGACGGTAATAATATAAGGATCGTTTGCAGGAGCAAAGTCAATATTGGTTGGATTTACCTGATCATTCCCTGCAGCGGCAATAACGGTAACGCCGTTTAGCCAAAGCTGTTCAACTGCTGCACTTAGAGGACTATCGATATAGGAGCCAGCAGTATCTGAGGAAACAGAGAGGTTAACAACCTTTATATTATATTCATCTTTAAAAGTGTACACCCACTGCAAACCTAATAATAAGTCCATTTCAGTTACATTACCTTGATCATCTCCTAGTTTAACATTAATTAAATTGGCTCCAGGTGCTATCCCGGTAACTGCTTTAGGATCTATACCTGCAACATCTTTAATTCCTTTGCCATTGATGATACCTGCCACATGAGTTCCGTGGCCATATAAATCATCCGATGTTGTTGCATCGGGATTAATTGCTATAGACTTAACTACATTTAGGCTAGTTGTACTAAAGGAATCCGATCCAACCCCACTGTCCAAAACAGCGATGTTTACACCCTTCCCCGTTTGACTAACACCTTCCGAATCAGAGATCTTTCTATAGCTGTTTTCAAATTTTTCAGGATGCTTTAATTCATTTTTCTCACCTATTTTTATCTTTTTTTCATTCCCTGTCATACCAACTGGATGACTTATGGAATAACGTAATACCCCAATTTGTTGACCTAACTTTGTCAAAGAGTTTTCCGGAACCTTAGCAACAAATCCGTTGATTATTGGGGTCTCTGCAACAAGACTCCCTCCAACTGACTGAAGTATGGTCCTGGAGTCACTTCCTTGCCGTTTTTGAACAATAACCCCAACAATAGCTTTTGGTTGAGAATATTGACTTTTCAAAGTTTCTTTTGTGTTAAATAATTTTGGATAACTAATGAGGGTTGCTAAGAAGAGGCAACCTATACCTATTATTACTATTTTCCTGTGTCCCAAAATTTGCACCTCCAATAATTATTTCTTCGTGTTCGTCTTCTTAAAACATAGTAATCTTCCACTTATAGTATAGTTCCAGATTACTACTTTGGTGCTAGTTTTATCAGTTATATCAACAAATGTAACAATGATTAATTATGCTGCATTTGAAACGGGTAGCACTAAAGCAGTGACTCAGCCAATATTTCATAGTTATAAAATTAGTCTATGGAGAAAATAAATTCTTGTTTACGGGTGATGCACAGGCAAGCAACGGAGAAGATATGATTAATAAAGATTTTGACCTGTCTGCTGATGTATTTTAGTGCTTTGCTGTGTTTTTTTAATGTAACTCAATTATAGTTGTGTTACATT
>DHIM01000075.1:0-825 GCA_002403785.1 Clostridium sp. UBA4746
CCTACATCTTTTTATGACATATACACCCATATTATATTTGCAGTAATATCTATTTTGAGCTGTAAAAACGAATTTACAATTTAAAAATACATAGATATGACAGTCTTAGCTCTTTTTAATATAAGTTGTAAAAAATCAATAAACAAATAACTATACTTGACTTTTTCCATTTACTTGACTTATGTGATATTTTTTAGTAATATTCATTTCCATTTGCTGAAAATACAATTGACTTGAACATACTATTAATTTGGAAATTTGCAATGCCCCTGACAATGCATAGGTTATGTCCTTCGTTAAACTTTCCGGCTCTAAATTATATTTTTTTTCATTACTAAGAGCTATAAATTCTACATTATTTTGTAATCTATCATCATTAAGCTTTATCTTGCCTTTTAAAAGAAGATTTAGCAGTTTTACATGTAGATTTACTTCATAAACCAGATGTTCATATAAACCTTTTTTTTCATTACCATCTCTGTGATATAAACAAAAATAGTCGCACGTAAAGTGACAGATCACCCCTAAAGACCTTGAGAACTCCTTTATTGATACGTTTTTGCTCATCAATTCTTCGGAATATTTATTAACACTGCTTAGGCTTTCATCTAGTGTGTGTGAATGATTAATATCTTTATTAATAAAATCCGGCTTTATATTGCCATACGTAAAGGCTAGCCTATTTAATTTAAAATTCATTTGATTTGAAATACGCTTATATATGATTTGAGACATTACTAAGTGGCTATCAACTATCATAGTATTTCACCTCCTATGTTTATATTTTATGCCAAAATCATGTAATTGTAATTTAGATTGGGTTAA
>DHIM01000075.1:895-4124 GCA_002403785.1 Clostridium sp. UBA4746
AATTGTAATTTAGATTGGGTTAAGATATTGTTATCTTCTGGTTAAACATAAAGATATGTACAAAATTTGAGTTTCTTTACAACACAATAAAAGTAAGTTCAAGCAAAAGACACTGTAACAAAAATATATATATGTTTTTGTTACAGTGTCAAATTCATTACCCTATTTTTTTTAGTTGGTGCTTTGTCTTCTATTACCATTCTTATTCTCAACTAAGTCAAGAGTATCAATAAATTTGTCAGCCTTTGACCATCTTATTCTTTCATTTATCAAAAGTACCATAAGTGAATTCATTGTATTAAGTGATTTAGCTGTAAATGCATCAAAATATTGAAAAAACGCTAACATCCCAAAAGAAAAATTATAAACTTGAGAAATTGTTATACTATGATTTATTTTCTTTAAGGATTTGCTAGATATTAAAATCAAATCTGCAAGCTTTTCCATATCATTTTCAAAAATTATGCAATCTGATTGTAGTTTAAGTTTATCGCACGCACTATTTGAAAAACTTACACTTACATCTGCAGCTCTCATTGCCATTTCGTCGTTTATTCCATCTCCGACCATTATAATTTGGCCTTTTTTACTATGTTCTTTAATAAATATTTCCTTTTGCTCATAATTATAACTACTAAATATTTTATCTTTGCTAATAGATAATCTGTTAGCTACATCCAGTGCTGTATCATAGTTATCACCAGTAAGCAAGTAAATATCCTTTAGGCCTATTTGTCTTAACTTCTTTAAGAGCTTTATTGAACTAGGCCTTATAATATCTTGCATTGCAAACAAACCAGTAAGATCGCCATTTACACTTAATAAAATAGGTTTACAATGTATTTTCTTATATTCGTCTAACTTATTATATGCTATTGATGTATCTATACCATTTTCATGTAAAAACTCTAAACTTCCTATTAATACTCTTTTTTCATTGTAATAAGCTTCCACTCCCTTTGATTGGACTTTTGTAATATTTGTAACTTTATTTGTATTACAAATATTCATGTTTTTCGTCGCTTCTTTAAATGAAAGAGCAACTGCATGGTAGCTGTCTGCTTCGCATTCTGAGCAAATAGATAAAATCTCATCTGTACTATAATTATCATCCAAGGAATCAACACGTATAATGTTCATATTTCCTTGAGTAAGAGTGCCCGTTTTATCAAATATAACTTTAGTAGTATCACTAATACTTTCAATACATTCTGGATTCCTTAAGTATATGTTTTGCTTTTTAAGTGCCGTTACATAATTTCTAATACCTGAGTTTAAAGCAGTTCTACTTGCTGAAGGTGTAAATACAAGTAATATACCAAAAGCATTTAATATGTTACCAGTAAAAAGAAAATTTAATGTAGCCAATCCTATAGAGACTGGTGTGATAATCTTTTCATATACTTTAAGCTTAGAGGTAATATTAAGATCCTTTAATGAAAGATCTGTTTTAATATATTCTTCTGGTATCTTACTTACCTTTATTTTTAGTTCCCCATCAATGAGTATAATTCCTTCATGTACTTTGTTTCCTATGGTAACTTCATTAATAATTGGTTGCCCTGTAAGGTATAAGCTATTCACAGAAGCTTCTCCTTCAATTATTTCACCATCAACAGGTATTAATTCACCCTTGTGCACAACTATTATATCTTCAATTTTTAAATTCTTTACATTTTGTAGTATCTCCTGTTGATTGTCTCGAATAAGCCATGCCATACCAGACGTACGAGACATATTGCAATTTAACGTTTTCATACATGATGCATCAGACGCAAGCTTTATATAATTATTCATGTGTTTAAGAACTAGTACTAATACCCCCTTACTACTTTCTCTTGAGATAGTAAAAGAAATCGCAGCCATATTTAAAATTATTTCCGAGTCTTGTGATATACTACGAGTTGATTGCTTAAATAATTTTCTTAATAAAGGGTAACCCCCTATAATTGTAACTGCAGATGCTAGTTCAAAAACAAGTACATTTCTACTAAGAGAAAATTTTCCAAAAGATATTTGTTTTGTCTTAAAAAAAATGTATATTAAACTAAAAGCTAAAAATTTATTTCTTGAGATATTTTTCTTTTCTAAAGTTTTATAGTATATGTTGTAATGATTTAATTTTTCTTCTGTATCCATCGCAGTTGTATTAATTACAGACTGTAAATTATCTTTTATAGTATTAAAATCAATTTTTCTAGAATCATATTTAATTAGAATTGAACAAGTATAAATATTTACATTACAATATGTTACACCAAAAAGTCCATCAGTATATGTATCAATATATTTTGCCAAAGGCTTATTATTGTAGACTCTATCACTTTTAAATCGTATACGACCTGGTAAAATGTTTATAGCTTCCAAACCTTACTGATTCCACCTTTCAAATAAGTTAAAAACAACGAAACTATAGTGCTGAAAGCTGCTGTTGTATTTCTGTAAGCTGCTTCTTTAAATTATCTATATTTTCAGTTACATTAACTTCATTTTCTTTAATGACCTCTTCATTAATACTTTTATAACTTTTATTGTTAAGCGCTTTTGCTGTTTCTGTAGCTTCCTTAAAAAACAACCTGGTGTCTTCTCCTATTACTATTGCATTCTTAACAACTTTTACTACTCCTGGTTTAATTACCGTTTTGAAGGAGTCATAAAATCTACACCCAATTATGCCCATACCCAACCCTATTAATATTTTTCTTTTTTTCATAAAATTTTGCCTCCATTAATGAATTTTATATACTAAATTATTCCCTTTAATTTAGTTTTTAATCATTAACAAGTTACAAAAAATTTGCCCCCATAAAAGGGGACATTAAAATTTATTTTTTTTAAATATCATACTTTTTATCAATTTTTTATAAACATCTTTGTTTCCCGTTCGCTCACATTCTAAAAATAAAAAGTCGCCAATATGCGATATATGTTTTGTCCAAAGATATATAATTTCCTTTTCCTTTAACGGATTATCTTGAATTTGATTTAAAGACAAAGTGAGTACTTTTGAAACCTCTGCCTCAATACTATTTAGAGAGTTTATAGTTGAGTTTATATCCATTGAATTCATTTTGCTCTCCTTTTATAAGTTACTTTAAAGATTTTAAAACTGTCATATTATTTTTCTTTATATCTATTTTTAATAGACCTGTTGAAAAAATAGAGTTTAAAAGATATATAATTATAGAACCTCTTATGAAAATAAACTTACTTGCAGCAAGTAATATTC
>DHIM01000017.1:0-127 GCA_002403785.1 Clostridium sp. UBA4746
CTATTGTTGTATACTGTAAAAGTTTCTATATAATTATGAAAATTAGTTACGTTCTTCAAAAAATAATTTTATAAATGTATTTTAATGAACAATATATGATTTCAATATGATAAGGCACCTATAATAT
>DHIM01000017.1:243-4715 GCA_002403785.1 Clostridium sp. UBA4746
GCACCTATAATATTATAGGTGCCTTATCATATAATTTTAGGATTGTAATTTCCAAACATAATCCCCTAATTTATCAATGTATCCAATTCTTTTACCAACCTCAACTCTTGCAATGCCATCAACAAATCCATATGCCTCTTCAAAATTAGGCTCTATAACTATATTACCCTTGCAATCTATGTAACCCCACTTTTCTCCTATTTGAGCAGCAATTAATCCTCCACTCATAATATCTACATCTTCAAATTTTGTTGGTATTACAATACTCCCAGTTTTATCAATGCAACCGTATTTTTCATTCTCACAAATTACGGATAACCCATTATAAAAACTATCTGCCCATTGAAATTTAGGTTTTATAATGATTTCCCCTTTGCAATTTATAAAACCATATTTTTCTCTCATTTCAACTGGTGCTAATCCCTCATTAAACTCTCCACATACAGTATATTTAAACTGTATAATCGTTTCCCCTTTATTGTTTATATACCCATATTTACCCTTAGAGCAAACAGGCGCCATTCCACCATTAAATTCGTATGCATAATCATAAATTGCATCTATTATGACTTTGCCACTTTTATCTATATAAGCTATTTTACCACCTATTTGCACTGCTGCTAATCCTTCGCTAAAATCGTTAGCATCCAAATATTTTGGTGGTACTACCTCTGTGCCTTCACTATCTATATATCCCCACATATAGCCATTCTTTACTGCCGCTCTTCCTTCCATAAAGAAATTAGCCTCTTCATATTTAGGTTCCACTATAAGGTCCCCACTTATGCTAATATATCCTTTTTTGCCATCTAACTTTATTGCCGCAAAGTCTTCATTAAACTGCTGAACTTCATCATACTTAAGCTCTATAACAACTTCTCCCTCCTTATTAATAAAGCCATACTTTTCTTCTATACTAACTATTGCTAATTCCCCTTCAAACTCCTGTGCATAATTAAATTTGCATTCTATAACTATATTGCCTTTATTATCTATATACCCATATCTCTTTTTGAATTTTACAGGATATAAATTTCTCTCATTGTTCATAGCTAAAACTTCCTTTCTTAAAAACCCAAGTGCCTAAAATTATAAGTTTGTTACATATAATATCATTATACACTGAAATGTTTTAAATAAGTATTTTCAAACGCTACTTTAAATGTAGATTTTAATATCAATATAAAATAATGCTTACAGGACAATGATCCGATCCTACAACCTCATTTAAAATAGAAGATTCTTTTAATTCACTTAATAAATCCTCAGTTACAAAGAAATAGTCAAGTCTCCACCCTACATTTTTTTCCCTAGCCTTAAATCTGTAACTCCACCAAGAATATTTTACTTCTTCCTCATGGAGGTATCTAAATGTATCAATATAACCATAAGATATAAATTTATCCATCCAAGCTCTCTCTATCGGTAAAAAACCTGAATATTTTTCATTTGCTTTTGGATTTTTTAAGTCAATTTTGTTGTGAGCTGTATTGTAATCTCCACAAACAATTAATTTTTTTCCTTTTCCCCTTAATATTTCACAGTAGGCGAGTAGTGCATCATAAAATTCCATTTTATAATTTAGTCTATCTTCATCTTTCTGACCATTAGGAAAATATATGTTAAAAACAGTACAATTTTCAAATTCCGTTATTAATATTCTACCTTCATTATCAAATTTTTCTATTCCAATACCATAAGTCACAGATATTGGTTTTTGCTTAGTGTATGTAGCTACCCCGCTATAACCCTTCTTCTGCGCACAAGAAAAATATGAGTAATACCCTTCTATGTTTTTAAGCTCTTCACTTATTTGATTTTCTTGAATTTTTGTTTCTTGTATACATAAAACCTCTGGTCGATCAACAATTAGCCATTCAATAAACCCTTTATTTTTTATAGCTCTTATTCCATTTACATTCCATGAATAAATTTTCATAAAACACCTTCCTTAAATTGTTATTTCTCACAAATATATAACCTATATATTTATTATTTACTATTTTAAATTGAGTATGTAAACCTCTTAATATTAATATATCATATATTTAATAATATAAATTTTGAATTGAGAAAAATATTTATAGTTTTGGGGGATATTACTTTATTTTTCCTTCAAAAATATATGTTTACTATCACCTTTATGGTTAAATCGGAATACTATTATAGTAAAAGGGGGCTTATCCATGAATTATAGAGAAAAATATACTGGAAGCAAAGAAGATTTTTACTTTTTCTTAAAGGATGAAATTTTAAAATTATTCAAAGGCAAACTTGAAATAGAGGGAACCCGTGTATTAATACCAAATAAAGAAGAATTAGATTATCAAATTAAACTTGATAGCGATGGAGATTATGGTGATTTTACGATCAAAGTTAAATGGGGAGAAAAACCTGAAGAAACTGAAGAAATTGAAGAAAACACCCATGAAAAACTCAATGATGAACCCCTTGAGTTTTAATAAGTATTAATTGTACATTCCCTGAGGATTAATTATATAAATGTAAAATTATTAATTGCCCAATATAATTTTATACAACTTTTCTTTCCCTCAATACCTAATATTACTCCTCAGGGTTTTGTTTATTATATACAAATTTAATTCAAAATAAAAAAATATTACTAAGAGGTGAAATTATGGAAGAAGAAAATATAAATTCAATCCTATCACTATATAATATTAATGTCGTTGATGTAAAAAAGCAATCTGATAAAGGTAAGAAGGCCATTTGGTGGATAAAAACTACTGGTGGTGATAAGGTCTTAAAAAAACACTCCTGCTCATCTAAAACCCTCGAATTCATTCTCTCAGCTGTTGAGCACTTAAAAAATGGGAAAGTTAACTTATCTAAAATTATTAAAACAAAAGATAATAATAATTATATAAAAGGAGTAAACTGCTGCTATGTCTTAAGTGATGCTATTATAGGCAATACCCCAAATGAGGACAAACCTCAAGAATTAAAAATGATAGTCGATCAACTAGCTACTTTCCATTACGCTTCCAAAAAATTTGTTTTCCCTGATGATTGCAAACCAAGGTTACATTTGGGTCTTCAGAAGGAAGAATTTGAGAGTCAAATGATTAAATTAAAAAACTTTTATGATACCGAAATGTCTAAACTTAAGCATTCAGAATTCGGGCAAATTATTATAACAGAATTTCCTTATTTTTATAAAAGAATGCAATTAGCAATAGATGAAAATGAAAAATCAGGATATGCTAAATGGTCTCTTGAAGCTAAAAGTACAAATTGCCTATGTCACCAAGATTTTACAGCTAGTAATCTTATTCTTACAAGTTCAAAAGAGATCTTTGTTCTAGATATAGATTCTATTACTATAGATCTGCCTACTCGCGATATAAGAAAATTTTTGAATAAGATAATGAAAAAGAAAGGCCAATGGGATTTAAGATTAACATCACAGATACTCCAATGGTACAATGCCGTAAATCCTCTAGAACACTGGAAATGGCAAGTATTAAAGGAAACATTAATTTTCCCTCATCTTTTTGTAGGCATAATGAGTAAATACTATGAGAAACGTGAGACTACTTGGGCTGAAGATAAATATGCTCAAAGATTAAAAGGAATGATAAAAATAGAAAAATCTGCAGAAACTCTTTTACAAAATTTTGAGAAAATCATTCCTTCATAGGTTAATATGGGAGGGCATTTATATTGAAAAATGAATCAGATAATTATTTAGAAATTGGTAATAAAGTTCTTTTAAATTACACAATAAAACCACAAAATTTAAAGATGCTTCAAAGCAAAGGTTTAAAAACATTGTGGAAAGTAATATATAAAGATACACCACTATGCCTTAAACGATTAAATCAATCTTACGAGCAAGCACTTTTCTCTGTTAATGCTCAAATATATATATTTAATAATGGTGGAAATGTGCCAAAAATATATTTAGATGCTAAGAATAATCCTATTACTGAATATAACGGCCAATTGTTTGTGCTATACAGTTGGATTGATGGACGTGATATGAATTTAGAAGACCCAAATGATTTATCTTTAGCAATCATGTCACTATCAAAATTTCATGTTGACTCAATTGGATATGGGTCTCCAGCCATTGCCCTAATATCATCTAAACTTGGAAACTGGCCAAAACAATATGAATCAATGAAAAATAGAATGCTAAAAATAAAGGAAATCTGCTCGCAAGATACTAATAATGCATCTTTTTTTACCTATATAAATAATATAGATCCCATCATAGAAATTTGTAATAAAACTATTAATTTAATTAATAGTTCTCCTTATAATGATTTATGTAATATTAATCAAAATAAATCCTGTTTATGTCATCAGGATTTTGGAACTGGAAATGTAATGCTATCAAAAGGCAAAGGCATAGTTATAGATTTAGATAGTGTAACCTACGACTTACCTGCTAGAGATTTAAGAAAGATTATTGGAAAAAGAATGCTGAAGCTTAATAATTACAATAT
>DHIM01000017.1:4879-9209 GCA_002403785.1 Clostridium sp. UBA4746
TCAATATTAATGATATTGTAACTATCCTAAAATACTATGAAACAAACAATATCCTATCCCCAGATCACAAAGAAGTTTTAAAAATTGATTTGATGTTCCCTCATTGGTTCTTTGGCTTAATTAAGACTTTGCATAAGAATACCAAACCAATAAATAACAATAAGATTTCTTTAATTGCAGAATTTGAACAAAATAAATTTTCCGCTTTGGAGAAATGGCTTTAAAGGAGGTTATCATGAAAATAGCAATGATTTGTTCAGAAAAACTTGCCTTCCCTCCAGTAAATGGTGGAGCAGTCCAAATGTATCTCGAAGGTGCCTTGCCCATATTATCACAAATTCATGAGATAACTGTGTTTAGTATACAAGATCCTAAGCTACCTAACAGAGCTACTGAAAACGGTGTAAAATATATACGATTGCCAGCTAGCACTAAAGAAGAATATGTGCGTGGAGTAAAAAAATTTCTTACAGATGCCTTCGATTTAGTGCATATATTTAACAGACCTCGCTGGGTTCCATTTTTAAGTAAAAATTTAACTTGTGCCTTTAGTTTAAGCTTGCATAATGAAATGTTTCCACTAAATAAAATTAGTGCCACTTTAGCTACTGATTGCATTAATAGAGTGAGTTTTATTACAACTGTGAGTAAATTTATTGCAAATGGCGTAAAAGAATTATATCCATTAGCTGCGAGTAAACTTCATCCTGTGTATTCTGCGGTAGATTGTAATATATATAAACCAATTTGGGATAATGATAAGGACTCATATAGAACAACACTACGAGCAAAATATGGATTACAAAATTATAAAACAATATTATATGTTGGTAGATTAACGCCAAAAAAAGGTACCCATATAGTACTAGAAGCTATGAACTCTGTTATGAAATCACACCCAAACACTGCTTTAATGATTATAGGAAGCAAGTGGTATGGTGGAAATCAACCAACTGATTATGTTAATTTATTGAAGAAATTATCTAAAGAACTACCAGGACCAGTTATTTTTACAGGTTTCTTAAACCCTAAGGAAATCCCAAAGTATTATAGCATGGGAGATATTTTTGTAAATATGTCACAATGGAGAGAACCTTTAGCAAGAGTTCACTATGAAGCTATGGCTGCTGGATTACCTATTATAACCACTAATCGAGGTGGTAATGCTGAAGTAATGGATGAAGGCGTGAATGGCTTCGTAATGAATGATTATGAAAACCCAAATGTTCTAGAAAAAAATATAGTACGTCTTCTAGATAATAAAGATTTAGCACTTAGCATAGGTGAAAATGGAAGAAAATTAGCCGAAGATAAGTATAATTTTAATAGACTAGCTAATGAGTTACTAGAACTTTTTGATAGGGTTAAATAATTTAAGAAAATTAGGGGGTGCATGTTGGATAATATATTTTTAGTAACTGGAGGAGCAGGTTTTATTGGTTCAAATCTTTGTGATTATTTATTTAAAAGCGGTCATAAAATAATTATTATTGATAACTTTAATGATTTTTACAACCCTAAGATAAAGAGACATAATATTACTCAAATGAAAAACTTAATGAATACGAATAACATTTCAAATGATAATTTGATAATAGAAGAAGGTGATATACGCGATATTAATTTTTTAACAAGAGTAATTAGTTCGTACAAAATAGATGTCGTAGTTCATCTTGCAGCTATGGCTGGCGTGCGCCCCTCTATAATCGAACCACTTTTATATAACGAAGTAAATATTAACGGAACACTAAATTTATTAGATTTATGTAAACAATTCAGCATAAATAAACTAATCTTTGCATCCTCTTCTTCTGTATATGGGAACAATAAAAAACTTCCTTTTACTGAATCTGACTCAGTAGATTTCCCGATATCACCTTATGCATCTACTAAAAAATCTGGTGAACTTTTGTGTCATGTTTACAGTCATCTTTATGGATTAAATATAGCCTGTCTAAGATTTTTCACTGTATATGGCCCAAGGCAAAGACCTGATTTAGCTATTTATAAGTTTACAGCATCGATGTTAAAAGGAAACGAAATTTCTATTTTCGGTGATGGCACTACGCAGAGAGATTACACCTATATAGATGATATTATTCGAGGAATAGATAAAGCTATAACCTGGGCAAGTACAGGTACTAATAAATATGAAATTTTTAATTTGGGCAGATCTGATACCATTATGCTTAAATATATGGTACAAAAATTAGAGTCTGAGATTGGCATTAAAGCTAATATAAAATATTTACCCCCACAACCTGGTGATGTAACAATAACCTATGCCGATATTACTAAATCAAAAAAAATTCTAGGCTATAATCCCTTAACAGATTTTGAGCATGGCATTTCGGAATTTGTTAAATGGTTCAAAACTGTTCCATTTTCCTAGTGAATCAATTGAAAAGGACTAATACTTTACACTTTAAAGTATTAGTCCTTTTTTAAATTAGTTTTTAATATTTCCTTTTCCTATAGAGTAATACGCTTTAATATTAGCCCTTTTAATCTTTGTTTTATCCAATATATTTCTTCCATCTATTATCACAGATTCCCTCATCAGCTCCTGAGCCTTAAATAAATCAATATTATAGAATTCACTCCACTCTGTACAAATAATAAATGCATCAGAGTCTGCTAAGCATTCATACATATCGTCACAATAAGTTATATCAGGAAAAATACTTTTTATTTCTTTTGTAACCATAGGATCATATGCTTTTATATTAACTTTATTTTTTAATAATTGTTCTATTATATACAAAGACGGTGCTTCCCTAATATCATCCGTACCCGGTTTAAATGTTAGCCCTAGTATAGATACAGTTTTGCCTTCAATATCTTTATAATATTCCTTTAATATTTTCACTGGTAAGACTCTTTGCTTTTCATTTACATTAACGGTGGCCCTTAGAATTTCAAGATCGCAGTTATAATTCTCAGATATTTTAACTAATGCTTTTGTATCCTTTGGGAAACATGACCCCCCATACCCGATACCTGCCCTTAAAAATAGCGGCGAAATCCTCTTATCCAATCCTAGGGCGTAGGCTATTACATCAATATCTGCCCCCACTTTGTTACAAAGATTAGCTATTTCATTCATAAAAGAAATTTTCACAGACAACAATGCATTAGAGGTATACTTAATTAGCTCTGCTGTTTCTGGATTAGTTAGCACTATTTTTATTTTAAATGGTTCATATAACTTTTTCATTGTTTCCTCAGCTTTTCGTGATTCACAGCCTATAACTATTTTATCACCATAAAAAAAATCATATATAGCTTTCCCTTCTCTTAAAAATTCGGGATTGGAAACTACATCAAAATTTTCCATTGGCACATGATTTTCTAGCAACTTACTTTTTATATATTTTTGAGTACCGACTGGCACTGTACTTTTCGTTACTATTACTTTATATTTATTAATATAGGGTGAAATTAAATTTATTACCTGTTCTACTTGTCCAATATCTACATCCCAATTATCGTTTGTTGGAGTGCCAACAGCAATAAATATTATATCTGAAGCCTTAATTCCTAGTGACAAATTGTCTGTAAACTGAACACTGCTTTCTCTTAACGACCCTTTTAGTAACTCCTCTAATCCCTCTTCAAATATAGTTGGAATCCCACTTTTTAACATGATTAATTTATCTAGATCTTTTTCTACGCAAATTACTTTATTTTCTTTTTTACCAAAGCATAATGCAGTTATAAGTCCTACATAACCAGCTCCAATAACGCATATATTCATACAATCACATTCTCCTCTTTGATAGTATCACATTTTTCATCTTATACACCTACCCGTTTATCATCAATTTTCATTTGTATGTTAATAATTCATTCCTATATGATTAATTAAGTTTATTATAGAGGCCCATGCTTTCACCTATAATTACCTGACTTTAAAGCCTGCTTCTCCATATATAAATACTATATGAGGTGATTGGTAAATTGGTGAGAGTACATTGATTTTTTCAAGGTAAAAAAAAGTACTATATTGTAGAATTACAATATAGTACTTTTATTTAATTTGCATTTTATTTAAAACCTTACATATATGAACATGATTTCTCGTTAATGTTTATTCTGATATCGTTTTCAGGATGTTACATTCTTTTTAACCTTATTATGAAGCATATAAGTTGCAATATTTATATTTACAAAAGAACTTTTATATCATTCTAATATTTAAATAAATTATTTTTTGAATATACCAAATGGTTTCCCAACTGGTAAAAATTGCTTTCCAAAATGAGGATTTAAAACTGCCGCCGCAGACCCATAGAAAGAAACTAGTGCAATTAACAATTCAGAATATGCT
>DHIM01000017.1:9350-11259 GCA_002403785.1 Clostridium sp. UBA4746
AACAATTCAGAATATGCTGCTAATTTATGTGAAAATTCATACATGATTCCAAAAGTACTAAGTGCTAATCCTATAAATAAAAAATCAATTAATACAAAAACTGCAAATAATACCTTGTGAGTTTCTACCGCTCCTATAGTCATAAATAATGTAAATATTAAGTACCCTACATAAGCAATTCCTAATTGCTTAGCATCTACAGTTGATGCTAAAACTTGACCAAATACACCTGCTTTAATTACCCATGATAATCCAACAGACATCCAAAAGAATGAAAAAGCACCAAAAGCTGTCGCTCCAAAAACATTGTTACGTTTTGAATCATTTATACATGCAAATAGTTGAGCAAATCCACCTAAGAATATAGCCCATGGAAGTATAAAAGATACACCTTCCGTAAGTCCAAGTTTTTGTGAGGATGCCACAAGCGTTACCATTGCAAGTCCAAATAAACCTAAAGCAGATGGATCTGAGTTTGTAATTTTTACATTTTGTGTTTCGTTTGTAATCATAATTATCCTCCTTTTTTGTTAAAAATAATAGTTCTAATATTAAAATATCAGAAAAAAGTCACATTGTCAATTATTTAACAATCATTACTTGTTTAATAATTTTAATTATAGATTATATTAATGTAATTATCCTGCTATATGACCACTTATTTTTACATAGTATAAACTTTGGCATGTTATGGTATAATTCACTTAGACAATATTTTTAAACTATACTATAAAAACATAATCATTTAAAACTAATATATTAAAATTAAGAGGTATAAAATGAATTTTATTAGATTAAAAAAAATTTTTGGGTATATGTATGAATTGCATCGTAGAAATTTCAAGTTGTACTTCAAGCACATACGCGATCCATTACATGAGCCCGTAGTAAAAAACTCCATCCATTGGGTAGGCCATGCAACTGTAGTTATCAATTTGAATCATAAGCTTATAGTAACTGATCCTGTAACCAGTATAAATCTTGGTCAAATAAAAAGATTAGTTAAACCTTCTTTAAACTTATCCTCCATTAATATTGATTATATACTGCTGTCCCACGGTCATATGGATCATCTGAATTACTCGACCCTAATTAAATTAAATAAAAGTGCAATAGTTATTGCACCTAAAAACTTAAATATCCCCTTAAAAATTTTAGGGTTTAAAAACATAATTTTATTAACACAAAATCAAATATATAGTGATAATTACATAAAAATAAAAGCATTAAAAGCAAATCACGATGGAAGTCGTTATCCTTGGGGATCTATTGCTGAGAGTAACTCCTATATAATTGAAAGAGATTCGAAAAAGATTTTTTTTGCTGGAGATACTGCGTATACTGATGAATATAAGGATTTAATAGCTGATGTTGCTATTATGCCTGTAGGTTGCTATAAACCTGATGAGTTTCAAGATTTGCATTGCTCACCACAGCAAAGCTTTAAAATGTTTAAAATGACAAATGCTAAACTTATGATTCCAATTCATTATAAAACATATATTTTAGCTCAAGATGAAGATAAGGTTACTCTAGATATTTTAAAAAGAATAAATGATGGGAGCATAAAGATTATTGATATTGGTCAAACTGTAAAATTACCAGATTCTAAATAAAGTAAAAAGCAGGCACTCGAACCTTAAAAAGGTCTATGCCTGCTTTTTTTTCATACAAATAAATCTTCAATATCATTTTGACTCATCTGAGAGAGCAATAATTCTGCTCCTGTTTCATTGTTGATTACACTTTCTGAAATTTCTTTTTTCTTTTGTTGTAACTTAAATATCTTTTCTTCTATAGTTCCTCTTGCTATTAATTTTATCACTTCTACTGTTTTCTTCTGACCAATTCTATGAGCTCTATCTGTAGCTTGAGATTCTACAGCTGGGTTCCACCAAGGATCAAAGTG
>DHIM01000342.1:0-387 GCA_002403785.1 Clostridium sp. UBA4746
AATATGATGCTTATCCAGCCATCCTGTTTTGAAACTCTTATAACGAGATTAGGTAGAGACATCGTTGCTATACCAGTCATAATTGCCTTTAATGTAAATGTAAATTGGCTTGGGGTTAATAAGGTACGTTTAGCTCTATTTATTTTTCTCACCTCTGAAATCGCTTTGCCTTACAGGATCATTATGTGGAATAACCTCAGGTCTTTTATTCATTTTCCAAATAGGTGCTCTTATAAATATATCCTTCATATCGCTTTTAGGAAATGAAAAATAGGGGACGCCAAAATTCTCCATGGAACAGAGATATGCTAATATAAAAAACCATCCTATTACTATTCCCAGTATCCCGAGCCAATTTGATAAGATTAACATGGGGTATACTAACAA
>DHIM01000342.1:538-4338 GCA_002403785.1 Clostridium sp. UBA4746
ATTAACATGGGGTATACTAACAACCTTACTGAAACAGACATCTGATAATAAGATATTGCAAAAGAAGCAACAACAGAAATTCCTGCAATAAGTAAAGTACTTGAACTTACGATTTTTGCTTTAAGTGCGGCATCTCCAATAATAATCCCACCTACAATACTAAGAGACTGGCCTATTTTAGTAGGCATCCTCAGTGCACCTTCTCTCATAAGTTCTAGGTTTATTTGCATACCTAATAAAGACATAAATGGACTTAATGAAATACCCTTTCTGGCTTGTATAAGAGACTTAATATAATCTATTGGTATGAGCTCTTGATTAAACTTAATTAATGTTATATAGATTGCAGGAAAAGATATTACTATAAAAACAGCTATAATTCTTATCATTCGTGTTAAAAATGTTTGAATTACTCTTCCCAAATAATCCTCTGGGGTTTGAAAAAACTCTATAAAAGTAGTCGGATAAGTTGAAACATATGGAGTGCCTGATAATAAGAATGCAATTTTACCTTCCATTAATTTGGATTCTACAACCTCCGGTCTTTCAGTCCCGATTACCTGTGGAAATATACTATAAGGGTGTTCTTCCATACATTGGTCAAGAATACCATTTTCTGTAACAGAATCTATGTCTATGGTATTTATTTTATCCTTTATTTTTTGTAAAAATTCTTTATCTACAATATCATCTATGTACATGATTACTAAATCTGTTTGACTTCTCCTTCCTAATACAAATTTCTCAGTTGCTAGATTTTTATCTTTTATTCGTCTTCGTAGCATGCTTACGTTTATCTCTAGGTTTTCTACAAAGCCTTCTCTTGGTCCCCTTAAAGCAATTTCGTTTGGTGGCTCTGTTATTGCTCTATAAACTCCTCCTGTAGTATCTATTATTATAAATTTACAAGAGTCTTGCAATAGTAATATAGTTTTTCCTCTTTTAATATTAGCCACGACTTTATTTATATCTGTTTCAACATAGGTGTTGCTAACCGCAATATACTTTTTATATATATATTCCTCTATATTTTCCATGCTAATAAGATTCTCATTAACGTGGATCATTAGTGGGTTTAGTATATCTCTATCTATCATATCTTTTTTAACTAATCCATCCATATAAATAATTGCAGCCTCTAAGTAATTTCCCCTTCCAATAATGAAGTTTCTTATTACTGATTCATTTTGGGTTCCAAGCAACTTTTTTATATTATTAATACTTTCATTTAAACTATATTTTTTGCTTGACATTTTGCATCACCCCACTTTAATAATATTTTTATTATGCCCTTGATTTATGAAAATATTTATATATTAACAATAGTTTGCCTGTGGCTGTGGAGTAACACTATTTAATATTATAATAAAAAATGGAACTAAGAATAAAGTAATATAATAAATTTACATTCTAATAATGCTGTGACTATAAATGGACTATATGTTCCTGTATAAGTGTTATAATAATATGAATAAAATAACTTTAAGGATAAGGGGTTACAAGAATAATGAAAATTTTAAAAACCTTTATAAGTTACTACAGGCCATACAAGTTCCTGTTCTTTGCGGATATGTTTTGTGCATTAATTTTGTCCATGATTGATTTGGCATTTCCTTTAATAGTCAGATATTTGTTAAATGATGTATATGTACTTAATGATGCAAATAAAATAATTAAATATGTTTTATATGTTGGGATAGCACTATTATTTATGTATATTGTAAGGTATTTTTGTCAGTATTTCATAACATCATGGGGACATATTATGGGAGCAAAAATGGAATCGGATATGAGAAAAGATATTTTTGACAATCTTCAAAAACAATCTTTTTCTTATTATGACGAAGCGAATACAGGAAAGCTTATGTCAAGAATAGTTACAGATCTCTTTGATATATCAGAACTTGCACATCATGGACCTGAGGATGTATTCATATCTATATTAAAAATAGTTGGGTCATTTGCTATACTCGCAAGTATAAATTCAAGAATAACACTTATACTTCTTTTATTTACATTAGTAATGTTATATTTTTCATATTTCTATAATCAGAAAATGCGAAAAGTTTTTTCTGAAAATAGAGAAAAGATAGCAGGTGTAAATGCACAAATTCAAGACAGTTTAGCAGGTATTCGCGTAGTAAAATCATTTGCTAATGAAGAAATAGAAAATACTAAATTTGCTAAAGGTAATAACGAATTTTTAAGGAATAAAGAGGAAAGTTACTTTATAATGGGCAGATTTTATAGTGGCAACAGCTTTTTTCAAGGATTGCTTTATCTTAGCGCTATTCTTGTAGGTGGCATATTTATAAGTGACGGTTCATTAAAAGTATCCGACCTTGTAATTTACATACTTTATATAAATACGTTTTTAACTCCTATTGATAAGCTTGTAAATTTTACAGAACAGTTTCAAAGAGGGCTTTCAGGATTTGAAAGATTTGTTGAAGTCATAAAAACAAAGCCAGATATAATCGATAAAGAAGATGCAGTTGAATTAGTTAATCCAAAGGGAAAGATATCTTTTAATAATGTATCATTTAGTTATAATAACAAGCAAAATATATTAAGCAATATAAATATAAAAATACAATCAGGCAAAAATATTGCACTTGTTGGTCCATCAGGTGGTGGTAAAACAACCTTTTGCAGTCTTATACCAAGGTTTTATGAGGTAAATGATGGTTCAATAACAATAGATGACATCGATATAAAAAATATAAAACTTAAATCACTTAGAAAATCTATTGGATTAGTTCAACAGGATGTTTATTTGTTTTCTGGAAGCATTAAAGAAAATATATTATATGGTAGGCCAGGAGCATACGACTATGAAATAATTGAGGCAGCCAAAAATGCAAATATTCATGAATTTATTATGAATCTCGAACATGGCTATGACACTTATACTGGTGAGAGAGGAGTAAAACTTTCTGGTGGACAAAAGCAAAGGATATCTATAGCAAGAGTATTTTTAAAAGATCCATCAATTTTAATACTTGATGAAGCGACTTCTGCACTAGACAATGAAAACGAACAATATATTCAAAAATCATTAGAAAACCTTACGAAAAATAGAACAACGTTTGTTATTGCTCATAGACTAAGTACAATAAAAAATGCTGATGAAATAATTGTACTTACTGATGAAGGAATAAATCAAAGAGGAACACATGACGAGCTTATAAGTCAAGAAGGATTATATCCTTACCTTTACAGTCTACAGTTTAAGCAAATAGAATAAAATTGATAATATAGAATATTGATGGAACTAAAAAGTGAGATTTTTAGTTCTATTTTTATGTTTTTTTCTTAAACCTATTGTAATTATATTTCTTTGATTTATACATAATACAACAATTTGCGTATATATTCTTATTAGTGTTATATTATAGTAAAGAGTTTCCACTTTATCTATGAATTTTTATAAAAATAATTACAAAATTTTTTATTATAGAGAAAAGAGGTGAATTATTAGTGGCTATAAACTGTGTAAGCGGTCATATCACTAATTTAAACAATGAAAAAGTATAGTATAATCATTTCCGTTATTTTTATTATTGTGATAATTATTTCTGCAATTATAATTGGAATTAACGTAAATGGTAAGAAATCAGTTAATTTAGAATTTATAATAGTAACTAAAAGTAAAATGACTATATATGAAGTAAAAGAGATAATAATTGCTAGTTTAAAAACATCAGATCCAAAAATAAAAATCGATGTACGAGAATCTAGTGATGAAGTAGTGACACTAGATAATAACTTTGTTGGAACACTAAGTACAACCTTAAATT
>DHIM01000342.1:4458-7751 GCA_002403785.1 Clostridium sp. UBA4746
CCTTAAATGAGGATGAAATTACAAAGATACTTTCAAAATCTAAAGATTTTAAGTATGTTCAACCAAATTATATATTTAAAGCACAAAATTAAATTGTAAAAATATATTGTTAATTGTATTTAACAATTATTAAGGGGATTATATAATGAAGAAAAATAGTTTAAGAATAATTTGTACAAGCCTTACATTAGTTTTTCTAATGTTTCTAAATAATGGGGTTTATGCATTGGCTAATTTACTAACTACATTAGCACCAAGTTCGCCCGCTACTGCTATAAGTTTAACACCCGGTAAAAGTTATACAAAAGAAGTTAAAAGTGGCGAAGAATTATGGTTTAAAGTCGATCCTTCAAAATCAATTAATACAAAAACTCATATTAAATTTGAAGTTAAAGGGGCAAGCTATTATGAAAGTATTTATAATAGTATAGATAATGCCAAAAAGAATAAAACGCATAGTGATTATTTAAATAAAAGTTCATACATATCCTATCCGATTGCTTGGGTAGGACCATATTATGTAAAGGTTAAAGCTGCAAGTAGTGGAAGCATGACGTTATCATCAACACTTGAGGCATTGGCGCCTACCATCCCCGCTAGTAAAGATACCTTTTGCTCCAGCGAGGCTTTAGCAAAAACAAATATAATGGTTTTAGCTCTATTACCAATTTTAAGAAATTTTAGAGATACGGTGTTAAATAACTCTACTTTAGGGAAAGAGATAACCAATATATACTATTCGGCTTCTAGTTCCATATTGGATGATGTTGTATTTAATAAAACCTATAGAGCGAAAATGACATGGGAAATATTAAAAATTTCCAACTTATTAATAGAATTAAAAAACACTTCTGAAACAGGTAAAAGTAATTATATATTAACTACAAGCGATTATAACTCAATATTTAATATATATAAGTTAGTATCATCAGAAGTTGATGGCGACCTAAAGAGCCGAATTGATGAAATCTGGACAACTATAAATTTGAAAGAATATGTAGGGTTAAATTTAGTTAAGTTTATAAGTAATTCTGGTATTTCAAATTCAAAAAGTTCTAAATCTGAAATATTAGTGGATACTAAAAATACTTTAACATTAGATGGTATTAGTACAACAATTAAAGGTCTGCTACGTTCAGAAGGCTTAAATTGTAGTGTTACTGTACGAAATGTAGCAGATACAAAGGTAAAAATTGATAAAAGTTATGTTGTAATTGTTGATGGTTGTTCCGATAAAAATAAATTAATAAACACAATTAAGAAAAACTCCGCATTTAAAAATGTTTCTTCTAATATTTCTATAAATGCTTTGAGTTCGGATGTGCAATATAAAAGCCAGTGGAATTT
Organism: Clostridium sp. UBA4746; assembly: GCA_002403785.1. GTDB lineage: Bacteria > Bacillota > Clostridia > Clostridiales > Clostridiaceae > Clostridium_AD. The sequence goes on from DHIM01000342.1 coordinate 5,806, forward strand.
ACAGAATGTAAAGCAAAAAGTTCCTACTAGCACCTCTAATGGAACAGTAAATGTCGTAGGAAAGGACTTTTCTGATATAGATTATATGAGTCTTAATAATTTTCTAAATAATAAAATTCTCCCTAAAACGTTAATTGCTGTTGTCGATACAGGTGTAAATTATGAACTAGCAGATTTAAAGGATGTAGTACGAGTTAAAGATGGTCATGATTTTGTAAATAATGATAATGATGCAATGGATGACAATAATCATGGCACACATGTTTCAGGGATAATCGCTGCAAAAAATAATAATGGGTATTCCATTGCTGGTGTAAATAACAATTCAGAAATATTACCTGTAAAGGTATTGGACAGCAACGGGTCAGGTACTCAAGAAAATATTGCAAAGGGAATAAAATATTCAGTAGATAAGGGCGCAAAAGTCATAAACTTAAGTCTAGGTATTAGAAAAAGTGATGGTGCCCCAGTAGTTCCATCGGATGTGCCTCAAATTGAAACACAACTTAAATATGCTTATGATAAAGGTGTAACTGTTGTTGCAGCAGCTGGAAATGAATCTACAGGAAATCTTTCATATCCAGCAAATTCAAAGTATGTTGTAAATGTAGGTGCTACGGACAACAAAGATCAGTTAGCAAGTTTTTCAAATTGGGGAAGCAAACTAGATATTGTGGCACCAGGAGTTTCAATTCCTAGTTTGCTAACAAATGGCGAAGTTGCCTATTTGAGTGGAACTTCTATGTCAGCACCTCATGTCTCTGCTGTAGCTGGACTTCTTTACTCTGTTAATAATAAGCTAACTCCAGTAAAAGCAAAGGATATTCTTCATAAAACAAGCACTGACTTAGGTAAAATAGGATATGATACAAAGTTCGGTTATGGAAGATTAAGTTCTTCAAATGCTATAAAGGCTGCCGAACATTGAAATAGTAATACCAGTTTAAAATGAATAAATCAGCATTGTTAAATAACAATGTTGATTTTAAATTTTACTAACTACTTAGTTACTGCTTCTTTCATTTCTTTTAAAAATACCTTATACCCATTTCCACCCGTGCGCTTAACTTCATACATAGCTAGATCAGCCTTCCTACTTAATGTGTCTTCATCAATTCCGTGCTCAGGGAATATACTTATTCCTATACTTGCGCCAATAAATAATTGGTTTTCCTTATAAGTAAAAGCTTCGCTTAATGTTTCCAAAGCAACTACTGCAATTTTTTCAGCATTTGCAGATGCTTTCAAATTTCTTAGTATTATTATAAATTCATCACCCCCAATTCTATAAACTTCATCCGTTGACCTAATAATATTTTTTAATCTCACCGCGGCGATTTTAAGAATATTATCTCCAGCTTGATGCCCATAATTATCATTAGCACTCTTAAATTTATCCAGATCTATAAAAAGGAACGCAAATTTTTCGCGTTTGTTATCTAGTAATATATCAACATCTTCTCGCATTTTTTTTCTGTTAAAAAGTTCTGTAAGGGCATCATAATATACGAAATGCCGTATTTGCTCTTCTGCAAGTAGTCTAACTGTAATCTCATTTTCAAGCTTAAGATTTGATTCTTCTAATTTAAGAGTATATTTTTTTTGTATTTCAGCTATTTTTTTTCTTTCAGAAACATCATGTAATAGAGTAACGATTCCTAATATGTCTTTATATTCATCATATATAATCGTTGCTAATAGTTCATAGATAAGAGCTTCTTTATTTTTCCTGTGTAAATCAACTTCAATATTAATAACCTTTTCCTCTTGCAGTATAATAGTGTTAAAATTAAAATTTCTAAAATTTATTATTGCATGGAGTGAATTTTCCTTTAAGTCTTTAAAATTATAGCCCGTTATATCCAGTGCGGCTTTATTACAATTTTTCATAAGAAAATCTTCATCTAATATGAAAATCGGTTTATTTACAGCTTCAAAAATATATT